>CAZTXJ010000240.1:0-4139 GCA_964617285.1 uncultured Calditrichaceae bacterium | reverse complement strand
ATATCTTTATCCGGGCTGGCTTCCGCCGTAGCTAATGAAGGTGGGGTGGGGGTGATTTCATCAGTGGCACTTGGCGTACTTGATCGGGACAACCAGATGAAATTTAGAGAGGCTAATATCCATTTTTTAAGAAAAGAGATCAGGAAGGCAAAAAAGCTGAGCAATGGAGTAATCGGGCTCAATATTATGGTTGCCATGTCAGATTATGATAATCTCCTGGAATGTGCCATAGAAGAGGAAGTTGATATTGTTTTTCTGGGAGCAGGTTTACCTTTGCATTTTCCGAAAAGTTTTTCATTGGATAAAATAAAAACCCAAATTGTTCCCATTGTATCATCTGCCAGAGCCACCCAGCTTATTTTTCACTACTGGGAAAAAAACTTTGGCAGAATTCCCGATGCAGTCGTGGTCGAAGGGCCCCTGGCTGGCGGACATCTTGGCTTTAAAATACACCAAATTGATGATCCGGATTTTACATTGGAAAAAATTATCCCGGAAGTTATCGCGGTCATTCAGACTTATGAGGAACACCTAAATAAAGAAATTCCTGTTATCGCCGCGGGTGGGATATTCACCGGTGCTGATATTGCCAAATATTTGGAAATGGGAGCGAAAGGGGTTCAGATGGCTACCCGCTTTGTAGCAACCCATGAGTGTGATGCCTCTGATGAATTTAAACAGTCCTATATCAACTGTAAAAAAGAGGATATTACCATTATCGAAAGTCCGGTTGGCTTGCCGGGAAGAGCTATACGTAACCGTTTTCTTGAAGAAGTGTCCGAAGGTATTAAAATGCCCTTTAAATGTCCCTGGAAATGTTTAAAGACCTGTGATTTCAGAACAGCGCCATATTGTATTGCCGATGCACTGTACAATGCACAAATGGGCAAATTACGTAATGGTTTCACCTTTGCCGGGGCGAATGCCTATAAGGTGGACAAAATTATATCAGTAAAAGAACTTTTCGAAATTTTACAGGAAGAATATGCTCATACCTTACGGACAGGTGTTGCAACTTTAGAAAACAAACCGCAAGAATTACTTGCAATGTGATTATTATTCCGATTCCTATTTGTGTTTACCAAAATATATTGGTGTATACAAATATTAAGATTTCAGCCAATTCAGGGATATAATCCGGTTTTACCCATCACTGCCTAATAAGAAATGGCAATGAGGAAGATACCGGTAAAAATAAATTATCTAGCCTAAAAGATACTCCAAATAAAATTAAAACAAATAACATCCGGCGGCCGCATTCCAATCTCCATGGCAGATTTTTGG
This sequence comes from uncultured Calditrichaceae bacterium, assembly GCA_964617285.1. Taxonomy (GTDB): domain Bacteria; phylum Calditrichota; class Calditrichia; order RBG-13-44-9; family RBG-13-44-9; genus CAYVKM01. Next base: position 2,855 of record CAZTXJ010000240.1, on the reverse strand, counting down.
GAATGTTTCGAAGGCATGCTTGTAAATTTTTGTATTGCAATTTTACGATACCCTAGCGCCAGAACCCAGCGTCTTTTGTGTTATCGGACCATGAAAATAATCTTCTCTTTTTATTTCTGTTTCTTTTCTCCGAAGAATTGGAGCCGGGATTAACAAAACAAGGGAATTCTGGAGTTATAGTCATCGGAAAAAAATATGGTAATTTAAATTTCTGTTTTGTAAAATGGGTAAGTCTCTTCCGAGTTTATAAATAGATGCACATTTTTTAAACCTTTCGACAGAGTTTATATGCAAATAAGAACTGGAAATCACCAGGACCTGCCATTCATAAAACGAATGCTTTATGAAGCGTTCTTCTGGAATCCGGAAATTCCACGTCCGGCAATGGATGATTTTTTCCGGAACCATGAGATTAAAAAACCTTTGGAAAACTGGGGTCGGACCGGCGATCGGGCGATAATTGCCGAGATAGATAAGAAACCGGTAGGTGCTGCCTGGTTTCGGTTATGGACTGAATCCGATCATTCCTATGGTTTCATTCATCCGGATATCCCTGAATTAGGCATGGCAATAGTGGGGGAGTACCGGTCAAGAGGGTATGGCAGAAGGTTATTGAAAAAGTTAATAGATCTCGCAGATGAAGACGGATATGTCGCCTTGAGTCTCAGTGTCGATCCCGCCAACTTTGCCCGGAAATTATATGAGTCGGAGGGTTTTGTAAAAGTCGGTGAGTCCGGTACCTCCTGGACCTATAAATTGGAATGGTAATTAGTCCTAAAATTAATTTGCTATTTTTTATTATACTTTTCGAATAAAAGAGCGCATGGAGACAAACTTGAAATACCATCATATCGGAATTCCTACCGACAAAAAAATAAAAGACGAAGTTTATCTGAAACATCTAAAGATGTATGTCAGTGGTTATGAGAAAAATCCTTATGGGATTGAATGGAACAGATATGAACAGGATGCGCCATATCCGGAAATCGTGAAGACAATACCGCATGTTGCCTTTGAGGTTGGTAATCTGGTAGAAGCAATTAAAGGAAAGAAAGTAATTATCCCACCAAACAGCCCGAGTCCGGGTATTTTAGTAGCCTTTATTGAAGAGTATGGTGCACCGATAGAATTTTTGCAATTTGATAAATAGGGTTATTGTCCCTAAAAAACTGTGCTTGATTTTTTTCTCAAAATAGTCGAGAAGAACCATACCAATCATAAATAAGAAACAGAGATCGTGAATAAAATAAAGCCCTTAACCTGGCCGAAATTACTGTTACTTTTTGGAATACCAACTATCCTGAACCTCATCGCCTGCCGGGTTGCTATCCCTTTGCTGGATGCACAAAAGATATTTCCTATCGAAGTTGCTTACTTCATCAGTGTGGGAGTGCTGGTATTGGTCCCCATGTTTCTCGGGGCACTGTATTTGAGTTCACGGGAATTAAACTCCAATAATCTGAAAGATATCTTTGAGCGGATGCGGATAAAAAAAATCTCAGGAAGAGATGTGCTCTGGACGGTGCTCGGTTTTATGATTCTCTCTTTCGCTTCATTTCTGATTGCCAAAATAATCCTGCCTATTTTCCAAATTGACGCAAATCCCTTCTTTTTTCAAAATATGCCGCTTAGTGAGAAAAATTTCTGGATCCTGTATGTTTGGCCGCTGTTCTTTTTCTTTAACATTTTTGGAGAAGAGTTTCTCTGGCGCGGATACATCCAGCCCAGACAGGAACTGCTCAATAAAAACAAAACCTGGTTGGTACATGGATTCCTATGGGCGGTCTGGCATTTGCCGATGGGACTGGATTTGATCTTTTCAGCACTTCCTATATTTTTTATCCTTCCGGCGGTAGTCCAAATCAGGAAGAATACCACTATTGCTATTGTTATCCACTTTGTCTTTGGCGCCTTTGGTTTTTTGGCTTTGGCGCTGGGTTTGGTTCATTAATTAGTTACAGGCGATAAAGTTTTATTATGGTATCAATGAGTTTAAATATTTAAAGCATGTCATATGCAATGGATTGGCCTGTTTATCTGAACAGAAACAATAAAATTTGGTTCTACCAAAAATAACTGGACATTTTTGTTTCTTTTTTATAATTTATAATGAATTCATTGAGACTAAGGGAACGGGCGGGTGATGATATGCCGTATCCAAAAACGAACATTTTTTCAACTCGATTCTGCTTTCCCCATACTGTTTACCATAAAATTGTCTACGGTATTTTTAATATAGATCGGTTTGTTTATTTAAAAACTGTTATCTAATGTAGGAATAAATTCAATATGGAGGGCAGATTTGAAATGAAAACAAAATATTTTTATCTTTTATTTTCGATCCTTTTTTTATTGAACTGTGAAAAAGATCAGTCCGTTAATCCGGAGCTTTTCATACCAAATTCAGATGAATTAAGTAACCTGGTAACCTTTCAATTGGTTGCCAAAGATAGTTTCACCGTATTTCCCACCATTGATGCTTTTCTGGCCAGGCCTTATTTTACAAAAATCGTATTTGGTGAAAAGGGAAAAAATAGTGAGTTTACTCCATTGGATACTATTGTCCCGGGTTATCAGGAAATTGACAAAAGATTTTTTATGGATTTTCTCTATGCTCATCGTGTTCCCAGTGATTGTATCACTTTCGATCTTGAGGCAAGATTTTATTTAAATGATCGTGACTATCGTTCTACGACACTATCTATTGATTTGTATAAGTGGATTTTTCCCTCATCCCAGTTATATTTCAATCTTGGTAACTTTTTAAAGCCGCCCTATTTTGCTGGTATTCAGGGATTTGAACTAGATAAACAACATATATATTTTCATTTGCTCGGTCCTGCTGGTACATACCA
>CAZTXJ010000239.1:0-4184 GCA_964617285.1 uncultured Calditrichaceae bacterium | reverse complement strand
GCCAATAGGGGAAAAGAAAATCCGGAAAATAATCCAGGGCAAAAAAGTAAAGCAGGTTTAGGGGTAAGTTATTAAGTTGATTGGCGAGAGCAGCATTTGATTGTCTGATTTAATCAGACAGAACCGTATCCACCGGGGCGGCGATTTTACGGTTCAACGAAGCAAAAAGGCTCTCCAGGTAATCCAGATCCCAGTAAGTGTGTTTGGAAAATTCCAGTGACTTTATATAAAAAGCATAAAGGGAGCGCAAATCTTTTATCTCCTTTTCGGTTTCCTGCCTCACCCTCAATTTTCTGTTTTTCTGGATTAGTTCCTGGAACTGATCGGCCTGGTCAGAAAAATTCCTGGTTTTAAAAAATTCGTTCTCTACAAAATATATAAAATCCCGATTCTTGACATTGATCGCATCAAGGTACTTCTCCATCACAAATTCTGCCGGCTGGTTGTCGTAAATTTTTTTCCAGAAGTGAATCTTGGATGGTGCCGGCCGGTTTTTTTTCTCTTTAAAGGTCATTTCGCGCAGGGCAGAATCACACACATAATTAAGGCGATCGGTATATTCTATCTGGAATTTCTGAAATTTCTCCACAAAGGATTGAATCAAATCTTCCAGATATGCCGTCATTCTGCGGTTAACCATCTGCCGGTGATAAACATACCCGGATAAAGCTTCCACTTCATTGAGCGAGGTCTCAAATTCCTGAAGGATCTGGTGGGCAAATTTATATAATTCTGCAGAGTTCATGATATTGCTCTATTTAAACGATGTTACTATTATTAATAATCGAACACTTTTTTCTTTTCTTAATCCACTTTCAAACTTCGATTTTTGCCTATCACAACCGCTATAAATTTTATCCGGGAGGTAACATTCCTTCACCCTTGACGTAATTACAGTTGATTTTATTGGTGAAAACTCAAAATTAAAGGAGAGATTGATGAAAGTCCCAATCCACCTGCTTTTGGCAATTTTATTCTTGATACCTGTGATGGGAATGAGCCAGGACAACACCCTGGTAAAATTAGACCGGATCTATCCGGAAGAGTTAGCCGTCGCTGGTTTTAGCCTGAACAGCAATCAAAAAATTGATATCGATGCAACCGGAGTGAATATCGAGGACCGGTATGGGAAAGTTGTGATGGGAAAACCATGGATTCTAAATGCCGATACCCGGGCAGTTGTCTGGTCTCTCAAGCCGGAAACCAGCAGAAGCCGAGATATAGAAGTTCAGAAAGTTCATGAAAAAGTAGAATTACCCAAGGGTACCTATGAAGTGTATTATGCTTCTTATCCCATGTTCAAATCGGAAAGATTCTGGCATGGACACCGGCGGGATCGATCCCATGGTTTTTTATCCTCATTCTTTGAGTGGATTTTTGATCATGACCGCTGGGATGACTACGATTATGATCGCCACCTTTACCGGGATTTTATGATCGTGGTCAAAGGAGAGGGGACGCTCTTAAACGAAGATCAAATTGATAAGTTGAATAAGGAATTTAAGAATAAATATTTCATTTTTCTCGATGGGAGGAGTGACGATCTTTATTTGACCCAGGGATTTGAGCTGGATAAACCGGTTCGGATGGAAATAAATATGGCTGGTGAAGCCCGCGATGATGGCGATTACGATTATGGATGGATCACCAACCTGGATAATCATCAACGGGTCTGGACTTTTGATTATGATAAATCCGAAGCAGCGGGGGGTGCGGATAAAAATGTAAAGATCAGCGAGGATATCGAATTACCGGCAGGAAAATATCTGGCGGTTTATGTGACTGACGATTCTCACTCTCCTGCGGATTGGAACTCAATGCCTCCGGACGATCCTGCTTTCTGGGGAATGGGCATAAAACCGGCAGATCCCCAGATGATTGCCAGTTTAAAGAAATTTGATTACTCCCAGTTCACCGAAAAAAATCAGATCCTTTCTCTGGCTCCGGTGCGGGATAATGATTTTGAGTTAAAAGGTTTTACCCTGACCCGGCCGCTAAAAGTACGGATCTATGCGATAGGGGAAGGACGCCGGGGAGAAATGTTTGATTACGGCTGGATTGTGAATGCCAGGAACCATAAACGGGTGTGGGAAATGGATTATCGGGAGACTGTGCACGCCGGCGGAAGCCAGAAGAACAGAATGGTTGATCAGGTTATTGATTTGGAAAAGGGAAACTACCTGGCCTACTATATTACTGACGATTCTCACTCTTACCGGGACTGGAACACCTCTCCACCGTTTGATCCGGAGCACTGGGGTCTAACCATCTATGCTGCAGAGGACAATTTTAAAGCGAGTGATGTGAAGGATTATCAGGAGGAGAGTGATCCGTCGATCCTGGCAAAAATTACCGAAGTGAGGGACGATCAGTATAAAAACTTTGAATTCACCCTGGATAAAGACAGTGAGGTCCGGATTTACGCGCTGGGTGAGGGGCTGCACGGGGATATGTATGATTATGGTTGGATAGAAGATGCGGCATCCGGAAAAATTGTTTGGGAAATGCGCTACCGGAATACCGAAAGGGCCGGTGGTGCCCGCAAGAACCGGATGGTCGATGAAACCGTTTTGTTGAAAAAAGGAAAATACAAGGTGTTTTACGAAACCGATGATTCACACGCCTTTAAAGACTGGAATGATGCCCCACCGCGTGATCCGGTGAACTGGGGTATCACCGTTTATCTGGTCAAAGAAAAGTAATTATCAATCCATTCAATGCATAGTTAATAGAAATTGAAAAATTCACACGATCTAAGTTCATAAATTTTTGATTTAAAATGTTAGAAGGAAAGTAAATGATATTGAACTGAAATGAATTCAGGAAAAGCTTAGGTTACATCAAATATTTGAAACTTCAGCTTTCAAAAATTCATATATATTTTTTAATACTTCTACCGGATCATTACTGGTGATTAAAGCATAGATTAATACGCCAACTGTGAGAAGTATGGCGATGATGAACAGAATGGCAAAAACTTTTTTGATGAATGCCTTGAAGAGTCCGGAAAAACCACTGCGGAAAATGATACCGATGAACATGATGACCATGAACAGGATGAAGACCATCCCAAATATATTGAATACAGATCCCATCATTTTTTTATTTCCTTCGTAAAATACCCATTTGCATTAATCCTCCAGGTGAACTTCACTAATTATCGTCAATTCAAAGAAGAAAATTATTTTTATTATATAAAGAAAAAACCGCTACCTGAATCGGTAGCGGTCATTTCACTTGCGGATTATACAATTTTTATCCCTCAATTGGTACCCAGGCGGTACAGTGACCATCCGGATTGATTGGGCCTTTGATGATTTTGCAGCCACCACATTTTTGACCTTCGGCTGGTGCAATCCACAAACCGCAGTTGTCACATCTTTTGGCCGGATCGGGAGTCTGGGCTACATATTCAAAATTTTTGCGCACCTCAATTTCGGCGTCGGTCAAACCGGTTAAATCGCCACAGGGATCAGCGGAAGTTTCAGGTGTACTTTTTTCATTCATCTGTGGTGTGGATTCTTCTTTTTTTCCGCTGCAACGGGTCAGCAAGGGGAGGGAACCGAGAGAGACCAATCCCAACGTACAATACTGAATAAATTCTTTCCTGGTAATTTCTTTTTTCATGATGCCTCCTTTTTTTATGGATATATCCGTCTTAAACATACGAATATTTAATGAAACAGAAAAGATATATCCTTAATATTTCCGGTTTAGATTGATGAAAAATGGATGCTGCAAGTAGAAATGGCTGGCAACAAAGAATCAGATATTTTGATCAGAAGAATCCTTACTGTTTATGATTCCTGCACCCAAACAATAGTCCCCGTCATAAAAGACTGCAAATTGACCGGCAGCAATCCCCTGATCCGGTTGATCCAGGGTTACCATTCCGGTATTCGGCGCACTTAATTTTAATTGGCAATGATAGAATTCGGCACCGTGTCGGACTTTTACCTGTAAACGATTTTTCTCCGGCGGGTCTCCCGAGATCCAATTCAAGTCCCGAACATAAAACGTTTTATTAAATTGCTCCCGGATATCCTGATTTCGCGATAAATAAATTTCATTTTTCTCAGTATTTTTACCCACGATATACCAGGGACCACCGGACAATCCCAAACCATGACGCTGGCCGATGGTATAAAACCAATAACCCTTATGTTTGCCTACTACCTTATTCT
>CAZTXJ010000238.1:1921-4197 GCA_964617285.1 uncultured Calditrichaceae bacterium | reverse complement strand
TAGTGGGAACTTATCATTGCCGTAAGTGTAAGTACACACAAATGTGAAACGGGTCATACTCATGAATGTTAAAAATGCTTTGATTACCGGCGCTAACCGGGGTATTGGTTTTGAAATCTCCCGTCAATTGGGTAAGAGAGGATTTCGGGTATTTCTAACCGCCCGAAATCCTGAAGCAGGAGAAAAAGCTGCCCGGCAACTGCAGAAAGAAGGTTCAGATGTCCGGTTTGTTCCTCTCGATGTCGCGGATGAAAATAGTATTGAACAGGCTGTTAAGGCCGTAAGGAAACAAGTGGATCAGCTGGGTGTTCTGGTAAATAATGCGGGGATCATGATTGATAAGGGTAATATTGTTAAGATGCCGATCGACGCCCTTCAGCAAACCCTTACGACAAATGTATATGGTCCCATCCGAATTATACAAAGCATTTTACCGCTACTACCAAGTGGCGCCCGGATCATCAATATGTCCAGTGGTCTTGGCTCCTTAAGCAGTATGTCCAGGTATTCCCCGGCCTATAGTATATCCAAAACCATGCTCAACGCGGTAACCCGGCAATTCGCATCTGTGCTGGCGGACAGAAATATCGCGGTGAATTCGGTTTCGCCGGGGTGGGTACGCACGGCCATGGGTGGACAGAGCGCTCCCCGCTCCGTGGAAAAAGGAGCAGAAACGGTAGTCTGGCTGGCTACTGAGGCTCCCGGTACGCTTACCGGGAAATTCCTTCAGGACAAACAGGAGATTGACTGGTAAACGATAATGAAAAGGAAGTATTAAATGGAAAACAGAATTGTTTTAATCACCGGATCGACTTCCGGAATTGGTAAGGAAACCGCCCGGGCACTTGTCGAAAAGGGTTATCGGGTTATCGTGGTTGGCAGAAACCAGGCAAAATTAAAACGAACGGTCAGCGAGTTAAAGGAAATCAGACGGGATGCTTCGGTTGATTCCTTTCTCTGCGATTTGTCCTCACAGGAATCTATCCGTCAACTCTCCAGGGATATTCATGCCAAATATGATCATATAGATGTACTGATTAATAATGCGGGTTTAATTGTCGCACCCCGCAAAACCACGGTCGATGGATTGGAATACACTTTTGCCTTGAATCACCTGGGATATTTTCTGTTGACCGGATTGTTGCTGGATCTGTTAAAAGCCGGTAAATCCGCCCGGATAATCAATGTGAGCTCACAGGCGCACCAGGGCGGCCATATCCATTTCGACGACCTCATGCTGGAAAAAAGCTATAGTGCCATGAAAGCGTATAGTCAATCCAAACTGGCCAACGTTTTGTTCACCTACGAATTGGCCAGAAAACTTGAGGGAACCGGGATTACTGTGAACTGTCTGCATCCCGGGGCGGTCAGGTCGAATTTCGGAATGGAATTGCCCGGATTCATGAAAGTTATCATGCTTATTGCCCGGCCCTTTCTCATCAGTTCGAGGAAGGGGGCAATTACCCCGATCTACCTGGCTTCCTCTCCGGAGGTTGAGGGTGTGACCGGAAAATATTTTATAAAAAAGCAGGTTGCCAACTCGTCTCGGGAATCAAATGATGAACAAGTTGCCCGGAGATTGTGGGAAGTAAGCGAGCAGCTGACCCATTTTAAATATCCAAAATACTCAAAATAGCCCGATTACATCGCAGTCCAGGTAATATTTCTGGTATCATTTCAATTGTTTTAATCGCTGTGGATTGGATCCGGGTATCCGGGCAATTTCCTTTTTCACTTCCATATCCAGTTTTACCGTAGTGGTATACCAGGGAATTGAACCAATCTTTTGCCTTTCCTGTGCAGTCAGCTTATCTCTGACCAGTTTGGGTAATTGGTTAAACGGTACTCCATCTTTATCTTTTGGAACAACCGACAGGATAGCGTTGCGGACAAGTTCATATTTCCACCGGGCAATCCGGGTGGGCTGTTTTCCGGGAGTGGGGGTATGACATACCACCTTTTCGTTTAAATCTATCATAAATTCTCTCTCCTGATCTGGTTAATAGAAAGAAATTACTGAAAAATGTTACCTTATAAATAACATCATTCCTTTAGAAGTTAACTAATCGATTAAAAAGCATGATTAAATATATACTTTAAACTTAAATTCTAGGGGCAGTCATCTTGAGCGATCGAGCACTCAATAGATATGATGTTGTTTAGTCTGATATTTCATATTGAGTGCTCGGGAGTCGAAAGATCTTTATTTTCAGTGACAAAACCTGAAAAAGATCTCTCCGCTTCTCCCGCAGATGCGGGATCCGGTCGAGATGACA
>CAZTXJ010000238.1:0-1821 GCA_964617285.1 uncultured Calditrichaceae bacterium | reverse complement strand
TTTCAATATTTATATCCCCGAACCTCATCCTCGGTAAATTCCACACCGAGACCATTGGCCACCCGGGTAACAAAATTAAAATAACTGGCGATTAAATTTATATCCAGGATTTCCTCATCCCGGTATCCGGCGCTGCGCAGTTCTGCCACATCTTGTTCATTCGTTTCCTGGGGGTGGCGGGTGAGTTTTTCCGCATAACTCAAAGCGGTAATGGTTTTTTCCGGAAGATCGCAGCTGTGATAATCCTTTTTAAACTTATTCAGACGTTCCCGGTCCCGCCAATAAAAATTGAGCGCTTCCAGATGATGATTTATGCAATAGTCGCATTGGTTTACCTGGGAGACAACCACCGCAATCATCTCCCGGATGTCTCGCCTGATGCCGGAACGGTGAAACATAATGGATAAATATAAATCCATGTGGGATTGCATTGCCCCGGGATTCAGGCTGTGTACCATCATAATATTGGACAGCTTCCCACGCTTTGCCTTGATTTGTTCATAGACTTTGGTCAACTCCCAGCCGGCATTGTGTTCGGGAATAATTTTTATCCAGGCCATATTTGTCTTTCTCCCCAATTGCTCGGTTTTTAAAAACCAATCTCTGATTAAAATACTGATCTTAGGTCGTGACTAATTTCTGATACTGGGAATAAATGTTCAGTATTTCCTCCACATATTTATAGGGCTCGATTCCCCGGCAGTAACCGAATTCGACCACATCCTGGGAAAAGAACTTTTGGTCCGATAGCCGTAGCATATAGTAAGCAACATTGTTATCCCATTTATCGGGGTTTCTGCCGTACTTTTCCGCCAGGCGCCGGGCATCTTCCACATGTCCAATACCTACATTGTAGGAAGCCAGAATAAATTTTAATCGGACATTCCAGTCATCGATATATTTATCCCAGTAATCCTCCAGCCACTGCAGATATCGGACGCCGGCCTCAATATTCTGTTTGGGATCATCCAGATTCTGCGCGCCGTATTCCCGGCCAATGGCTGGCAGCAACTGCATCAATCCGGTTGCGCCCGTCCAGGATTTCGCCGACGGATCGAACCGGGATTCTTTGTAAATGAGGGCCGCCAGTAAACGCCAGTCCCAGTTGATTTCCTGGGCATGTTTTTGAATGATTTTGTCGTAGGCAGAGATCTTGCCACCGGTCACCGAAAGATAGTCACTCTCTACCCGGCGGATATAGGCGCTCCGGTTGACAAAATATTTATTATAAATTACCTGCAGCAGGGCGGTTTTCCGGATGTCCTCCAACCAGGTGTTTATCGCCTGCAGCAGTTCAGGAGAGGACTTGCGGGTGGCCCAGCCAATGCGCTGGGGAAGGCTCAAAGGCGTTTCCACATCGATGTCCTGATAATAGGCCTGATTGATCAGTGCCACATGGTCGTCCGAAACGGTGTAATCTATCACATTGTCCGCCACCATCTGAATCAGTTGTTCGGAAGTGGTATCCCCGTCTACCGGGATGATATTTATATTTCCCCCGATCTCATCGGATAGGTGCTGCAAGCGGGTAAAGTGGGAAGATCCCTCTACCACGTATATGTTTTTCCCGATCAGATCGATCGGGGTGGTGATCAGCTGTTCTTCGATCTGATGGAGCATCATCCGCCGCCAGTTTTCCGGTTTTCGCTGAACCAGCACCTGCCGGGTGGTAAATAAAGGATCGGTAAACTGCAGGAATTCCTGTCTTCTCCGAGTGATGGTCAGGCTACGGGCAATGATGTCTCCGCTGCCATTCTTCAGGCGGTTGAACATGCTCTCCAGATTATTTTCGATCTGGATTTCCAGTTTCAGGTTCAGATG
>CAZTXJ010000237.1:0-4206 GCA_964617285.1 uncultured Calditrichaceae bacterium | reverse complement strand
AAGTTTTTAAATATTTTATTTCTTTCGGAGATTAATTTCTTCCATCTCCTGATAACTATCTTTTCGCTGAAACCTGATCAATTTATCCAGTAAACGTATCACATGATTTTCCATATCCAGAATAAAAGCCTCCGCCCGGTGATTAAAATAATTATAGGCAATCAACACGGGGATGCCAATAAGCAAACCCGCCGCGGTGGTGATAAGGGCTTCGGAGATACCGCCGGACAGGGCCTTGGCCTGGCCAACACCCAGTGTTTCGATGACGTTAAAAACTTTTATCATTCCCAGAATGGTACCTAATAAACCCAATAAAGGGGCAATGGCGGCGATGGTTTCCAGGGTAACCAGGCCTCTTTGCAAAATACGGACTTCCTGGCGGCCACCATCTTCCACCAGCATTCGCAGTTCATCCGGAGGCAGATCCTGATTTTCGATGGAGGTGAGCACAATTCTGGAAAAGGGACCTTTAAATTTTTCACAAATCGATCTGGCCATCTGGAGATCACCGGGAGATTTGATTTGATCCAATACCCCGATGATTTCCGGAACCAAAATTTTTTTCTTTCTCAAATACCAAAATCTTTCAATAACCACACTCAGTGCCAGTACCGAACTCAGCAACAGTGGATACATCACCCAGCCGCCCTTAACAAAAATATCAATCATAATTTCCCCATACTGATTTAATTGGCTTTAAGTCACTCATCATCTGTTTTTTTCTATTCAATTTACTGATTATCTGCCGAAGCACTCAACTCACGCAGATTGGGATAAATCATCTTTATTGTTACTTCCAGATATTCATCCGGAAAATCCTTCGGGAGCGCTAAAAAAGGAAACACCGCCTGGATAGCGCTCACCGAGCTCTGCTCCAGGGAAGCGTGTCCCACCTGGCGCAATACTTCCAGATCGTACATCCGGCCATCGCGGGTAATCTTAAATCTAAGAATGGTATGGCCATAAATTAATCCCAGCTCATAATAGGCCGGAGGGGCAAACCAAACCCGATTTAACTTTCTCTTGAATGCCAACCAATATGGTGCCCAGTCCCACTGATAGCTGCTCAGGGCAAAATCCCCTACCAGATCCGCATCAAATCCTCTGGGCCGGTTCGGATTCTCGCCTCTGGTATTCTGCCCGGTTTCCACTTCCGGAGTCTGCTCCTGCCGCTTGCCGGTGAGGGCAGAGCGATCGAAAGACCGGTTCTCATTAAAGGCCAGCAGATTCTTATCCGGAGCATTTAAAACCTCCTCCTCAGACTGTTCCTCTTTTTTTACCTGCTCCTCCTGCTTGTTTTCATCCGGACTTCCCGGTACTGCATGCAATTGTCCGGGCAATCTCTCCGGGGCTCTGGATCGGGAGAAGGCAGTTGACAGCATGTTGGTATTGTCCGGTTTGTCTTCGGTGGCATTGGGATTTTCCACAATCTCGTAAAATTTTTCCGGCCCTTTATCTTCAGCTTTAGTTTGAGGTGGCGGTTGCTCAAACACGAATTCCAGCGGTTTTGGTTCTTCCGGTTTTTTCACATCGGCAAAAGCAAAGAGATTCAATTCAAAAAAGAGGATAAATAAAACTAAATGGAGCAGGAAGGAAATTATTATCGAAATGTAGACAACTTTTTTTTCTGCCCAATCCATGCAATCCCTTAACTGCGATAAAGATTAATTAACTAGTAATCGAATAAATTATACAAACATATCCGGAAATAGTTCTTATTTCTGTAGTTCCTTCAATGCCTCTTCAACTGTTTCAAATGTGGCAAATACACGGGAGAGTTGGGCAATTCGAATCATGGATTGGACAGCAGGATTAACCGCAACCAGTAAAATATTGCCACCGGCGTTGTCTGCCTGGCGTTTACCGAAAAGCAGCGCACCCAGGCCGGAACTATCCAACTCATTCACATTTTTCAAATCCAGGATAAGCCGGTTGTTTCCCTGGGCAATTTCAACAAATATTTTTTCTTTAAAGGAAGCGGCATTCTGGTGGGTAATATCCTTATCAAGGATAGTAAATATCAGCACATCATCCTGCTTCTTGACTTCAAATTTGATATCCATAACCAGCCTTCATTATGATGAACATAACTTATTGAAATTAAACAATTCATTAAGTGATGTCAAAAAATAAAAACATATTCCTGTGTAATACCCAGTAATTATATAGTTCAAATAGTTAATAGTCACTGTTTTTTATTCAAAAATCTCCTTGAATAGACTGAGAGGAATACCTATTTTTTGCTTCATTTTAAGATAACACCGGATTATGGAAGAAGGCATCAAAATTATCACCACCAATAAGAAAGCTTTCCACGATTACCAGATTCTGGAAAAGCTGGAGGCTGGCCTGGTGCTGACCGGAAGCGAGGTAAAATCGTTACGGCAGGGACGGTGTAACATTAAGGACAGCTATGCCAGAATCATGAGTGGTGAGGCCTGGCTCATTGGCCTGAATATCAGCTCTTATGCCGATGCCAGCTATCACGACCATGAGCCGGAGCGGCGACGAAAACTATTACTGCATAAAGATGAGATCAAGCGTTTACATCGTAAAGTCCAGGAAAAGGGATTTACCCTGATTCCCCTCCGGTTATATTTCAAGAAAGGTGTGGCCAAAGTTGAGATCGGCCTGGCCACCGGAAAACGGGAATATGATAAACGGCAGGATATCGCCAAGCGGGATCAGGAGCGGGAATTAAAACGCATGCAAAAGAAATTCAGGATTAAATAGGAGCTTTATAAATGTCAGAAAAATTTCTTCCGGTAGAAGAGCAGTTAAAAATAATCTCCCGCGGAACAGTAGATCTGATACCAATGGATGAGCTAAAAGTGAAACTTGAAAACAGCTTTAAAAGCGGAAAACCTTTACGGATTAAACAGGGATTCGACCCAACTGCCCCGGATATCCATTTAGGGCATACTGTGGGCATTCGGAAATTAAAGCAATTCCAGGATCTGGGGCATCAGGTGGTGGTCATTATCGGGGACTATACCGGTATGGTTGGCGATCCCAGCGAAAAGAACTCAACCCGGCCCCGGCTTACCCATGAAGATGTAATGGAAAACGCCCGAACCTATGAGAAGCAATTTTTTAAGATCCTGGACAGGGAAAAAACCGAAGTCCGCTATAACGGAGACTGGTTCAGTAAGATGAGTTTTGCCGAGATCATGAATCTGGCTTCAAAATTTACTGTTGCCCGCATGCTGGAACGGGACGATTTTGCCAAACGTTATGAAGCCCAGCAACCCATCAGTATCCACGAATTTTTTTATCCGCTCATGCAGGGATACGATTCAGTTATGATAAAAGCGGATATTGAGATAGGTGCTACCGAGCAGAAATTTAACCTGGTGATCGGACGACAGATCCAGAAAGAGTATGGTCACGAAACGCAGATCGTTCTCACCCTGCCGGTTCTCGAAGGCATCGACGGTGTGCAACGTATGAGCAAATCATTGGGCAATTACATCGGCATTGATGAAGCCCCGGAGGAAATGTATGGTAAAACCATGCGCATCCCCGATGAATTAATTTATCCCTACTTTGAGTTGATCACGGATGTTGATCTTAATGAATTGGGGAAAATCAAAAAATCACTGGAGGATCCAAGGGTCAATCCCATGACTCTAAAACGGGAACTCGCCCGGACGATTGTCCGGATGTATCACAATGCAAATGCCGCCAAAACAGCGGAAGACCACTTTAACCTGGTTCATAAAGAGCATGATGTGCCGGATGATATTCCGGTATTTTCCCTGAAAAAGAAGACTAAAAGACTGATTGATCTGATGGTGGAAGCCAAGCTCGCTTCCGGGACCGGTGAAGCCAGGCGACTGATTCGTCAGGGCGGGGTGAAACTGGATGGAGAGACCGTTACGGATGAATTAATCGAACTATCACTTTCCAATGAGAAGGTCCTGAAAGTAGGAAAACGAAAATTCCTGAAAATAGAACCATGACAGTTTTATAATAATTTTCCGGATCAGGAATTTAGCCCGTTGCTCTAAAAATTAAAATAATTGATTAATCATTTAGGAACCGATCACAATGAAAAAACTTTCCTTATTCGCTATCCTGTTTTTCCTCTGTTTAGGCAACAATGTAAGTTCTCAGGAATCAGACACGACACCCTCTTGTATTATTAATCCCTCAACCAAAGGATTGAAGTTACGACCGGAACACTCCGGAATCGGATTAAAATTC
>CAZTXJ010000236.1:0-4215 GCA_964617285.1 uncultured Calditrichaceae bacterium | reverse complement strand
TTTATCTGGCGATTGGTCCGGAAGGAGGTTTTCATCCGGAGGAGATCAATCTGGCACTTTCTTCAGGATTTAAAATTCTCTATTTAGGCGAGTCTATTCTGCGGACAGAAACTGCGGCTGCGGTTGGGGTAGCAAAATTAAAGACGATTTTTTAGATTTTTAGTAACATTGTATATAAAATTCAAAAAAACAAATCTTAATTGTACGAAATCCCTGTCATGCCGTCCCGCAACTGCGGGATCAGCATCTCATTGGGATTCTGAAACGAGTTTAGAATTACAAGAACCAAACCAAAATCAATTATGTCATGCCGAATTCATTTCGGCATCTTTTATTCAAATTTAGGGGAATCTGAAACGAGTTGAGTATGACAGAAGTAAAATATAGCCTTTCAGAAATCTTTATTAATTGAGTAAAACAATGAAAGTATGAGAAGGAAAAAAATTCATGTCAAACTGTATATTCTGTAACATTGCTGAACATAAAACACCCGCGGATATTCTGTATGAAGATGATGAAGTGATGGTGTTCCGGGATATTAATCCCCAGGCGCCGGTGCATCTGTTAACCATTCCCAAAAAACATATCGCCAAAATCAGTGAAATGGAAGCGGAGGATCAGCAACTGGTAGGTAAAATCATCTACATCGCCAAACAGGTTGCCCAGGAGCAGGGAATCAGTGAAAGCGGTTACCGGATGGTATTCAATAACGGACGGCATGGCGGGCAGGATGTCCATCATATTCATTTGCATCTCTTGGGTGGACGTCCCATGCACTGGCCGCCGGGATAAGATAAAGCGATCATATCAGCTTATCTTATGATTTTGAGGCTTCTGAAAAAAAGAACCAGAAATATCAAACTAATCAGTGCCAAAACAATAAAAATCCCGGCAACCGAAGTTTAATTATTGTCTGTTTTAAGCCACAATGTCTCAAAAGTATACCAGTAATGAAAATGGTCTCATTGGGCACTATTTAAGCAAAATCATCTTGCGCGTCTTTATATACTCCCCTGCTCCAATTCGATAAAAATACACACCGGAACCAAGGTAATTGCCAACATCATTACGTCCGTCCCATTGCACTTTATATTCACCGGCTGGCATTTCTTTATTCACTAATGTTCTAACTCGTTGACCTAAGATGTTATAAATTTCCAATCTGACATGGACCTTTGATGCCAGATTATAAACAAAATGGGTAACCGGATTAAAAGGATTTGGATAATTTTGAGAAAGATCAAAACCATCAGTTATTGTAATATTTTTTTTCGATTCAATAAATGAAATTCCACCATCAGTAGTTTTTAAAATTGTGCCATACCAACCTACAGCAGTACCTGTGAATTCGCTACTAAAACATACCCCTTCCAGGTCATATGTTGTACCACTGACTTGAGGATTCCAAGTCAGACCACTATCATTAGTCCTTAAAATAACTCCATTCCATCCCACTACCGTCCCGTGATTGATATCAGTAAAACTGACTGAGAGCAAATCCATAGTTGTCCCGCTCGTCTGAGGTACCCAAGTTGTTCCACCATCGATTGATTTGATAATAGTGCCATATTCTCCAACAATAAATCTAATATTAGTATCAATAATGCTTATCCCATATAAAGACTTCGTTGTTCCACTGTTTTGTTGGATCCAGTTATTACCACCATCATCGGTTGCATATATAATTCCATTACCACCTACAGCTGCGCCAAGATTTGAATCACTGAAGCAAACATTATTAAAATAGATGGTAGTTCCACTCGTCTGTGCTGTCCAGTTAATACCGCCATCGATGCTTCTAAGAATGGTTCCTTGACTACCGACAGCTGTCGCATGACTTGCATCACAATAGCTAACTCCATAAAGTGATACTTGAGTGCCACTCGGATAAGGAGTCCAAGTTGTTCCACCATTATCGGTTCTTAAAATTGTCCCCTCAAAACCAACGGCAATACCATGGTTATCATCACAAAAACTGACGGCATGAAGTCGATTTAGCGTACCGGTGTATTGTACTATCCAATCGTTTCCACCATTAGTTGTTCTTAAAATTGTGCCGTTAGTACCTACAGTCGTTCCAATATTTTCATTCACAAAACTTACTGAAAAATAATGGTGTGTAGTTCCAGAATTTTGAGAAGTCCAACTTGAACCTCCATCATTCGTTCTTAATATGGTACCTGTTTGACCAACTGCAGTCCCACGGTTTAAATCACTAAAACTTACATTTCGAATCCATTTTGTTGTTCCACTCACCTGAACAGTCCAGGTCGATCCCCCATCCATTGTTTTCATTATAAGTCCATAATCTCCTACAGCAATACCGAGATTGCCAGTCAGGGAGACACTAAATAAATCGCTGATTGTTCCAACGGATTGCGTCACCCAGTTAATTCCACCATCGGTAGTTTTCAGAATTATTCCGCCTGTCCAGCTCCCACCCACAGCAATACCATTATTTGAATCAGTAAATTTGACACTATATAATTCACTTGTTGTCCCACTGTTCTGTAAGGTCCAATTCAGGCCACCGTCATTGGTTCTTATGATTGTACCCGAGAAACCAACCGCAGTAGCAGCGCTATCATCAATAAAATTTACATTAAATAAGTCATATATTGATAAACTTGGCTTTATGGTCCAACTATCTCCACCATCTTGGGTTATGAGAATTATACCTGACGAGCCGACAGCTATACCATAATTAGCATCAATAAAATCAACACTGTATAATGAGTTTGTTGTACCACTAGATTTAAATGTCCAAGTCGATCCACCATCAGTTGTTTTAAGTATAATACCAAACAAACCGACTATCGTACCAGTATTTTCGTCAACAAAATCTACATCATATAATGGATCTGTCGTTCCACTGGGTTGTAATATCCAACTTGATCCACCATTACTTGTTTTTAAAATTGTACCACTATTTCCTACTGCCCACCCAATCGATTCATTAATAAACTTTACTGAATTTAAATCATGTCCTTGTGGTAAAGGATTTTGCCAGAACCAGCCATTCTGGGCACTTCCACTAATTTGCAAGAACGATACAAGGTAAATTATTCTAAAAACTATTTTCATTACTCCTCCCTATTTAAAATAATTATCTTAATAGCGTTTTCTAAAATCTAGATAAACCGAAATTTTGATCAATTTCGAATAATGATTTACTCAACTTGAGATTATAAATTATTTATCCTTATTTGATATTTTTAAAAATCTATATAAAAAGATATATCGCGTTTATTTTCGGATTCGTCCAAATTTTATTACGTATGATGAATGAAACAAGAAAAAAATCATTTTTTCCGATTATTGATTTTGATGATCATTTGATAGGATGAATTAAATCTAAAAATATGAATCATTAATTAAAGAATCTTTATTCCTTTCTAAATCGGGAAAATTTCTGCGCAAGTGTACTATTTTTAACCATTTTCTTCTTCATGTCTTTTAATGTAAAAATGAAATTTTTAAGCTAATTTGCCCCTCTAAGATACTTAAAAAAGATACTCAGGAATAATATACTAATGATGGCCAGAACGATAAATATCCCGGCAACCGAAGTCTCATCGCTGATGCCTTTAACCCGCAGCATGACCACCATCCCAATTAAAGCGATAGTCAGGATTAATATAAAAACCAGGGCAATCGGGGTAAAAATAAATCCCAGTCGATGTTTTTTGATCAACAGGATGGCAGTGATAAGGAAACCGGGCAGTACGATGGATAAATCAAGGACATGAACCGGATTGACCAGCAAATTGTAATCACTCACCGTCTGTGGAATGGTATTGTTGAGAATGGCCGGTACCACATCTTTTAACCAGAGCAGGTAAAACAAGACTGCCACAAAAATCAAATATCCCCCAATAATTTTAACCGGAAGTTTAGAATTAAACCAACTTTCCACTTCCATCTGATTCAACTGGATTACCGTTAGAAGAAAGGCATAAAGTGATAATCCCAGGGTGAGACAATACCAGAGAAACAGACGATTGAAATGAACACCCAGACTGTAAATCACAAAAGAGTAAAGAATATAAAATAAGATACCGGCGAAAATGAAATAAGCCACTCTGCTCTTTCGATGAACCAAAAATAATGAGAGCAGCAATAACGGTACGACCAAAAACAGATCAACCATATCCTGACCAATACCCTGAGCAGCCATGGATGGCGCATCCCGTTCGTATGTGGTGGGCACAAAGG
>CAZTXJ010000235.1:0-4219 GCA_964617285.1 uncultured Calditrichaceae bacterium | reverse complement strand
ATCCGCTCGAGTTCCGCCATCATTTCTTCATCGATATGCAGACGACCGGCGGTATCCAGGATAACCACATCGGCACCCTTCTCCCGGGCATCCTTGATCGAGCCCTGACAAATCTGTACTGCATCGCTGGAATCCTCGGCGTGAACCGGAACATTTAAATTTTTTCCCAGCACCTGCAGCTGTTTGATAGCCGCGGGTCGATAAATATCTGCTGCTACCAGCATGGGATGCCGACCTTTTTTGCGTAAAAAATTAGCCAGCTTTGCCGCAAAAGTCGTTTTCCCTGAACCCTGCAAACCGGTAAGCATGACCACAGCAGGCGGAATCCCGGACAATTTCAGATCGGTCTGGGATTGGCCCATTAACTGAACCAATTCATCAAACACAATTTTAACAATTTGCTGACCGGGAGTAACACTGCGGAGTACTTCCTCACCAACCGCCTTTTCCTGCACCCGCTGGATGAACTCCTTCACCACCTTATAATTTACATCAGCTTCCAGCAACGACCGGCGAATTTCTTTCAGGGAATCTGCGATGTTCTCTTCAGTAAGTTTACCCTGACCCCTAATCTTCTTAAGTGTCGCTTCCAGTTTCGCTGTCAGATCTTCAAACATGATACTAAAATCGGTTACCGTCTCAAGCTTACATTAATTATTATCAAAGCCTGCAAATTTAAAGAGAGGTATAAATTTTTGCAAGGTTTTTTTAAACTGTATCGGGTTCCTTAAATCCAAAGCAGATTTATCATCAAACCGAATAAAATTGGCTTTAATGATTCATTTGGAGAGCGCAATACGCTCTAATTTTTCCGGAATAAAAGTTTTTGCCGATAACTTGCGATCGATGATATTATCACGCATCCATACCAGGGCCGGAATCTCGCCATGGGTAAGAAGGGTGATGAATGGATTTAGCTGCTTAACCATGGCCAGAAGTTCCTCCCGCTGGGAATGCGCCGAAAACTGGAAAATATCGACGGCACAGGCCATATCAGTTACTCCAAACACCTTTTTGACTTTCTCTTGTTTCATTTGCCGCAACATCCCGCCCGGTGTTTCCGGATCGGCCCAACCGACAAAGGCAATTCCATTGCGAACTTCGTTAAGGAAATCGGTGGCGATTTCATAGGAAACCGTATTGGTCAGCATCATCCCGGAGGTGGCCAGAATAATGGAAGGTTTTCGGTAACGCCTGCCCTGCAAGGTGTCATAGGCGATGGTCCGCAGCAACTTTGGCTGGAAATTCGGGTAGACCCGGTGCAGAAGATTGTCGTAGATGCGATTAATCTTAATGCCGAAACCGGTCAGATAAATCGGGACCGGATTAATTTTCCGTTGCTGAATAAGTCGATGCAGCAAGACCATAATTTCCTGGGTACGGCCTAGGGCAAAGACCGGGATCAAAACCGATCCTCCCAGGTTAATCCGGTGCTGCAGAAATTGGGCAAACCGGTTGATCTCATTTTGCTTCCGGATGAGCGGTGCCGTTTCATTGTCACCATAAGTCGATTCTGTGATGAGAAAATCGATCGATTCCGGGTAGCGGGCTCCATTGAGGATAAATTGTGATGACTTCTTGGTATTGCCGGTATAAAACAGCCGGTTATTTTGCCAGCTTATTTCCACTCCGGCAGAACCAAGGATATGGCCGGCATCCCAGAAAGTAACCTCAATCTCACTTTCCTGAAATCCATGGATTTTGAAAGGGAAATTGTATTTAAAGGACTGAAAAAGATAGAGAATGTTCTCCACCTCTTCCATCGAATAAAAAGGCTGAAATTTAATCTCGCTTGCCAGTGCTCTTTTCTCCTGTACCCGCAGATAATGAAACAGCATAGTCTCGCTCAGCGCCGCCGTAGCAGGAGTCATGTAAACCCGGGCATGGGGGAAATAACGTAAAGCTACCGGAAGAGAACCCAGATGATCCAGATGGGCGTGCGAAATAATGATGGCGTTTACCGGATTACCGGCTATCGCTTCGTAGTCAGGTAAGATGGGAGCATCGTTTGTGTGGGGATCCAAACCGGTGTCCAGCAAAATACCCCAATCCCCCATGCGGAGGTAATGGGCGGAGGCGCCTATCCGGTGAGTATCGCCCAAAGCGGTATATTCAATTTCAGCATTCATCTATTTTATTGTTGTTGAAATAATTCGATTAAAACCAAAAATCAAGCAGGATCGTATTTACCCAACGCCAGAATTTATATGACAAATCCTTTAGGGACAAAGCATATTTTATCTGGCCGATGTATTCTTTCGAATATTTAGATAGATTTTCGCAAACTTAGACAGCTTAAAATATGGGAGGATTTTATGCTGGAAAAATTAAAACTTACCGTTTTGAGTGAAAAACGAGTATTGCTTTTTAATGTGGGCGATTCGTTTGAATTGCAATAGAACCGTTTTTATTTTCGATAAGCCTCCAGCAAAGCCATATTGCCGCTCAGTTTGATGCGTCGGATTTTGATAAATCCTGCCTGCTTCAGCCAGCCTTTCATTTCTTCCAGACTGTAGGCATTACCCCGGTCGGTATTTACCAGCATATTGATGGCAAACAGAGCACCGGTCAGTGGACCGGTTTTGTCCCGGTTCAGGAGAAAATCCCGGATGATTACTTTTCCTTCGGGTACCATTGCCTGGTGTAATCGTTGCAATACTTTACGGTTCTCCTCCGGACTGTAAATGTGCAGAATGCTGGACAACAAGGCTGCATCGTATCCTTTTCCGAAATTATCAGGAATAAAATCACCAGCCAGAAAGTTAAGCCTGGCTTTAGCGGTGGACCTTTGGAAAAATTCCCTGGCAATGGATTCCGTTTCGCTAGTATCAAAGACAGTCGCTTTCAGTTGCGGATATTTTTCGGCAAAGGCAATGGCAAACAATCCCGGACCGCCACCCAGATCCAGCAGGTGATGTTTTCCCTCCCAGGAAACATGCTGCAACATGGCCTCCATATTTTCCTTTTCCCGGTGGGCCATGGAGAGAATAAAATTGCGGTGATTCCGGTGAATTGCTTTTTTCTCCGGTTCCCGGAATGGTTCTCCGCTCTCCAACACTTCCGGCAAATGGGTCCAGCGGTTCAGCAACCGCCATTCGTGCATCAACCATTCTTTTATCAGCGGGTAGTTTTCGCTCCCGAAGACCTGCTCAAATGACCGGGAAATCCGGTATTGGTTATTTTTCTTTTCCAGGTAGCCCAGGGCGCACAGGGCATTTAGCAGTATTTCTGCAGCCCGGTCTGACCAGTTCAGATTTTGGGTGACTTCAGTAATGGTGAGGCTCTCATTTTTCTGAAACAACTCGAATAGTCCGGCCCGGGCAGCGGATAGCAACACAACCGCCCGGCGATAGCGGAACACATCATCCAGTAGTCTGTCCTTCTTCTGTTTCATATCTGTCTCACTTTTTGTCTTTGTAAAACTACGTATCGCCCGATCCGTTTCAAATTATAATTTAAATTGGGGATATCTGCCATCTTACTGAAATGTAGTCAGGTTGGAATAATATGCTTTTTTATCTGCAACTGAAACTTATCCTTTCCGTAATTATTTCTTGATTTAAGAATTGAATGGATTTACTATTTCAGGAAAAAGACAGGTTCCTGGTTTTAAAATGATTAGATTATCTCACAAATAGTTCAAAATTGAATAACCTGACAGCCCATGAAATTTAACAAAAGCACTTTCAATTACCTCCTTAATGGTTTTATCCTGCTTGTAGCCTGGTATTTTTTACAAACCCTCTATCCAAAAATCCATCCACTATCCCGAACCGATTTTAAAATAACCTACGAAGAGGCGGTACAGAAGGCGAAAGAACTGGTTAAAGGAGAAATACCCGAACCGGAGGAGGAAATCAAAACCTCCTTTATCATCGAAGCCAATTTATATCAGCAGCAGGATAATCTCGAACCGGTCTATCAGGCGCTGCAGTTGCAGCCCGGCCGTTACTGGGATGTTTCCCTGATTTCCAGTAAGAATAAAAAAATTGATATTACCCTGGGGGAAAACCGGGTGGAATCGGTGCGAGACCTCACCGGAAAATGGTATGAAATAAAACTCGCTCCGGATGGCCGTCTGCTGGAACTGGATTTTCAAAAACCGATGCGGGCCAAATACGGGGACACCACCCAGACGTTCACTGAAACGCTGCCCGGGGAAAGCAGCGAGGAATTGACTGCCCGCCATGATGCCCTAACCTTTCTCGAGCAGTTTGCC
>CAZTXJ010000234.1:0-4254 GCA_964617285.1 uncultured Calditrichaceae bacterium | reverse complement strand
GCAGGATATGGCCATGGCAAGGGCATGTGCCAGTGGGGCGCCATCGGTCAGGCGTTAAATGGCAGAAGCTACCAGGATATATTAAAATTCTACTATCCCATGCTTTCCTTAAAAAAAGCTTATTGAGTCGAGAAGGATATGGATCGTTTAAAACAAATTTTATTGTCTGTTCTGTTTTTGGGGAGTATTGCAGGTTATCTGATTGGCCAAACCTCTCCGGAATTGAAAAACTTTTTATGGGATAAGGATTTTAAAAGCCTGATTGAAAATTATGCGGAAGAATCTGTTACTCTGGAAGAGAAGGGTACGATTCAGCAAAAAATTGAGGCCAGATCTTACGTAGAAGGTGAAGGTTTGCGGGTACAGGTATTTGCCGGCCTGGACAAAAATAACGCAGAATCAATTGTACAGCAGATGACCAGTCTGAATCTGGATTCGGTCTACCTCCGGGAAGACGATGGATTATACAAGGTTCAGATCGGTAATTTCAGCGAGCGGCTGGAAGCGGAAAAAATGCTGGATAAGTTGCGCTATGCCGGTGTATCCAATGCCTGGATTGTCAGCACCACCATTCATACCCCAAAGACTGCCGTTCAGGATACGACCTTCGTTCCGGAACCACCAGCGGTAAGCGATGCTGCAGAGAGATTTTTATATGCCATCCAGGTTTTCGTAACCGGGAATTACGACAAGGCACAGTCCTACCAGCAGCAATTGAGCAGGGCATTTCAGGAGGAAGTCTGGATCAAGGAGCAGGACGGTTTGTGGAAAATCCTGCTGGGAAAATTCGGTGATGAATCTTACGCCAGAAACCGGCTGGAACAGATTCGCACCCAGGGTTATCCTGACGCCTGGCTTACCCAAATCAGTAATTAGAGATTCCTGCTTGCTGCCGGAATATCGAAAAGGAAAAGTGAAATTTAACAGAAACAGGAGATACAAATGAATTTTACCATGCAGAAGACAGATATCAATTTACATCCCATCGCACAAAAACTGGTTGACCGAAAAATAGAAAAACTCAAAACTCTTTTGGTTCATTATAGTGAGGACATGCTCGACCTCAAACTGAATCTGGAAATGATTGAGCCCAAAAATATCTATATTGCTAACCTGGTTTTAGCCGTTCCAAATCAGACCTTTAAAATTGAGAAAAATTCCAAGGATTTAACCGAGGCGTTGGGACAGGCTTTTGATGCTTTGATCCGGGAGGTGAAAAGATTTAAAGAGAAACTTCGGAAAACACACACCTATAAAGAACACACAAAAAAGTAAACCGGGGTAAAGCTTTTATTCATTACTGAAGATCTGATGAAGCGCGGCATCAAGATCCGGGTATTTAAACTTAAAGCCGTCGCTAATCAAATGCTCCGGAGCTGCCCGCTGACTGGATAAAAACATGTCCCTGGCCATATCACCCAACAGGAGTTTCAGGAGTGCCGCCGGTATCCGGAACCAGCAGGGTCGGTTTAGCGCTTTGGCAATCGACCCGAAAAAATCCTTTGCCTGCAGCGGATTGGGCGAGGTCAAATTATAGACTCCTGAAGCATTTTCATTCGTGAGCATAAAATTAATGCAACCGATCAAATCTTCCAGATGAATCCAGGGTAACCACTGCCGGCCATCCCCCGGGTACCCGCCAAGGAACAGGCGAAAGGGAAGAGCAACCTTTGCAGCCAAACCATCTTCCTCGCCCAGAACCGGGCTGGTGCGGAGAATAACCAGACGGGAAGTATAAGGTTTTAATTTTTCGGCGGATTTCTCCCACTCAATTGTCACTCCGGCTAAAAATCCCCCGCCCGATTCTGCAGATTCAGTGAGAACCTCATCTCCCCGGGTACCGTAATAACTGATCCCCGAAATCTGGATGATCAAATTTACCTTTTCCCCGGATTTCTGCAATGCATCAACAATGGCATTCACCGAATTTATCCGGCTGCTCAGGATTCTTTGTTTCTTCTTTTCCGTCCAGTAACCGGACCCGACATTTTCCCCGGTCAAATTGATGATGACGTCCGCACCTTTGATTTGCTCATACCAGCCAACCCCGCTCATCGCATCCCACTTTACACAAGTGACTCCCTCCGGCAAGATTTTCACAGCTTTATCCGGATTCCTGGACAACACGACGATATCATATTCTTTATGACCGAGATCCCGGATCAGGGTATTTCCAAGAAATCCAGAACCCCCGGCGATTACTATTTTCTGTGACATAAGACCTTTTACATTTATTTAAAATTATTTGAATCCAACTAATCTGTTTTTGAAACAATATTTCCAGAGAATTTCAAAATGATGAAATTCTATTAAAAATACAAAAAAATGGTTCGATAGTGAAGTAAGAAGTTAACCGAATGCTGAAATTAAATGATCCTACTGGTCACCAAAAATAATAACCTGGCAAAATCTTTCCGGAATGATCTGAAACAGGAAGGTTTTGAGGTTGAACTGTTTAACTGGAAACAGGATCTGTTACTATCCCTTTACCAGCGAAATGATTTTGATATGCTTATTCTGGATCTGGAAAGTACGGATGTGACCACCTCGGACCTGTTTCAGAAAATCAAAGCCCATCCGACGCTCTCCCACATACCGCTCATCTGCATTATTAAAAAAGATCTGGTGCTGGAACAGCTGATCGCGTTTGAACTGGGGGCAGATGAATTTATTTTTATTCCCTATACTACCCCGGAACTGCAATTGAGAATGCGCTCCATTCAGGGGCTCTTAAATTTGCAAAAACAGCTGCGGGAAAAGGAAAGCCGTCTGAATTCAATAAAGCAAACCCAGAAGATTCTGGTAACGCTGAACCACTACATCAATAATTCACTTACTCCATTATACAGTTTGCTGCAGGTAATGGACGAGAGTAAGCCGGAGGATGCCAGGAGATTAAAGGAGTTCTCTCATAAAACCGTTGACTTCATTCGCCGGGTTTTAATCACGCTGAACAATCTGGTTCAAAACGGAGAAATAAAAGCAGTAAAGCAGGGAGTCTACCGGGATCTGATGCTGGACATTGAAAATGAATTAAAGAAACTTCAGCAGGCTTCCCGGAATTAATCCCGCCAATTCAATTTTTCTTTATTCAAAAAACTTTTCAAGCCTCTTTGACAATCCTCGGATTTCCGGCTGCGGGCATTTACTTCACTGGCGAGTTTCAGACCCTCGGCTAAAGGTACATCCAGAAGACTGTGCAGCAACTTTTTGGTCTGGATCATGGCCTGGAAACTATTAGTGGCCAGCAATTTCCCGGCAAATGTCATCGTTTCATCCCGCAGGGTGGGCATCTCACAAACCTGATAAACCATTCCTCTGCTTCTGGCAATCGGAGCAGAAATTATCTCTCCGCTTATTACGAGATGACGCGCCTCATGTAAGGGAATTTTCCGGATCAAAAAGTTCATCACAATGGCCGGAATAAAACCGATCCGGACTTCGGTAAAACCAAAAGTAGCCTCGGTATTTGCGAAAATATAATCGCAGCAAGTGGCCAGACCACATCCCCCGGCCAGCGCCGGACCATTGGCCATCGCAATGGTGATTTTGGGGAGCTGATAAATTTTTTCGAACAAATTTGCCAGGTTTTGGGAATCGGCCAGATTCTCGCTTTCATCATAACGGCTTAATTCCTGCAGATAGGCCAGGTCTGCCCCGGCACAAAATGCCTTACCGGCCCCGGTGAAGATCAAGACTTTACACTTTTTATCCTCCCGGATATTATCAATTACCCGGTGCAGCGCTTCAACCAGTTCAGGGCTTAGGGCGTTACGCTTCTCGGGACGATTCAGGGTAAGAAGGTAAATATCGTTCTGTTTTTCCAAATGAACAGTCTCATCCATGGTGCGCTCCTGATTAGCTTTGTTCGAATATAAGTTGTCAAACCGATTTTTTCAAATCTTCTCGGAAGAAGAGACATTTGGTAATGAGTTTACAATTTTTATTGCAAATGACGAAGCTTCAAACATATCTTTAAAAAATTCAGGAAATCCAATGGGATTTTTACCGTCATTTCTGCGGAGAGGATATGGAAAATTGGAATTGGAATATTGAAAACCAGAACTACTTAGACCTTACCATTAAACGGTGCCGGGAAAAACAGATCGTTCTGCCAACCTTTGAACAAATGAAAAAACCGGAAACCATACCGGCGGACATTCAGGCCAGACTAAAGGAAATCGATTTCCAGGAAACCCATCCTTTAAATCTGTTCCGGATTAACTGGTGCAACGATCCGGAGACCCGCAGCAT
>CAZTXJ010000233.1:0-4261 GCA_964617285.1 uncultured Calditrichaceae bacterium | reverse complement strand
TTCAGATCGTCTGCTGAAATTTTCCTGACCGTTTCAGTTAATACATCAAAAGAATTTTTCAGATCATCCGCAATTTCCTTTTTGTCAGTTGTGGCAGTTTCCCATTTTTTCGGATCATCCTTCATTGATATATCTGAGGATGATTCAAAACCAATCATACCGGGAAAGCCATAGTTGGCGAAGGCAATATGCCGGTACACTTCGCCGACCGATCTTACCCCTTCCATCGGCCGCCAGGTATACTTGTCCTGGGGCATGGCATCCTCAAGCTCCATAATGCGTCCCTGCACAAAAGCAATTTGCCCGAGAAATTCCTGACAGAAAACCGGCATTTCATCCTGATTGGATTTCTTTTCCATTTCCTGGGTAAATCCGGTAAGCAGGAATAAACCCAGAAAAACCAGAATTAAATTAAATCTATAAATCATCTGAAACCCCTTTCGTGTAATGGTTTATTGAACTAAGAGTAAATATGTGAAAAACCCTGATTTGAATTTTGGATTTGTCAAATAATATTGGCGTTAATTTAATCTGAATTTAAGTGAAGGCAAAATAAAAACTGGTCTATTCATCTTTTTATATTCAAGCCAATGTAACTCCATTTACTGCATCCATATCTCTACCAATCAATGTAGTTAAAGAATCGCTTACTGTTTTATCAGGATATTAAATTCAATAGCGGATGGAGATTGGAAGGTGTGGTAGATTCGTTGGATGGCCTTCTGGAAATCACTTTCGGAGGCTCGGTTAATATCCAGAAACTTTTGCGGGTTCATATCAAACAGGGGAAACCAGCTGCTCTGGATCTGCAGCATGATCCGGTGGCCGGGTTGGAAGGTGTGAAAAATATCGTTCAGGGTAAACTCGACTCGTGTAATCTCGTTTGGAACGAAAGGCTCCGGATGTTCATAGCTGTTCCGGAATTTACCCCGCATAATTTCGCCCCGCACCAACATTTGATAACCGGTCATTTTTTTGTTTTGAGGTTTAACAGAACCGCCGGTGGAAGCTTCAGGGAAAACATCAATGAGCTTGATAACCCAATCTGCATCAGTCCCGGATGTGGAAACAAACAGCTGGGCTTTAACCGGACCGATTATACTGATGGACGAGTCCAGTGATTCAGTCTGATAAGTCAATACATCCGGGCGCTCAAAAACAAATCGTTGATCCTCTACCATAAATGGTTTGGGCATGGTGGTGGTAATTTGCGCAGTAAACGGCACCGGATTTTTAGGATCGCTCAGGTATTCATCAAAACCGGAGTGTTCACTCGAGTCAGGTGGCTGGAAAGAAAGTTTGTTCTCTGGTAGCAGATAGAGGTAGCTATTTTTGATATTTTCCGGCGGCCACCGATCGAATTTATACCATTGATTCTCCCCGGTGGCAAAAACAAAAGCTTCGGGTAGATCCAATTGACCTTCATCCTTGAGGAAATATTTAAAAAAAGGTAATTCGATATTATCCTGGTAAAACTCGCCGGTCTTCTCAGCAAAGGAAATATCCCCCAATCGATCCCCATCGGAGCGCACCCAACCACCATGAAACCAGGGGCCCATCACCAGAATATTAAAACTACCCGGATTCTTTTTCTCAATGGTTTGGTAGGTTTTGAGTGCACCGAAACAATCCTCGGCATCGAACCAACCACCGACGGTCATCACAGCCGGGCTGACCTGGCTATAGTCTTTTAAAGTACTGCGGGATTGCCAGAACTCGTCGTAAGTATCATGTTTCATCAAATCGTTCCAGAAGGGGATTTTTCCATCCAGGTAGAGTTTATTAATATTTTTAAGCGGGCCGGTTTCCAGAAAAAATTTGTATCCATCGGAGGTGCCAAAATCAAATTTGGCCGGCCAGGTTGTGGTTAAACCTTTTCTCGGTAAACCAAATGAGGGGAAGAAGTTCATAGCCAGGGTGATATTCAGAGCGCCGTTGTGATGAAAATCGTCCCCGATAAACCAGTCTGCCAGTGGTGCCTGGGGAGATGCCGCCACCAGTGCCGGGTGTGCGTCCATCAGGCCCATGGCGGCATAAAATCCTGGATAGGAGATGCCCCAAATCCCGGCCCTGCCATTATTGTTGGGAATATTTTTAACCAGCCAATCGACAGTATCATAAGTATCCGAACTTTCATCAGTCTGTTTCTTCCCTGTTTTATTCGGAATATAGGGGCGCATATTGACAAATTTTCCTTCGGACATAAACCGGCCCCGAACGTCCTGGTAGACAAAAATGAAACCTTCCCGGGCCAGATGTTCCCAGGCATCCGCTCGGTAACTTGGAAAATTATTCTCCCCATAAGGCCCAACACTGTATGGTGTCCGGCAGATCAGAAAGGGATATTGTTTGAGAGAATCTTTTGGTATATAGACTGCGGTGAAAAGGGCCACCCCGTCCCGCATTGGAATCCGGTATTCCTTTTTGGTATAGCTTTGCTCGAGACTGATAAATTCCCAGGCGAAAACCGGACTTATAAAATATATGAGTAAAAGAAAGAAAAAGTATACGGTAAAATTTCCCGATCCCGGTTTTTCTTTTGTTAAAATTAGTCGATCTGTATCCATTTATCTGTCCCGATTTAGCGAAAAAAATATAAACAACATTTATCAAACATCAGATTTATTTTTCAATATTTCTGATTTCGTGGATCAAACCTCTTGGGAAATTTACGCAGCAAAGTGATTTTTGTTTTTATTAATCTGCATAACTGATTTATATTATTATATTTGGATCATTTTTCGCTGGTTTGAATATAATATTGGATGAAATTGATGGAGCACAAATAGAATAACGATATATATATGAGAAAAAGACTTTTCAGCTGGATACTCAAAAGTATTTTGATCCTGTTTGTTCTTATCCTGTTGTTTATGGCATTCCTTGCTTTACCACCAGGGGAAAACATAATTAAAAATCAGGTGCAGGATAAACTTTCCTCCTATTTGGGTGAATCGGTAAAAATCGGTTCCCTGGAGACCAATATATTTTCCCATGTTGAATTAAAACAAATCGAAATTGGTGAGGAGAATGACAGTCTTTCTATTCCATTGTTGAAAATAAATCAGCTGAATGTCTCATACACTCTCTGGCCACTCTTAAAAAAAGAATTTAGAATAAATTCTGTATCGATCGAAGAAATGCGGGCCAATCTGGTTCGCCGGGAAAATGGGACTTATAACATTCCTGCGGTATTTACCACTGCCCGGCCAAAATCTTCCACCGACTCGCTTTCCCAGGGCTTTAAGTTGATTTTCAAAAAAGCAGAACTTGATCGGTCAGATATATTTTTCTCCGACGAAAAAGCGAATCTGGAGATTTCCCTGTCAGGTTTGTCCCTAATGGCAAGCCAGATTAAAAATGAACTGTTCGATTTTCAAATGAGGATCGATTCTGGCGGGGTTATTATTGATAAAAACGAATTTCTTACCGGTAAATTTAAGACTCAGGGTCAATTCAGTTCTGAGACTTTGCGTCTGGATACCGTACTATTGAGTCTTCCCGATGGTCACCTGCATGGCCATTTTGCGCTGGATTTGAAAAATTCCGCAAAAATGAGTGGCCAGTTTCATCTCGTTACTGACATTGAGAAATATGCCTCACTTTTTAAAAATTCCGTTCCAACTGAATTTTATCCGATGCAGGCGGGTTTAGTCGCGGAGGTTAATTTAGCTGGGGATTTAGGACAACCTGAAATTAATAGCACCCTGAAATTTGCCAATGGCCAGCTCGGTTCGGATATTCCGTTTTCGGCCACATTCCAGGTAGATTATTCTTCCTCACTGCTGACCTTACCATCATACGACCTGAAAATCCTTAATGGGAGCATATCCGGTAATGGCAATGTTCATCTGGATAGTCTCTATGACCATCACCTTAATATGAAGCTGGCAAATTTGTCCCTGGCCACGGTCCGTCGCCTGCTTTTGAAAAATCAGGCGGCGTTTACCGGAGAAATTAACGGAGATATCAACACCGAAGGGCCGCTGAAGAATCCGGTAGATCTAACCGCAACTTCCACAATCTCTTTGAGCAGGATGTATTATAATTCCAAACCCATGGCGGATATGGAAAGTGATATCCGGTTTGTCCGAAAAACATTTGCGGTTAATATGCATCAGGGAGAATCCCAATTGAATGGTTCATTCAAATTCTCAAATCATTCTATAAATGGGAATTTTTCGGCAGACATCCGGCAAATTCAACCTATGGCAAATCTTGCCGGGATTTCGGATTTGAGAGGCCATGTTAAATTTTCCGG
>CAZTXJ010000232.1:1431-4271 GCA_964617285.1 uncultured Calditrichaceae bacterium | reverse complement strand
TTCTTGCGCAAACTTTCGGCCAACGGCTCTGCCTCGCTGGTATCGGTGACAATGGTGACAAACATGTTATTGGTCTGCCAGTATTTTTTGATGGCATTGTTCACATCATCCCGGGTAAGTCCGGCCAGCAGGGCATCCAGTTCATTGATGTAATCCGTGCGACCGTAGAAACGGGAATCCATCAGGTAACCCAGCCGGTCTGCCGGCGTCTGCACGTAGAGTTTGATATAACTGCGCAGGAACGTGCGGGTTGCCTCGAAATCGTATTCGGACAGGCCTTCTTTTACCAGTTTGTCCAGCTGATATGCCGCCATGCGTAAGGCAAAGTGGGCATGCCCGATGGAAAGATCGGATAGTTCATCATACTGCTGCCGGAGCTGACTGGCAATCTGTACCGGGCGAATCCAGATGGAAAAATAGTTAGAATGCCGCGGCACACCCGGCGGAGGCAGCATATTCTGACCGCCATTTTCGTACCATTCGATATAGGAGTAATCCCCGTAATTCATGGAGCGCTTCTGGCGAATTTCCTGGTAGAGCTTGGAATAGGATTTCCGGTGCTCACCCAGGTAGGAATTGGCCACCATCAGGGCGGCAAAATCGTCATCGGCCCGGGTAATATTCAACGGGAAGCCGGTGAAGATGGCTGAACCGAAAGCACCATCTTTGGCAACAATCTCCACCTGGACACCATCGGGAGAGTTGGCTTTTCCCGGTTTGGGAATATTTGGCTGAACATCGGATAGTTTCTGCATATCGGTTTCCAGTTGTTTCAGAAATTCCGGCTGGTAATTACCGGCAATACCGATCATCAGATTATTTTTGGTAAAGAAGTTTTTATACTGATTTTTGACATCCTCCAGGGTGATCGCCGCCACACTGGCACTCTTTCCCTGTTTCATGTACTGATAATTGGTTCCCCGGAAGAGCAAATCTTCCAGCGCCTTTTTGCTGTATTCTTCATCGGATGAGGCCCGGATTACCTGGTCTACATAGTTCTGCTGGTTCACCTTAACGCGCTGAAAATCTTCTTCAGTGAAGGACGGGGTGAGTATCAGCCCGGTGATAATGGGATAGAATTTTTCCAGGAAATCCTTATGAACCTCGAAAGTAAAGATGGTGACTTCCTTATCGGTAGACACGTAATAATTGGCAGCCATGGGATAAATAAAATCCTGGATCTGGCTGAAGGTCATGTCTTTGGTACCGCCCTGGGTGATCAGGTTGGCGGTCAGATAGGTTAATCCCTCCTTACCGGCCGGATCGGAAATGGAACCGTTGCGGAACATCAGCTTGATAACCACTTTATTCGAATTGGGGAGTTTTAATTCCACCGTATTTTGCCCGTAACCGACTGTTGAGAGCATGAATATGAAAAGTATGATAAGTTGTTTCATTGGACACCTCCTTCTGCATCTTCGCTGATGGTTGCCACGGTCAATCCGGTGGGGACAAAATATTTGGAAGCGATGGCTTTCACATCATCCACCGTTACCTTGTCGTAAAGATCGTACACCCGGTTTATGGTCTCCGGATCTCCGGTAAGGGCGATGTAGTGACAGAGGGTATTGGCAATGGCATCGGGATTGTCGATGCGCATGGCGAAGCTGTACTTCAGATTCGATTTGGTATCCGCCAGCAGTTTTTCGTCCACCCCGTTGGCCTGCACATTCTGGAGGGCCTTCACAATTTCGTCCTTCACATATTGCAGATCTTCTTTTTTGCTCAGGGACGCCTGAATATTAAACAGGTTGGGGTCTTTGGAATCGAATGCCCCGCCCCCGATAAAACGGGCTTTCTGTTCTTCGATGACCAGCTTTTTGTACAGATCTGAATTTTCCGAAAAAAGCATGGAGGAAATTATATCCAGTGTTGGCATATCGATTTTGGTATCGCTGAAAGCCGGACCTTTGTAGCTCAGTAACAGGAAAGGCGGAATGCTGGCATTCTGCAGGTGAAAATAGCGGGTTGCTTCCTGTTTGGGTTCGGTGGGAATTTCCGCTTTATAATTACCTTTCTCCCAGTCCCCAAAATATTTGACCGCCAGATTTTTCACCGAATCCGGTTTTACATCCCCGACCACAACAATGGTGGAATACTCGGGACGATAAAACCGCTTAAAGAATTTCCGGGAATAATCGTACTGGTTGGGCATATCCACCACGTCCTCGAAGAATCCCATGGTGGTGTGTTTGTAAGTGTGCACATCAAAAGCAGTATTCATCACCCCTTCGAAAAGTTGCTGGTAAGGACTGGCGTAATTTTTGGTATACTCACCTTTCACTGCGCCTGCTTCCACTTTAAAATCGGCTTCGGAGTAATTCAGATTCTTGAATCTGTCCGATTCAATTTTGAACATCACGTCCAGTTTCTCGGCATTACCGGTCATGTGGTAGATGGTCCGGTCGTTGGAGGTATTGGCATTGGCGGATGCTCCGGTCGATTTAATGATCTCACGATATTTTTCCTGGGGATATTTATCCGTCCCGCGGAACATCATGTGTTCAAAAAAGTGGGCGAATCCGGTGACGCCCTTTTCCACTTCGTTGCGGGATCCGGTGCTTACCACAACATAAAATGATGCCAGACCGGGACTGTCGAATGGCACCACCACTACCTTCAGATCGTTATCCAGTTTGTACTGATAGATCTGATAGGGTAAAATTTTCTCCGCCCTGCTCCCGGTGACGGCCATTGCCACCAGTGCGACAGAGAAAAACAAGAGAAATACAGTAAACCTCATGGGGCTCCTCTCTAATTTAATTAAACTTGGGATTTGCTGTTGAAAACATGCGTCTTATTAGACGCACAAGGCCGGAAAAGGTTGCAAAACAAGCTGG
>CAZTXJ010000232.1:0-1331 GCA_964617285.1 uncultured Calditrichaceae bacterium | reverse complement strand
GGCAATCTCAAAATATCTTGGCTGACTCAGGGAAGGATTTTCTGGCAAGCACCTTAAGCGGGTCGCCACTCCCTCATTTGCGGGATCGCGAGGACCTGGTCTGACTGTCTTTGCGAGACAGGGAGGTCGTGGCAATCTTCTTGTGAGAAAAAATCCCAGGGAAGGATAATCCGATAGAACCGGAATGAGATCCCCACGTAGCGTCCTGTCTCCGCTGATGCTCGGCAGTAGCATATGACGGGATAATTTGCCATTTAAAAGCTAAAGATTCCCTCACTTTCTTATTATATTTACTGCCATGTAATTTAAACGAATAGTAGTTGATCGAATACATCCTGACTTCATTTCGGAGGAAAAATGGCACTCAGTCCTTTAGCCGGAAAACCAGCACCACTTGATTTACTGGTAAACGTCCCGAAGTTAGTTTCCGCCTACTATACCCATAAACCGAATGTCAAAAATCCGGCGCAGCGGGTATCATTCGGTACCTCCGGACACCGCGGTTCATCGTTTGAGAAAAGTTTTACCGAGGAGCATATCCTGGCAATCTCCCAGGCAATTTGTGAATACCGGCAGAAAAACAAAATCGATGGGCCACTTTTTCTGGGAAAGGATACCCATGCTTTGTCCGAGCCTGCCCTGGCTACTGCTGTCGAAGTGTTTGCTGCTCACGGGATAAATCTGATGGTGCAGGAAGGATTGGGCTATACCCCAACCCCGGTTATCTCTCACGCCATCCTCACCTACAACCGGGGACGAAAATCGGGATTGGCGGATGGCGTGGTTATTACCCCCTCGCACAATCCACCGGACGATGGCGGATTTAAATACAATCCTCCCAACGGAGGACCGGCCGGTACTGAGATCACCGCGGTGATACAGGACCGGGCTAACGAAATATTGGAAAGTGGCGTCAAAGCAATAAAAAGGATCGGGTTTGAGAAAGCTCTGTCTGCCTCTACCACCCGGATGTACGATTTTGTCAAACCCTATGTGGATGATTTGATCAATATTGTCGATATGGATGCTGTGGCTTCAGCTGGACCAAAGATTGGGGTCGATCCCATGGGGGGATCAGGCATCGCCTACTGGGAGCCGATTGCCCACCGGTATAAGCTAAATCTGACCGTGGTAAATAAACGGGTCGATCCCACTTTTTCATTCATGACCGTGGATAAGGACGGCAAGATCCGGATGGATTGCTCCTCACCCTATGCCATGGCCGGTCTGATAAAGCTGAAGGATGATTTTGATATTGCCTTCGGCAACGATCCGGATTACGATCGCCATGGTATTGTCACCCGAAGCGAGGGACTGATGAATCCCAATCA
>CAZTXJ010000231.1:0-4306 GCA_964617285.1 uncultured Calditrichaceae bacterium | reverse complement strand
AATTGCACCGGATGGTACCCCGGTTTTTGTAAACATTGATGAGACCGGATACGTGCTGCATCGCCGTCAGTTTGATTATGAACTGGCACTGAAAGCTACACGGGCAGGAGTCAAACTTTTGACCCATTCGGAGGTGATTGGCGTCGTAAAATCTGACAATTACCTTACTGGTGTTCAGGTGAAAAACAATGGGGAGGTCAAAACAATCTATGGTAAAATTATCATTGCTGCGGATGGAGTTGAGTCCCGGGTTGCCCGCTGGGCCGGAATCGACTCGACCACTCCGCTCAAAGATATGGAAACCTGCGTTCAATATACGCTGGCAGATATTGAAATCGACAGTGATACCTGTGACTTTTATTTTGCCAAGGATTTTGCCCCCGGTGGTTATGCCTGGGTCTTCCCCAAGGGGGATCGGACAGCAAATGTCGGTCTCGGCATTTCAGGTAACTTTGCCCGGGAAAAAACACCGGATGAATACCTGGATATCTTTTTTGAAAGATATTTCCCACACAGCTCCATAATTTCAAAGACTGTCGGAGGTGTACCGGCGGACAAAACCCTCAAGGAAATTGTGGCCAACGGTTTCATGATCGTCGGAGATGCAGCGCATCAAACCAACCCCATTTCGGGTGGAGGTATAATTTCCGGGATGATTGCCGGCAAATTGGCGGGAGAGATTGCCGCGAAAGCCATCCGTGCCGGTGATTACAGTAAGAAATCTTTATTGCCTTATGCGCGGGAATGGCACAAAAGGGTAGGGAAGAGCCATCAAAGATATTATCATTTGAAGGAAGCTCTCCTCAAATTTGAAGACGCTCAATTTAACCGGATAGCTTCGGAATATTTAAAGCTGGATCCGGGCAAAAGAAATCTGATGAATCTGTTCAAAATTGCCTTCAAAAGTCACCCCGCATTTTTAATTGATGTGATCAGAATTTTTTCACAGTTTTAATATTGTTTACCAACAGGCGTATTTTTTTCCAGGAGTAAATGAATGAATTTTTTTAGCAAAATAAAAGATGGACTAAAACGAACCCGGGAACAGGTTTTTGACCAGATAACCGAAGTTATCCATTATGCCCGTAAAATTGATGACGATCTGCTGGAGGAGATTGAGGATTTATTGATTTCCGGCGATGTGGGCGTGGAGACAACTTCCGAAATTATTGAACGGGTTAAGAAGCAGGTGAAGAGAAAAAATTATGAATCAGCCGAAGATCTTTTCCAAATCCTGAAAGAAGAAATTGCAGGTTTATTTGTACCTCCAGGAAAAGATTATCCGTTTTCTGAGGAAAAACCCCAGGTCATATTTGTGGTGGGAGTTAATGGCACCGGTAAGACCACCTCCATTGCCAAATTGGCCTGGAGATTGAAACAGGATGGGAAGGATGTGATGTTGGTTGCAGCCGATACATTCCGGGCTGCAGCCATCGAGCAGTTGCAGATCTGGGCCGACCGGGCCGGGACCGATCTGATCAAACACCAGGATGGAGCCGATCCCGCGGCGGTGGTATTTGATGCTTTGAATGCCGCCAAAAACCGCCGAAAAGATGTGGTGATTATTGATACTGCCGGACGTCTGCACACCAAAGTTAATCTGATGGAAGAGTTGAAGAAGATGAAAAGGGTGATCCAAAAAATTATGCCCAATGCGCCACACCGGTGCCTGCTGGTGCTGGATGCGACTATCGGCCAGAATGCCATTTCCCAGGCGAAACAGTTTATAGACACGGTAGGGGTGGATGGC
Organism: uncultured Calditrichaceae bacterium; assembly: GCA_964617285.1. GTDB lineage: Bacteria > Calditrichota > Calditrichia > RBG-13-44-9 > RBG-13-44-9 > CAYVKM01. The sequence goes on along the minus strand of CAZTXJ010000231.1, from coordinate 2,556 downwards.
ATAATTCTCACCAAGCTGGACGGGACAGCCAAGGGTGGTGCAGTTATCGGAATTTCCCATTTACTGAATCTACCTGTGGAATATGTAGGCCTGGGAGAAAAAATAGATGACCTGGAGCCTTTTGATCCCAAGCTTTATGTGGAAGGATTGTTTCAATAATTACTGTTGAATTAATATTTGCTGGGGATAGTTTTTAGATGAGAATCGACAAAGCCTACTTCTCACTTTGATTTACCGGGGTCTTGATATTATATTAGAATTGGTTATTTATATTTGAGTTACATCCAGATTATGAGGGTATGTTGAATGCGTATCCAATCTCCTGAACGCAAATTGGTCTATTCTTTGCGCGAAGTTTGCCGGATTACCGGTCTCAATGACAGCGTTATCAAAAGGTGGGAAACCCAGTTCCCGCAAATAAAACCTATCCGCAATCGAGCGTCCAACCGGAATTATCTGGAAAAGGATGTAAAACTGATATTTTATATCCGGGATTTGATCTATGCCCAAAAATTAAATGAGGAAGAAGTCCGGGAAAAATTAAAGGATTATAATCCGGGTGATGATTTTGAGAGCACTTCGTTTTTAAAAAGTCTGGTGGCCGAGATTAAGATGGAAGTAAAGGAAATTCAGAGACTTTTAGACGAATCCTGATAAAAGTTTAGAACTCATCAAAATGGTTGACAAAATAAGCTAAACATGCTAAATTTCGCAGTGGATCGGAGCGTGGCGCAGCCTGGATAGCGCACTACCTTGGGGTGGTAGGGGTCGCTGGTTCAAATCCAGTCGCTCCGACGGACGAATGGGGAATCGGAAAGATTCCCCATTTTGATTTAATACAGATCTTATTTCCCAAACTATCTTAAAATTAACGCAGGTATTTTTATCTCACTACTTTTGAAAAATAACTCAAATAAAATAACAGACAACCCAGCGCAGAAATTTGGTATTCTGATTCCTGCCTATAAACCGGATCTGACCAAATTAAAAAGTCTTCTGTTTCAACTGGCAGAGATATGCAGAATCTATCGCTGTAAAATTGTGATTGTTGACGATGGTTCCAATCTGCAGGAAAAATTTGATTTGCCAGGAAATATTCCCTTGCAAATCCTAAGACATCCCAAAAATCTGGGCAAAGGCGCTGCTTTGCGCACCGGATTCCGTAATTTCTCGGAAAATAAATATGTCGATTTTGTAATAACCATGGATGCCGATCTGCAACATCCCCCCCAGAAGATTCCCGATTTTATTTCGCTGTATCGGGACAATTCCCTGAAATTGGTGCTGGGACACAGGGCGAGGAAGCCAGGTATCATGCCTTTTCATCGCATCCTTTCCAACACATTGACCTCGCTTATCATCTCTGCTATTACCGGTAAATTCATCCGGGACAGCCAGTGCGGATACCGGCTGATAGACCGTTCATTGATCGACGCGTTTCCGGTAAAAGAGAATGGTTTCCATTTCGAGAGTGAGTTTCTGTTAAAATGCGCCTGGCGTCGAGTACCAATTGGGTTTGTTTCCATCCCGACCATTTATGGGAAAGAAAAAAGTTCTATCAAAAATATCCGGGATACTGTAAATTTTGTCGTTTTAATTTTACGTTTACTAAAGGAGCGTATGCTAGGATGGTCTTTGCCACCCGCCGAAATGAAATGATTCAAAAATTTGTCCTGGAGGCCGGGATAGCTGATGAAGGGGTTGTTAATGCCATGTCAAAAGTGCCCCGGCATCTTTTTGTAGAGCCGGCAATCTCCCACCGGGCTTATGAGGGAACCAGCCTGCCGATTGGATACGGGCAAACCATCTCCCATCCTACGACGGTTGCATTAATGTCCGCAGCACTTCGGCTGCAGGGATCTGAAAAAGTTCTGGAAATTGGGACGGGTAGTGGTTATCAGGCAGCGGTACTGGCCGAGATGGGGGCGAAAGTGTTTACCATCGAACGCATACCTGAATTAGCCAGGAGGACCCAGCAATTATTCGAGAGCTTAAAATATTTTACCATTGCAGTGAAGATGGGTGATGGCAGTTTGGGATGGAACAGCCATGCGCCATACGACCGGATAATCGTAACGGCAGGTGCACCGGTGATACCGGAAAATTTAATCAGTCAGCTGGCGAGAGATGGTATTTTGATCATCCCCATCATTGGGAATGGTGAACAGAAACTAAAAGTTATTTTCCGAAAGGAAGAAGAATTGCAGGTGAAAGAGACCAACTGGCGGGAGTTTGTACCCCTGGTGAGCAAGAAAGGAATTTCATATTGATGGATACGATCAAGCTGATTCTGAAAGGCGGCCTGTTTGGAATTGCCAATATTATCCCTGGTGTCTCCGGTGGTACTATGGCGGTGGTTTTGGGTATTTATGAAGAAATGATAGAGGCGATTGGCAATTTTTTTCTGAACAAGGAAAAACGAAAAAGGTACTTTTTTTTCTTGCTAAAAGTAGGTATTGGGGCTGCTATCACTATTCTTATTTTTTCCTGGGTAATGGATTATCTGCTCACCTATTACGAAGTCTATACTTATCTTTTTTTTATTGGATTGATTAT
>CAZTXJ010000230.1:0-4306 GCA_964617285.1 uncultured Calditrichaceae bacterium | reverse complement strand
ATCAATCTTCCAGAATTTCCTTTTCTTTGGAATTATAATGCTCATCCACTTTGCCCACATAATCATCTGTCAGTTTCTGGATATCATCCTGCACCTTATGACTTTCGTCTTCCGAAATTTCATGATCCTTTTCCAGATTCTTGACATGATCGTTGGCATCCCGGCGAATATTCCTGATTGCTACCCTGGTTTCCTCACAAAATTTCTTGACCAGTTTTAACAAATCCTGTCTGCGTTCTTCACTCAGTTCGGGAATGGGAACCCGGACCACATTGCCATCATTGGTCGGATTTAAACCAAGGTCCGATTGCAGGATGGCCTTTTCGATTTCTCCGATTAACCTTTTTTCCCAGGGCTGGATAACCAGCAGGCGGGGTTCCGGTGCGGTAATAGAAGAAGCCTGGTTTAGCGGAACCATCGAGCCATAGTAATCAATTTTCACCACATCCAATAAAGCGGGTGAAGCTCTTCCTGTTCTGATACGCGTCAATTCATGATGCAGATGCTCCACCGATTTTTTCATCCGGTTTTCCGCATCCCGGTAAATTTCATTGGTGGTCATTATTATCCCCTTACTTTAGTTCCTATCGGTTCTCCCAGAACGACTTTTTTCAGATTTCCTGGCTGACTCATATTAAAAATAACGATTGGTAGTTTATTATCCATCGAAAGGGTTATGGCAGTTGGATCCATTATCCGGAGCCCTTTGGAAACCACCTGCATATAATTCAATTCCGGAAAGAATTTCGCATCGGGATGCTTCTCCGGATCGGCAGAATAGACGCCATCCACCCGGGTTCCTTTCAAAATCACTTCTGCTTCAATTTCAATTGCCCGTAATACGGCAGCCGTATCAGTGGTAAAATAAGGATTTCCGGTGCCTGCGGCAAATATAACAATCCGGCCCTTTTCCAGATGCCGGATAGCCCGGCGCCGGATAAACGGTTCTGCCACCTGCTCCATGGGAAAAGCGGTCTGCACCCGGGTATACTGACCAATATTCTCCAGGGCATTCTGCATGGCCATGCCGTTGATCACCGTAGCAAGCATACCCATATAGTCCGCCGAAACCCGGTCCATTTCCTTGGCTGCTTTGGAAATACCCCGGAAGATATTACCCCCGCCAACCACCACGCCAACCTGTACACCCAAATCCACCACACTTTTTATTTCAGCAGCATACTGTTTCAATACATCCAGACTTATGCCGTAACCGGATGATCCGGCCAGGGCTTCACCACTTAACTTAAGCAACACTCGCTGGTAGGCGGGCTTATCTGGCATAATCAATCTCCAATTTGATATCGGACAAACCGGCGAACTGAAATATTTTCCCCAATTTTAGCAATCACTTCGGTCAGGTAATCTTTAATCGATTTTTCCGGATCCCGGATATAAGCCTGCTCAAGCAAGACATTCTCGGCATAGAATTTTTCCATTTTTCCGGTAGCGATTTTCTCCAGGATATTTTCCGGCTTTCCACTTTCCGCAGCCTGCTCCTTATAAATACGCATTTCCCGATCGACGACGTCCTGGGGCATGGTTTCCCGGTCAATTGATATCGGGTTCGATGCGGCAATGTGCATGGCTAAATTATGAACAAAATCTTTGAATTCATCTGTCTTGGCGACAAAATCGGTCTCGCAGTTTACCTCAACCAGAACGCCCAGTTTATCACCGGGATGAATATAGGCATGGATCAATCCGTCTTTTACCTCACGGCTGGCTTTTTTTTCTGCCTTGGCAATCCCCTTCTTACGGAGAATTTCAACCGCTTTTTCCATATCACCGCCGGATTCTTTCAGCGCATTTTTACAATCCATCATTCCTGCACCGGTCTTCTCACGAAGTTCCTTCACAGTTTTTGCAGAAATTTCCATTTAATTCTCCTATCCTAAACTTTCTTATTATTCAGTTTCTGCTTCTTCTTTTACTTCTTTTTCTTTCTCTTCTTTTTTTGCCTTTGCTGCTTTTGCTGTTTTTATTGCTTTTTCAGCTTTCATGACTTCTTCTTTTTCTACTTTTTCCTCTTTTTTTACAGCCATTTCCTCTTCTTCCAGGGCTTTGGCCTGAATAGATTCGCGACCTTCCAGAATTGCATCGGCCACGATTTTGGAAATAATAGTCACGGACTTGGTGGAATCATCATTGCCGGGAATGGGATAATCTATCAGATCCGGATCACAATTGGTATCCACCAGGGCAAATATGGGGATATTCAATTTCCGGGCTTCCTTAACCGCAATTTCCTCTTTCTTAATATCCACGATAAAAATAGCCCCGGGAATTTTCTTCATATCCTGAATGCCAATAAATACCTTTTTCATCTTTTCGATTTCACGGTCAATATGCAAACGCTCTTTTTTGGTCAATTTTTCGATGGTACCATCCAGGTTCATCTTTTCCAGATTTTCCAGGTGACGAATACTCTTTTTTATGGTGGAAAAATTGGTGAGTGTTCCACCCAGCCAGCGTTCCACGATGTAAGGCATTTCGCAGCGTATCGCCTCAGATTGCAGGATCTCTTTGGCCTGATTCTTGGTACCGACAAACAGGATCGGATCGCCGGTGGCAGCAATTTCCTTCAGCACATTATAGGCTTTTTCCAGATTCTGCATGGTCTTCTGCAGATCGATAATGTGGATCCCATTCCGCTCCATAAAAATATATGGCTTCATTTTGGGATTCCAGCGGCGGGTGAGATGTCCGAAGTGGACACCGGATTTAAGTAAATCTTCGAGTGAGGTTTTTAACATGATAACTCCTTTCTAGGGTTTTACCTCCACCACCTTCGGCCTTTTAGTTACCCTGCCGCGGCAGGACACCCGCTAAAAGATTGGGTGGTGTGCGATTTAAATATGAAAAACCCTTCCAAACGAAAAAGGAAGGGCAATGTTAAATTTCTCCTGTTAACGTTTTGAAAACTGAAAACGTTTCCGTGCTTTGGGCCGTCCATATTTTTTGCGTTCCACCTCGCGGGGATCCCGGGTCATGAAGCCGCCTGCCCGGAGCTCGGGACGTAATTCCGCGTTCCATTTCACCAGGGCACGGGCAATTCCTAATCGCAGTGCCTCAGCCTGACCGGTTAGACCACCGCCGGTAATATTAGCGATGAGGTCGAACTTACCCATGGTATCAGTTACCTGGAAAGGCTGCTCAATAACCATTTTCAGAACTTCTCTTTTAAAATAGTCAATCACTTCCCGCCCGTTAATTTTATACTCGCCTTTTCCGGGGATCAGGCGAACACGCGCAGTAGAACTTTTTCTTCGGCCGGTTGCGTCATAAAATTCCATCTATTTTCCTCTTATTTAAAGCTTATTGTTTTTGGATTTTGCGCCTGATGCGGATGTTCCGGTCCGGCATACACCTTTAATTTCTTGAAGGTTTTGCGGCCCAGGGCATTCTTGGGTAGCATCAAGCGGACTGCATTTTCTATAATTCGTTCCGGATGTTTTTCCATCATGCGTTTATATGGGATCAACTGTCCGCCACCGGGATAACCGGAATGACGGAAATATTCTTTTTTCTCTTCCTTCTTGCCAGTCACTCTGATTTTTTCCGCATTGACCACCACCACAAAATCCCCGGTATCCTGATGCGGGGCAAAATAGGGCTTATTCTTACCACGCAAAATGCTGGCAATCCGAGTCGCCAGTCGACCCAGGGTATAGCCATCGGCATCCACCAGATACCACTGCTGGTTTTTGGCAAGCTCATCAGTTTTTAAATAATCACTTCTCAAAATTTCATCCTCCAATAGAAACTCAATAGATTCGTGTCAAAAAGCCCGAAAATTTAAACTTTTAAGCTTATGCTGTCAAGCGATAATTTAATTTTAAACACAGTTTAAGTGCACTTTATCAGTCAATTTTAATAATAAAATGGTGTGATTATCCAAAATTTCCCAAAAGCAATTAGAAAGAGTGATTGCATTAAATTTTGAACATGATTATTATTATTGAGCGAGTCGAGTGGCAAATGTTTAACTGCCACAGGCAAAAACATACTTTTTATCATAATAGATAAGTTGAGATTGAAAATGTGAGGAGGATATATCGTGAATATTGCCGTTTGTATTAAACATGTTCCGGACAGCGAAACCCGTCCCAAAATCGCCGACAACAAAAAAGAAATCCAGAAAGAGGGCGTAAAGTGGATTGTGAATCCCTATGACGAATTCGCGATTGAGGAAGCCCTGAAACTGACCGAAAAAAATGGCGGAGAGGTGACTATCGTCTCGCTGGGACCGGCCGACATTGAACCGACCATCCGGGGTGGTCTGGCCATGGGCGCCCAGAAAGCC
>CAZTXJ010000229.1:0-4314 GCA_964617285.1 uncultured Calditrichaceae bacterium | reverse complement strand
TTTTATGTAAGTACTCCCCCAATTGGGGGTTATATATAAAGAAGAAAATATTGCCTAGACACTAACAGAGGAGGTAAAGTATGCGTGACAATCCTCAAACAATATGGGAATTGATGAAGGAACGCGGTTATTCCCGCCGCGATTTTTTAAAGTTTTGTTCGTATATCACTGCCGCAGCTGGAATTCATGCTTCCGGACTGGCAAAAGTTGTTAAAGCATTGGAAACAAAACCGCGACCACCGGTTATTTGGATGCATTTTCAGGAATGTACTTGCTGTAGCGAATCATTCATCCGCTCTTCCCACCCTGTAATTGCTGATATTGTGCTTGATAAAATCTCACTGGATTATACCGAAACACTGCAGGCCGCAGCCGGCCATCAGGCCGAGGAGGCCCTCCATAACACCATGAACAAGTATAAAGGTGAGTACTTGATGTTGGTGGAAGGTTCTGTGCCCATGAACGATGGTGGCGTTTATTGCACCATTGCCGGCCGGACAGCCCTAGATATTGTCAAAGAGGCAGCAGAAGGGGCCAAAGCAATTATCACCTGGGGTAGTTGTGCATCAAACGGCTGTATTCAGGCTGCTAAACCAAACCCCACCGGCGCTACACCTATTCATAAAATTATCACTAACAAACCCCTTATTAAGGTGCCGGGATGTCCCCCGATCGCCGAAGTTATGGCAGGCGTAATTGTGCACATGCTCGCATTCGATCGCTTGCCGCAACTGGACAGCATTGGGCGGCCAAAAGCGTTCTACTCCACCCGGGTACACGACTCCTGTTATCGTCGTCCGAATTATGATGCCGGCCTATTTGTGGAGACATTTGACGATGAAAATGCCAAAAAGGGGTATTGCCTGTATAAAATGGGTTGTCGAGGACCGGTTACCTACAATTCCTGTGGTATAATTCGCTGGAACGATGGCGTCAGTTATCCCATTCAGTCGGGACATAATTGTATTGGGTGTCCTGAGGAAAACTTCTGGGATAATGGCCCGTTCTATCGTCATCTGGCATCTTTCCCGGGATTTGGTATTGAGACCACAGCAGATACGGTTGGAACTGTTCTCGGGATAGGTACAGCTGTTGGAATTGGAGCACATGCGGTTGCGACCAATGTCAGGAAACGAAAAATCATTAAACAGGAAATGGAACAAAGTGTGAAAGATGAAGAATTAACTTCTGCCAAAGAGCAGGAAGGAGGTGAATAATGGCCACTAGAATTGTAGTTGACCCGATTACCCGTATCGAGGGGCACCTTCGCATAGAAGCCGAACTAAAGAACGGCAAAATAAATAATGCCTATTCATCCGGAACCATGGTTCGTGGTTTTGAGATTATCCTCCGTGGCCGTGATCCCCGGGATGCCTGGGCATTTACCGAAAGAGCCTGTGGTGTTTGCACAACCGTCCATGCATTGGCTTCAGTCAGAACAGTGGAAAATGCATTAAATATTACAATTCCCCCAAATGCTGAAATGATCAGAAATCTAATGTTTTGTGCCCAGTATTTACAGGATCATGTGACTCATTTCTACCAGCTTCATGCTCTGGATTGGGTGGATGTGGTAAGTGCCTTAAAAGCTAATCCTGCTGAAGCAGAAAAAATTGCCCAAAGTATATCACCCTGGCCCAAGAATTCCAAAACCTATTTTAAGGAAGTACAAAACAGAGTGAAAGCCTTGGTGGAAAGCGGGCAACTTGGAATTTTCGCCAATGGATATTGGGGTCACCCGGCCTATAAATTACCGCCGGAGGTAAATCTGATAGGCGTTGCTCACTATCTGGACGCTTTAGATTGGCAAAAGGAAATCGTAAAGGTTCATACCATTTTCGGCGGGAAAAACCCCCATCCAAATTATCTGGTTGGTGGTGTACCCTGTGCAATCAATCCGGATGATGCCAATGCAATTAATGCCGAGCGGTTGGCTTTTGTTGGCACCCTGATTAATAACGCTATCGAATTTGTGGAACAGGTTTATATTCCGGATTTATTAGCCGTGGCCTCTTTTTACAAAGAATGGTTCTCAATCGGTGGTGGCCTCAAAAACTATCTGGCTTATGGAGATTTACCCACTAACGGTTATAATGATCCCTCTAATTTTAAATTTCAACGGGGTGCCATTCTCGATCGGAATCTGAGTGAGGTTTACGAGGTGGATGGCAGCGACCCGGATCAGGTTCGTGAATACGTTACCCATTCCTGGTATAAATATCAGGAAGGAAACGACAAATCGCTTCATCCGTGGAAAGGTGAAACGAACCTTAATTTCACCGGACCGAAACCTCCGTACAAACAACTGGAAGTAGATAACAAATACAGCTGGATTAAAACCCCACGCTGGAAAGATAATCCAATGGAGGTTGGGCCGCTGGCAAGACTACTGGTAGCCTATGCTTCCGGTAATAATGATGTTAAAGAAGTGATTACCGAGGCTCTTACTAAATTAAATGCACCGGTAACCGCCCTATTTTCCACCCTGGGCAGAACTGCCGCCCGCGGTTTGGAAACCAAACTGGTTGCTCACTGGATGAAGGAATTCTACGGTACTTTGCTTACCAATATCAAGAATGGTGACATCCGTACGTTCAACAGCGAAAAATGGGAACCGGATACCTGGCCAAAAGAAGCAAAAGGCGTTGGATTGTCAGAAGCACCGCGCGGAACACTGGCCCATTGGATTGTGATAAAAGACAAGGTTATCGACAATTACCAATTGGTTGTACCGAGCACCTGGAATGCTTCCCCAAGAGACGCCAATGGTAAACGGTCTGCCTATGAAGCCTCTCTTCTGGAAACCCCGATGGCCAATGCCGAACAACCACTGGAAATTCTCCGAACCATTCATTCTTTCGATCCTTGCATTGCCTGTGCTGTTCACCTCTACGACCCGGATGGTAAACATCTAAACCAAATCAGTGTTTTATAGGAGGGTCTTGTATGGAACAGGTAAAAACGAGATATGCCGAATACAACCAGATCTATGTATGGGAATTACCGGTCCGGTTTTACCACTGGATTAATGCCCTGTGTATTGTTGTTCTGGCTATCACCGGTTATCTGATCGGGAAACCCATCGCGATACAGAGTTCTGCCGAAGCTTCCTTCCAATACTGGTTTGGCACCATCAGATTTCTGCACTTTCTGTTTGCATTCATTTTCTTCTTCAATTTCTTATTCCGTATCTACTGGGGATTTGTCGGAAACCGATTTGCCAACTGGAAAAATTTTATCCCCTATACCCCTACGCAATGGAAGGAAATTTTTCAAGTACTCTGTCTGGATATTCTGCAAATCTGTAAAAAACCGCTTAAGTCCATCGGTCATAACTCTCTGGCCGGATTCACCTACTTCCTCACTTTTCTGGCGTTTCTGTTCCAGGCGTTCACCGGCTTTGCCCTTTTTGCGCCCATGAGCAACAGTTGGTTCCCGAAACTATTTGCCTGGATTACGCCATTAATGGGCGGTGAATTTGCGGTCCGGCAGTGGCATCACATGATGATGTGGTTCTTTATCATTTTTGCAATGATCCACGTGTATCTGGTGTTTTATCATGACTATGTGGAGGAACGTGGTACCACCTCCTCCATCGTTGGCGGTTGGAAGTTTATCGAAAAACCGCACAAGGAAGAATAAACAGAAAGCCCCGGATTACCGGGGCTTTTTTATGTCAAGTTTTCTAACAAATTCGCGGTAGTTGTTCACCGGAAAGCATATCAACAATTCGATGGCTCCCGATGGAAGTTTTCATAATCACTTTGCCGGGATTATCGGACGTAACCTCCCCGATAATTCTGGAATCCTTACCGTATTGATGCTCCTGCATCGTTTTCAAAACAATCGCTGCTTTATTTTCGGGAACGATTGCCAGTAATTTTCCCTCGTTCGCAATATACAATGGATCCAATCCCAGAATCTCACAAATGGCTTTAATCGGGTCGGCAATAGGTATAGTATCCTCCTCAATATAAATCCCCAGATTAGCAGACTCAGCGATCTCGTTCAGGGCACTGGAAATACCCCCTCTGGTAGGATCCCTCATAACATGAATTTCCGGGCAGATATTAATTATCGATTCCACCAATCCATTCAACGGCGCCGTATCACTTTTCACATCTGTTTCAAAATCAAACTCTTCCCGGGCCGACAAAATCGCAATCCCGTGTTCGGCGATTTTCCCGCTTAATAAAATTTTATCACCCGCCTGGATGCGTTGCGGTGAAACATCCACCCCATCATAAATTACCCCGACACCCGAGGTATTAATAAATATCTTATCCCCCTTCCCCCGGTCCACTACTTTGGTAT
>CAZTXJ010000228.1:0-4316 GCA_964617285.1 uncultured Calditrichaceae bacterium | reverse complement strand
TTTTTAAAGTGATCTGACAAACATCTTAATCAGAAGAGAATCCTCGCTGAAATTTCGTCCGATCTTTTGCCCGTCGATTAATCGCAAATTGTCGATGACATTAAATTGATTAAACATCCCTTCCTGCAGTTGAGGGATGGATTCCTGGGTTAATTCAGCTTTATGAAATGTCGATAATTTTTGTATTCCCATGAAAATAAATATCAGCAAAATAACCGCACTTAAAATTTGATAGACCGGAATACGAATTTCCAGCATATCCCGGACAGTAAACCATATCCTGTGAAAGAAAGATGCCCTTTTCTTCCTGGAGTTATGCAAATATGCCAGTAAATTTCTTTGAATCCGGGGATCGGGCTCTAATTTCAAATCGTCCTCAATAGCCATTCCCTTTTCAATGGCACTCAGCGATTTCTCAAATTCCCGGCAGCTTCTGCAATGACTGAGATGGCTATCTATTTTTTTTATTTGAATATCAGAAATTTGGCTGCTTTTCATTTCTATGATCAGCTTCTCTATTTGGGAGCACTCTTTTTTAAGTTCATTTTTCTTATTTTTCATTGATCACGACCTCTTTAAATACTGGATTAAATTCTTTTAATTTAACTGCGAGTTTCTTTGCCATATAAAACAATCTGGATTTGACCGTACCCTCCTTACAATCCAAAATTTCAGCAATTTCTTTTATTGGCAAATGCTCCTGGAACCGCAAAATAAAGGTGCTGTTTGAGACGGCGTCAAAGTTTTTCAATTCCGTAAACAGGGCGGTCATAAATTCATTTTTTTCCAGTCTTTCATGCGGGTGAGGATAATTTTGTTCTATCGAATTAATAATCTGATCGATTTCGATACCCTCCACATGGTTTTTTCTGACTTCCCGGCGCCTGTATTCATTCCGGCACATGTTATGGGCTATGGTAAAAATCCAGCTGGAAAAGGATCGGTTGCTATCAAAATAATCTGATTTCTCCAGAATCTTTAAAAAAGCGTCCTGCAAAAAATCCTGTGCCTTATCTTCATTACCATTCAACATTCGATAAAAATAATACAAAAGACGTTTACTGTAGCGCTGATACAGTTCATCAAAGGCGGATGCATCCGCATTTCGAACCTTCACCATCAACTGTTCATCAGTTTGGTGCACTAATTTTTTGTTCAGTAATTTCATCAATTAATTTTGATACAAACCACTCGATACAAGACTCTTTTCCAATTTAATTGTTGTAAAAGAGAATCTGCTCCAATCTCAAATACCTTTGTTTTGCAATTCTTCCTGAAGTTCTTTTTCATTCCCGGCTTTTTTGGCTATTTGTAGCGCCTGCTCTTTCCATTTCAGGGATCGGTTAGTTTCTCCACTGTCCTTATAATGCTCGGCCAGCATCACCATACTCACCACATAATTCATATTCAGCTGAGGCATAAGACTGGTTGCCAGATAATCTTCACTGTACCAATCATAAGCCAGATAATCCAATCGAAAGTTATTCTCCAGATTTTTCTTAATTAAGGCAAAATTGTCCAATCTTTTTTCACTGTATTTATATGCCAGACCGGTAATATATAGATTGTCCTTCAAGGGATTAATATAGCCCTCATAAACAGTAAGCGCAAAATAAACCGGGATTTCCGGATAATTCTCGGAAATGTATTTCCCAAGTCCCGATGCAAATTCCTTGGTTCGGTATTTTGGCAGATTGTCGAAGTTTATTTTTATCTTTTTTTCGGACAGCTTATCTTTGAGATACTGCTCATCCGCCATGATAAGCGAAACATTAAGTACTGTAACATCCGGGCGAACGCCCAGGACTTTTTGCAGGACCCACACCGGATAGGTATCGTTGTCCCCATTGGTAAACAGGATAGCATTTTTGTCCGTAGACATCAGAACATTATAATTATAGTCGATTAACCCGGGGGCGATATCCTGGCTCTTATACATTTTTTCCAGAAATTCTTCCTGCCTGGCTTTCTGTCCGTGAAGTTCATAATAACAGACAAATTCTGAATAGGTTTCCTTCCGATCCGGATCCAATTCATACGCCTTCTCTAAATCGGAAATGTCTTTTATACTCATTTTTGTTTTGTATTTCAGGTAATGATAGGTAAAAGTATTTGGAATCGCCTTTCCCATTTCCTCAATGATATTTCCCAATTTTTCTTGTTTGTCTTGTGTAGAAATTGTCTCCACAAATCGCATATATCGAACCGCATTATAATAATTTAACCAGGCCTCTTCATTTTTCCGGTTTTTATCAATTTCCTTTTTCCACAATTCTGCCTGTTTGATGTACCAATCATTTGGCTTCTGGACATAAATGATGCTGTAAACTTTTTCAGGTTTCATTTCGGTTTGGTTGTCGCTAATAGCCTGGCAGGCGGAGAATATGAAAAGCGTAGCGACGATCCATCCAAAATAATTTAATCTTCTCATGATTATGCTCCTGATTTACGTTACATCCGTCTTAAAATTAATTACCCATTTATACTGAATATTACAGTTCAGAAATAAATACGTTCAAATTCGGAGAAAATTTTATTTTTTTTTACCCAGGCTGTAACTTTTAAAAATAATCTCCGTAAACTTTCTACAAATAATTAAGGAGATTCAAAAAAATGTTTCTGGGATTCTTAAAAATACTCTTCTACCTGGCTATTGCAATACCATTCCTGTATATGTTCTTTGATGTGCTTTTTCAACTATTGACCGGTATCTATCAGATTTATAAAAATAAAGCAAAACCCGTATTTGTTCAAATTTCAACATCATTATTTAAACTTTGAGACTCACCTCCTCCCTCCACACAGCACCTTGCCGGCCCAGGAATCAGGGCCGGTTTTTTTTTGCCCAAAATGATTATTTCGAAGATTGATAATCAAAATTTGATAAAATGCTAGCGATTTATTATTTTAAGCCGATGGTAATAAATCGCTGTCAATTTTCAAGAACAATAAAAAGCGGGAAAAATTGAGATGAACTTTTCACATTCTTTCAAATTCAGATATTTGATTTCCTTGTTGCTTATTATACTCATCGGGTTGGGCTGCGCCCATAAAAAGGCTTACAAGAAAGCACTGGAATTTGAAAAAGCTGGCCGGTATGTTGCCGCAGCAGAAAAGGATTTGGAGGCGCTGGATAAAAAATCGGACTTTACCGATGCCCAGGTTCATTTGGAGCAAATTGCGCCCCGGGCATATAAAGAGCTGTTAAATAAAGGCGACAACGAAGAGCGGAGTAATCAATGGGTTAATGCCATTGGTACGTGGAAGCACATGGATCAACTCATAACGCGCTTCAGACAAAGAAATATTATTTTGCAAACGATAGATATTCAAAGCAGATTGTCACGGGCTGTTAACACCGGAAGAGATTACAACTATAACATCGCCCAAAATTATTTTACCTCCAGAGATTATCTGTCCGCAGTTGATTATTATAAAAAAGTATATTTGATTTCCGGAGATTATCTGGGAACGAAAGACAAAATCTGGGCTTCTTATATAAAACTTGGCGATGCCGAATTACAGCTTAAATCCTATCCTCAGGCGGTGAACTATTATCAATCCGCGTTGGAATATGCCAGGGATGTGAACAAAACAAATCAGTTCATTGCCGAAGCTCATTATCAATGGGCGGCAAGTTATGAAAGCGAGGGTCATTACCGGGAAGCCACCGAGACTTTCGAAAAAGTTTTACAAATTGTTCCTGATTTTCGTGATGCCTCCGTCAGAAGAAATCAGGTTTATGAGAAAGCTTTACAGCGAATTGCTATTATGCCGTTCAGAAACGGTACGCGTTTTGGTGATCAATATAGCAATCTGCTGACCGAGGAATTAATTAATGACTGTATAAATGCCAATCTGAAATATGTGGTATTTATGACCCGATCCAATCTGGATCAAATTATGGAAGAGTACAAATTGGCCATGTCCGGTGTGGTGGATGTTTCAAAGGCGTCAGAAATCGGCAAATTAGAGGGAATTCATTTCTTTATCACTGGAAATGTTACCCAGATCTCCGAACAAACCAGCCGGCCGAGTTTTGCGGAAAAGTCACATGATAAGTCCTATACCGAAAAGGATAGTGCCGGCAATACCATTACCAAAACACAGACCATCTATTATCGGGAGTATAAATCGCAAAGGAATGTCCAGATTGCCGCCAGTTATCAAATTGTGGAAGTGGAAACCGGAAGATACATCGGTGGGGATAATCTCAAGGAGAATATCGTAGATGAGGCGAACTGGGTACGCTATCAGGGAAGTATTTATGATCTCCCCAAAGATAAGCAAAAACTGGTTGATGGTGAGACAGAGCC
>CAZTXJ010000227.1:0-4435 GCA_964617285.1 uncultured Calditrichaceae bacterium | reverse complement strand
TCCACCCGGGAGCGGGAGGATCCGGCGGTTTATGCCTATCCCACTCCATTTTCCCCGGAACGCGGCACTATTCTTCGCTTCCAGTACGATATTTCCCAGGCGGGCGAAGTGAATATTGATATCTATAATTTTGCTATGGAAAAGGTGATCTCCATCAGTAAACAGGAATTTGCACCCACCCAGAATTCTTTCGATCGGTCCGCTACCTGGGATGGCCGGGATAACAACGGCCGGATGGTGGATAACGGGGTGTACTTCTTCCGGGCGAAAGTGGAAGGGAAAGTCTCCTGGGGCAAAATTGTGGTGATTAATTAAGGAAAAGAAAATGATGAAATTGAATCGTGTCATATATTTTGTATCGTTTTTGGTTATGGTAATGTTGGTATCGAATGTCAGCCTTGTACTCGCAGAGGGGAATGGTGGCTATGCCGGTGCCTATCTTCGTCTGGGTCTGGGTGCCCGGGCGATTGCCATGGGAAATGCCCAGGTGGCGACGGCGGATCATGGGTTTGGCTTTTATTACAATCCTGCCGCCTTACCTTATCTGGAAAAGTTATCGGCAAATTTTTCCTACAGTTTTCTCTCCCTGGATCGCCGGTTTGCCTATGTGGGTCTCTCCACGCCCATTAAACCACAGGCGGGCTTTTCCATTGGCTGGATTTTCAGCGGGGTAGGGGATATAAAGAGTTTCGATTCCCGCGGGGTAGAAACTGGTAAGGTCGATCATGGTCAGCACGCCATCTATTTTTCCTTTGGGTCGATGATCATCCCGGATCGTTTATCGGTTGGCGTAAGTGCTAAGTATTTGCGGGAAACCCTATCCGATCCCGATTTTGATTACACCGGAAAAGGTTTCAGCGTGGACCTGGGAGCCATGTTTCGGGTGAATAACGATCTGTCACTGGGATTTCAGGTAAAGGACATCAATGGCAAGTTGAAGTCCAATACCAATAATATTTTCGACCGGGGCATTGACCGGGACAATGCCTTTCCGGTATCCAGCCGGCTCGGATTTTATTACATCAGTCCGGTGCGTTGGGCGCGGGTGGCCTACGATTTTGAGTGGAGTACCGCCGGGGAGGAAAAAAATCATGTTGGCCTGGAATTTACCATCCCGGGTGTAGCCGGCCGGATCGGCTACGATAATGATCATCTTACCTTTGGCGGCGGCCTGGTGATTGATCAGTACTCCCGGGTTAAGGCAGTTTTGAACTATGCTTTTGTGGCTTCAGTAATCGACGAAGGCGCCAGTCATATTTTCACCTGGCAGTTTTCATTTTAAATAGCGATAGAGCCGGTCAACGGTTTTTATTAAATTGTATGTGCCAGAACCAGAGAGGATGAAATAAGGAAATGAAGAGAATAGTAATTATCGGGATCTTGATATCGATATTGGTCAGCAGTGGCTTTACTGCCAGTAAAAACAAGGGTGAAACCGGTTTGTCCTTTTTGAAAATCGGTATTGATGCCCGGGCAATCGGCATGGGCGAGGCCTATACGGCCGTCAGCGAAGATGCATCGGCCGTCTATTGGAATCCGGCCGGCCTGGCCGCTGCCAAACACTCCAATGTTTTGTTCAATCATAATGAATGGATTCTCGATATCCGGGGGGAATTTGCTGCCCTTTCTCTGGTTCGAAAAAATTCTGCCTGGGGATTTCATCTGCGCAGTTTTAGCATCGGGGATATCCAGGTGCGGGCGGATGTGCCCACCACCGATCCACTGGAAACCACCAGTGCGCACTACCTCTCTGCCGGTATTTCCTATGCCCGGCGAATGAGCGATAATCTGAATGCCGGGGTGACGGTAAAATATCTCTTCGAGAAGATTTATGTGGAATCCGCCACCGGCTTTGCCGCTGACCTGGGACTCACCTACCGGACACCCTTTCAAAATCTGAAGGTCGGAGCGGTTTTGCAAAACCTGGGGAAAATGGGCAAATTTCAGAACGAAGCGACTACTTTGCCGGTTATTGCCCGGCTTGGCTTTTTGTACAATTTTCCGCTGAAGACAGAATCAGTTAGTGCCCTGCTTGCCGCGGATGTGGTTAAACCCTCCTCGGAAAATGTCCGGTTTCACCTGGGCAGCGAAGTTTTGATCTGGAATCAGATTGCCCTGCGGGGAGGCTACCTGATCGGATACGAAGCCCGGAATTTTACCCTGGGTCTTGGATTTGTACGCTCGGCTATTCGTCTCGATTATGGGATTACCCCCTTTTGGGATGATCTGGGTACCACGCACAGATTCTCGGTTAATTTCATTTTATGATTTGATATATCCTGAAACTATTTTAATATCGTAATGAAGAAATTTTCAGTAAATTAGCTTTTGGATTTTTAAGAGATACATCTTTTTTAATAATAAATTGGTCGATAATATTTTATATAGAATTCACCAATAATGTACCGAGGAGGGTAAGATGAGAAAATATGTATCCTTAAAGAAATCCGGATCTGCTGTTTTACTTTTCTTTAGCTTAATGATGTTTCTTACCGGTATCTCATACGGTCAACAGCCGGAAACTGCCCGGCAAAGTCTGGCTATTTTGCCATTCAGCGCGACCGGCTTAAGCAGCGAGACAATTCAAACCCTGGAAAGTCTGCTGCGGCAGGAATTAGCCCAATCCAATCACTTTACGCTAATCCCGGAAGAACAAACATACCAGGCCACCGGAGAAAAAACCTGCAGTGAAATTGAGTGTGCGGTCGAAATCGGTAAAAAATTATCCGCCCAGAAGGTGGTGCTGGGAAACCTCAGTCAATTGGGTTCCAAAATCATCTTTCACTACATGTTAATAGATGTTGCCTCGGCGCAGTCGGTTTTATCGGACAATGTTTCCTCGATGCAATTGGAAGATATGGATGTGGTGATGAAAAGAGTGGCCAGCAGTATCGTAACCGGTCAGGCGATTAACCAAACCGCCAAGGTCGATAACATTATGGAGGCCGAAACGGCCACTCCCCGTCGAAGAGCTGCCCGAAAATATTGGGGGATTAATTTTGGCTATTTGTATCCTACCGAAGGCTACGATGATGTAGATAAATCCTTTACCCTGGATCTGCGTATTGGGTATGAAATTAACCAGGTAACCGTGGGAACTCACTTTGCCGCACGAAAGGGATTTGCTACCAATGTTTACTCCTCTTATTTATTTACCAAAACTGATATATGCCCTTATCTGGGTGGGGCCTTCGGCTTTCACTGGGTGAGTCACGAAGATTTCTTGTATTATGATAATAACAAAAGTGGTGATGGATTTGAGGTGACCGCCAATGGTGGTTTGCGTATCTTTCGCACCTATAACTTTCAGGTACTGTTAAATCTGGATTATATCATTACTTTTAACGATTATAATGATAAGGCAGTGGTTTTTACCATTGGTTTACTTCGATAAAACTAACCTTTTTCCCGAACCAGAAAAGCCCGGTAAATAACCGGGCTTTTTTATTTCATACTTAAATTATAATCCACGTAACATTTTTGCTGAAATACCGGTAGTCATTTTTTTGGTTTTTAATTAAATTATTAATAGATTTGAACGGTATTTTCAAGGCAAGGAGAAAAAAATGCAATACAGAAGCGTTTATCTCACCCTCATATTTTTTCTGGTTAGCCTGGTTTCTGCTGGTAATAATTCAAGTCAATCCGGTCATTTCCAGGGTCGTTGGGATTATTTTGGCCCTGAGGGCTGGATGAAAGATTCTCATCCCTATATTGAATTGAATTATGGCGATTCCAAATCGGACATCAAGGATTTTAAAACCGACTTCTCCGCTATCGGTTATGGTGAAATAAAATTGGGGAGTCGTGCACTCAAAGAAAATCCGCTCCGGCTGGAAGACAACTATGTTTTCCTGAATAAGTATGCCCGGCATCTGAAGAATTTTGATGAGGCTGAAGAAGTTGGTAACATTAAAACGGAGATGCATTCTTTCGGAATGGGAAGTCGCGATGCCTATGGCTATGAATTTTCCAAAGTTGCGGTTTTCCCCTATCATTTGCTTCAATTTGGCTGGACCAAGTTTGATGCCGATACCGGCTCGTTTATTCCTCTTTTTGAATCGGACAAATTAAGCAGGATTGAAGGCAAATACCGTTTTGGCGGTTCTGCTGAAGCCGGGATTGATGTGTCTTTGTACAAATCTGTTTCTCTGATAGCCGGTTATGAAATCTCGGTGGTATATCCCAGATTCCTGTTCTGGAAATGGCTCGGAGGCAGCCTGGTGCAGGGAGTAGGCATGGAGGCCGTTACCCAGTTTGCCGAAGAAATTGTGGATCTTTCCCCAACCTTTGGCCCCATCATGTATGCTGCACTACGGGCAGGAACCAGTTATCTGATTTACACCGGAATGAAGGGTAAAATGTACTGGCCGGTTAACTCCGAGGCGCCACTGACACACGAGACATTAAAGTTTGGAATAGGCTTCCGGTTTTA
>CAZTXJ010000226.1:2336-4487 GCA_964617285.1 uncultured Calditrichaceae bacterium | reverse complement strand
CCCCAGATGATGAAGCATGGCCGCCGCCACATCGTACTGGCGCAAATCGTCCGGGAATCCCAGGATATGATTTGCTTCTACCGTATCGTAACCGGCTTCCTGCAGGGAGTAGGCGCGGATCTTATTACCCAGGCCAATACCACGGCCCTCCTGACGAAGGTATAATACAATGCCCCGCCCTTTTTCCGCTATATACTGCAGAGCAGTTTCCAGCTGTTCCCGGCAGTCACATTTCAACGATCCCAGCACCTCGCTGGTTAAACATTCGGAATGCATCCGTACCGGTATGTTTTTGCCATCTCCGATGTTGCCCTTTACAATTGCCAGATGTTCTTTATCGTCGAAATCATTCCGGAAAACAATTACTTTAAACTGACCAAATCTGGTGGGCAGGTTGGTCTGCGAATAAATCCATACTCTATTTTTTAAGTCTTGCGACATTTTTTCTCCTTTTTGCATATGAGCGTTATGAGCGATATAAATATACCCCACTCATTTCCTGATGTCAAGAACTATTTTTGAGAAATAAAATATTTATCATGTTTTTCATTACCGGTGTTCTATATTCTGGCTCATCGCTCAATTAGATTGCTCAGCCTTAATAAAGTTACGAATGCTTATGAAGATTGAATGAAAAGTTATTCAGTGGGTAAAAGTCTGGTTGAAGAGATTGCTGTCTGATCTTGGATTCATATGGAGAAGCATATCAAAAAGAAATAAATGGAAAAGGGCAGAAAACATGCGATCGTTGAAATCAATCCGACTTTAAAGTTTGCTGATAAACCGAGAGTGCCCGCTCCCGGGCATATTTATAGTCAATCATTGGTTTGGGATATTTATCGGTATGGTATTCCGGAATCCATTTTTTGATGTATTTCAGATCCGGATCAAATTTTTGGATCTGGGTTTCCGGATTAAATATCCGGAAGTAAGGAGCCGCATCGCAGCCACTCCCGGCAGACCACTGCCAGTTACCCACATTGGCGGCCTGCTCATAGTCCAGCAGTTTTTTCGCAAAATATTGCTCACCCTTGCGCCAGTCAATTAACAGCAGTTTGGTCAAAAAATTGGCCGTAATCATCCGTACCCGGTTATGCATGTAGCCGGTCGCATTCAATTCCCGCATCCCTGCATCAATCATGGGGAAGCCGGTAATCCCCTGGCACCACCTCTGAAGATCCTTTTCCGCCTCCCGCCAGGGAATCCGGTCATAGGCCTTTCGAAAGGCGTTGTCCGTCGTTTCCGGAAAATGATACAGGATCATCATAAAAAATTCCCGCCAGATCAATTCACTCAGGAATGTCTCATTCACATTCTTGATCTGACTGATCAATTCCCGAATACTGATGGTACCAAAGCGCAAATGAATACCCAACCGACTGGTGCCATACTGTCCGGGAAAATCCCTGGTTTTATGGTAGTTCTTTATCACATCCATCTTAATTGATTTTGGCGGAAAATCAAGTTTACTGCGACGAAACCCGATATCGCTCAATTCCGGAAATGCTTTTATCTTTCCCTGAAAGAAATTTTGGAAATGCTTTTCGCTGGATTTCCGTGCAACCTGCGAATCCTGGAAGGTATCCAGCCACTTGTTTTTGTAAGGGGTATAGACGATATAGGGATCGCCGTCGTCCTTTCTGATTTCATCCTTTTCAAAGATCACCTGATCCTTGAAGGTATGGAATGGAATTTTTTGTTCACTCAATAATTTCTCAATCTGCCGGTCCCGTTCGGTGGCATACGGTTCATAATCCCGGTTGGTATAAACTGCCCCAATGGTATACTCTTGCAATAATTTTCGAAATATCTCGCCTGGATCTCCTTTTTTGATCATTAGACCACTCTTCCGGGAACGCAACTCCTGATCTATTTCTTTTAACTGATCGTAGATAAAAGTTATCCGGGGATCGGCTTTATCCTTCAATTTATCAAGAATATTCTGATCGAATATAAAAACCGGAAGTACCGGGTATTTTCCCTGGAGTGCTTCAAAAAGGGCGGTGTTATCGGTTAAACGAAGATCCCGCCGGAACCAAAAGATATTTATCGATTTGTTCATTAATTTATGTTTTTTTATTAATAGCTGGTTGCATCCAGTTTTACCTTTCCCCGGAAGATCCAGTAAATGCTGATCGTATAAGTGAGGAC
>CAZTXJ010000226.1:0-2236 GCA_964617285.1 uncultured Calditrichaceae bacterium | reverse complement strand
GGGGAAAATCCTTGAAATGAGCAACCATATGCGGTTGGAAAATTAAAGTAGCCATGGTAATGGTCGCATAACTTATCACAAAAAAGATGATGGTATTATTCACCCAGGTTCTGATTTTATCGTGCATTTCACCCTCGGTCTTCATCACCAAATAAATGGCACCATGCATCATAAAAAGGGCAATGGTAGTGATACCCACCCCGATGGCATAGGGATTAATAAGTGTCCAGAAATTTCCGATGAATTCCTTATCGGCCGCTAGTGGCACCCCCTGAATAATATTGCCCAGAGCCACCCCGGCCAGAAAAGCAATAAAAATACTGGAGATGCTAAAAGCGGTATCCCAGCCATGTCTCCAGCGGGTACTTTCCCGTTTGCTTCGGAATTCTATGGACACTGCCCGAAAGATAAGAACCACCAGCAAGAGCATAAAAGCGGTATAGAAACCGGAGAATACTGTGGCATAGACATGGGGGAATGCCGCGAACAATGCCCCGCCACCGGTCACCAGCCATACTTCGTTTCCATCCCACACCGGTCCGATGGAGTTTAACATGATCCGTCTTTCGGTATCGGTTTTGGTGAATAAATGCAGCGCGCCAACCCCCAGATCAAAGCCGTCCAGAATGGCGTAACCGGCCAGAAGAACGCCAATCAGAATGAACCAGACTGTATTTAAATCCAACGTATATTCCATGTTTTCTCCTCTTCAGTGATGCTGAACTTTGGTCAATTACTCGGATTTAGATTGTTTACCCAGCGGAATGCTGTCCACACTCTGCCGCTGATGCTCGTAGGTAGAAGCGCTGTCCTCAACTTCCTCCGGACCATGTTTTATTTTCTGATCCAGCAGGAAGAGAAAGAGGATAAACAGTAATGCGTAAATGAGAATGAATAAAGTAAGTGAAAAAATGGTCTGATCTGCTGAAACTGCTTTGGAGAGTCCATCGGCGGTACGCATCAATCCGTAAACGATCCAGGGTTGCCGCCCGACTTCCGCCGAAAACCAGCCAAGCTGGTTTGCCAACTGGGGTCCGAGAACCGAAAAAACCATGATGAACAGCAGCCATCGTTTCTGCAAAAGCGTACCCCGCCAGAGAAAAATTATTCCCAGTATACTGATCAGAATCAGCAGCATGCCGATAGCCACCATAAAGTGGTAGGTTTGGAAAACAAAATTTACTGGAGGGCGGTCCGCCAGCACAAAATGATCAAGTCCGGTGACCGGTCTGGTGGCATCCCAGTGAACCAGGAAACTTAATAGTCCCGGTATGCTCAATCCGCCTTTAACCTTTTCGTTTTTCTCATCGACCCAGCCAAACAGATACATGCCGGCCGGTTGGGAGGAATCGTAATGCGCTTCAAATGCCGCCAATTTGGCCGGTTGATTTTTGCTAACGCCTACTGCGCTCTGGTGACCGGTGGTTAACTGGTACAGGGAAGCAAAAAGGGCAAAGATCAATCCAATTTTCAAAGAGGCTTTGGCAAAATCGAGATGGCGGTTTTTTAAGATGTAATAAGCACTAACACTGATGACCAGGAAAGCACCGGCCAGCCAGGCCCCACCCAGCACATGGGCTAATCTTTCCATGGAAGATGGGTTGAAAACCATGGCCCAGAAATCGGTTATCTCCGCCCGGGCCGATAATCCTGTTCCCACGATATGATATCCGGCCGGTGTTTGCTGCCAGGAATTGGCAATTACAATCCACACCGCGCTGAACATCGATCCCAGGGAAACCATAACGGTGGAGAAAAAGTGCATTTTGGGACCAACCTTGTTCCAGCCGAATACCAGGATCGCCAGAAATCCGGATTCCAGGAAAAAAGCAAAGATACCCTCTGCTGCCAGGGCACTGCCGAAAATATCCCCTACATAGCGGGAGTAGGAGGCCCAGTTGGTGCCGAATTCAAATTCCATCACAATCCCACTGGCCACACCCACCGCAAAAGTCAGGGCAAAGATTTTGACCCAGAAACGGGTCATCTCGTGATACATTTTATTTTTGGTTTTAAGGTATAGCCCTTCCATGATTACCAGCAGCACACCCAGGCCAATACTCAAGGGCGGGAAGATATAATGGAATCCTACGGTAAAAGCAAATTGGATGCGTGATAACAGTTCCACACTCATGCATTCTCCTTGGATTTTTATTGGCGCAACAGAATTTCATAAAATATAATGAGAACTTTTTCCAAAACAAGGTTCAAAGAAAAGTGGTCCTGGGCTTTTAAG
>CAZTXJ010000225.1:0-4496 GCA_964617285.1 uncultured Calditrichaceae bacterium | reverse complement strand
GGACAAACCTATAATATTGGTACCAGTGCCGGTAGAATCCTTGTTCCGGGAACTGCTCCTATTGGAGCCGGGTCTGCCGTTGCTCAACCTGCCGATGAAGTACAATTGTATCGGATAAATGTAGATTATACCGTACCGTTCGATCAATTGAACGAAAATCAACAAGCAAATGCATTGTCAGTGTTACGGCAGGATGTTGCCGAAGTAAATGCCATAAATGTATCGGATGTAACAGATCAACAGGTTATTGATGCAGTAAATCAGTATGCAGCGGATTATGCAGGCTGGCCGGCTGAAGCACCTCGCAATGCTGACGGTACACCCGGTATCGCTAATGCTGATCAGGTTATCTGGTTCGTGGCAAATGATCTGGATATCGGACGAACCAGTAGTTTGTATGGATCCGGTCCGATGGGTATAGAACTCCAGGTGACAGCCTGGGCCTATAACCAGCCTGCTACCGCATTGGGACAGATAATCTATAAGCAGTACAAACTCATCAATAAATCAGGTGTGACCATGGATTCTATGTATGTCTCGCAATGGTGTGACCCTGATTTAGGAGATTCCGGTGATGACTTTGCCGGCTGTGACACCCTGCTCAGCATGGGATTTGCTTATAATGGTTATCTGGTTGACCGGAATTATGCCCTGGTTAATTTGCCGCCGCCTGCAGCCGGATACGACTTTTTCCAGGGACCGCTGGTGGAAGGTATAGCCGGGCAGGATATGAATAAAAATGGTATTGATGATGCGGTAGATTTTGGAATTAAAAATCTAAAAAAGGTGGGACCGGGATACATTAATCTTCCCATGACTGCTTTTATCTATTTTGCCGCAGGAAGTGCGATCACCGATCCTCCACTAAGAGATTATGAAGGAACCATTGAGTGGTATAAGATGCTTAATGGTTTTATTCCAAATAATGGTGACCCTGGTGATAATGTCCGTTATACTCATGGTTCGGGTCCAAATCGAGGCGAACCAACCCCGTTCCCGCTGGATGGCGATCCTTTCCGGGAAACCGGTGATCTTGACGGTCGGGGTGATAACCTGGCACCTGGCGATCGACGTATTGCTCTCTGTTCCGGTCCTTTTACATTGCTAGACGGTGATACCCAGGAAGTAGTCGTCGCTATTGTTGGTGGCATCATTGAACAAACCGGCGGTAACAACCGGAATGCGGTGGAGCAAATGAAACTGAATGATGGCTTTGCTCAGATCATCTTTGATAGTTTGTTCAAAGAAATCCCCAAACCACCGGCAGCTCCTCAGGTGGCAACAACAGCCTTCGAGGACGAAATGGTACTGAACTGGGGTTTTGATACCACGGCATATAATGGAACTGAAATACCAGTCTCATTGGGTTTTGCATTTGAAGGTTATAATGTGTATCAATTGCCTCAACCTACCTCATCAAAGACCGCCGCAAAACTGGTAGCGACCTATGATTTGATTAATAATGTTGGTTATATCCGTGGACCGGTGTTCCTACCTGAATTTAAGGATGTGGTCGAAGTACCAATTCAATTTGGTACGGATAATGGTATTCAGAGATATTTTACCGTGGAGAAGGACTATATCAACGATACACCGCTGTATCCGGGTAATGAATACTATTTTGTAGTTACTGCATACAACTATAACCCGGCATTCCCCACGCCTTCTCTGGAAAGCGCCTTTACCGGTAACGTGAAAACCATTATTCCACAGTCTGTCAAACCGGGTGAAAGGTACTCCACCACTCCTCAGCAGATGCTGGATGTAACCCATACTGGTCCGAGTACTGGCAGTGTGGAAGTTATGGCAATCGATCCCAAACAGCAAATCAGCGCTAATTATGAAGTAACGTTTAATACTGAAAATAAGTATACTCTCGTACCCGATACGTCATTTCCGACAGGATACGATACGACCGGTATCTGGCACACCTGGAATTTAAGCCGTGATGGTAGCATGCTTTTGACCGATCAGACCAATCTTTCCGGAGATAATACCTATCAGATTATTGATGGATTGATGATTAAACCCATCGGTTCCAAATTATGCGGATTGGCGGATTATAGTTATACCGGTAATCGCTGGATTTCCGGAACAGATGGAGGATTGCCTTTATTCTTTGGTGGTTTAGGTACAGGGGCTGAATTCTTTGGCAGCACTATAACTGCACCATGCGATCTGGTTCCGGTTCAATTACAATTCCAGGATCAGGCCGATGTAGATGCCAACGGCTTCATCAGCAAAGGGCCGGTATATCGCAGAGATTTAGGCTATGGTTATAATGGCACCGGTGAACTTCCCATTGCCGCCTATGATATGCAGGATGCGGCAAATCCACGGAGACTTAATCTTGCGTTTGTGGAAATGAATGATATCGAATCTGAAAACGATCCGGCCAACCTCATTCCTGCCAATGGTATCTGGGATATGGCCTGGCATGAATTGCCGAACGATACTGGTTTTGGTACTTTAGGTGGCCGGGAATATCTGTTCATTATGGCCAGCGACTATGATGAAGGTGTAGAATATGACGACACTAATACCGCTTACGATTCGGATGTCTATTATGCTATCTGGCCTGCCTCACGCAGTCGTGCCTATCTCTTAGCTGAATTCACCTTTGACATTATTGCCAATATTCCCAACGGCCCGCAAGATGCTTATACGTTCACTTCGGATAGCTATACTGCATTCAATAGTGGAGATGCCAAGGAGGATGTGAAAAAGATCAATGTCTTCCCGAATCCTTACTATGCTTATAATCCCTCCGAAACCAGTCGTTTCGACCGGTTTGTGACCTTTACCCATTTACCCAGAAAAGCAACCATACGTATTTTCAATTTGGGTGGTGTGCAGGTGAGAAAAATTGACAAAGATTCTGATACTCAATTCCAGAAATGGGATCTTTTGAATGAAAATGATTTACCTGTAGCCAGCGGTATGTACATTGCTTATATCGATATGCCTGATCTGGGTAAAACGAAGGTCCTTAAAGTCATGGTTATTCAAGGTCAGCAAATTATCGAATCTTACTAAACCGAGAGGCGAAGTTAAAAAACATGTTAAACAACAATGAATTTAAGTCAGGGAGTAAAAAATGATACATAAAAAAAGTATGACTATAGTTGCTTTCCTCCTGCTGATCCTTGCATTGGGAACGACCTCTCTGTTTGCGGGAGATGAATCCCGGATCGGGACTGCGGCAGGTTCGGAGCTACTGGTGCCGGTAGGAGGCCGGGATCTGGCCATGGGTGGCGCAGATTTAGCTAATACCCAGGGCCTGGATGCCATTTATTGGAATCCTGCAGGTTTTGCTCAGATGCGCTTTAATGCAGGTGCGCAGTTTTCCACAATGACCATTTTCAATGATATTAATGTGAATTATGCCGCCATTGGTGTGAAAGCCGGCCGTTTTGGCTCTTTTGGTGCCAGCATTAAAGTATTTGACTTTGGTGAGATTCCATTTACTACTAATGAAGATTGGGATGGTGCTTCCGGACGTACCTTTTCACCCAGCTTTTTTATCGCAGGACTGACGTACTCCAGGATGCTTACCGATGCTATTCTGGTTGGTGTAACCGGTAAACTTATCACCGAGAGTATTCCGCGAGCATCTGCCTCGGCATTTGCCTTTGATATTGGACTCCAGTATCATGGCCTGGGTCAGATCAATGGATTGAATCTGGGTCTGGTTGTGCGGAATATTGGTACGAACATGGAATATTCCGGATCAGCCTTACTGGTGCGTTCGCTGAATGACCTCGGTATCGCGGATTTCCGGGATCGTCCGACTGCATCCAATCAGCTTCCGGCAACCGTTGAACTGGGACTCAGCTATAACCGGTCGATAAACGAACAGAATAATTTAATTGTCGCGGGAATTTTCCAGAACAATAATTTCGAAAACGATCAGTATAAATTCGGTGTTGAATATAATTACAATCAGCTTGTTTTCCTGCGTGGTGGTTACCTATACACACAGAAAACAGACAGCAAGGATGTTCTATATCGATTCACCGCCGGATTAGGTCTCCATTATAATGTTGGCGGCACTGATCTTACTTTCGATTATGCCTTCAGGGATTCTCAATATTTTGATGGCAATAATCTGTTCTCTTTAACGATCGGATTCTAGTTTCTTGCTGATTTGATGTTAATCTAGCAGTAATTTGGAGGTCGGCGCCAGGCCTTTTGCCTGAGGCCGACCTTTTTTTTAAAAAGAGATTTATATAACCCGAAACTATTTGATGATACTAAAGTAAATTTATTATTTGTTGATTTGAGAAATAATTGGGCTCAGGAATTATTACTAATTTATACACAATTTTGGATTAAAGATTATTGAGTTTTTTTCCAGAGTTTTTTCGAAATAGTACGAACTTTAGAGATGAAATAAATATTTTTTATTTGATAATTACCTTTAGCACTATTCAGTTATTTTAGTAGCCCTTTAATACTGGAGTAAACTTATGTACAGAATGAAATATTTACTTCTG
>CAZTXJ010000224.1:0-4523 GCA_964617285.1 uncultured Calditrichaceae bacterium | reverse complement strand
TGGAATTCAGGATATTTTTCAGCAACTGCTGAAATTTCAGTCGCTCAGACAAAGGTGAAATCACCGGGGTAGAAACAAAGAATAACCCACTTCCCCAGATGATCGGACAATTTAACATTAACAAATTTGCCTTTGTGATAGGCCGGTGCAACAAAATCAGGGGCTTTTTGCCCGACTTTAATCATGGTTGGTGCCTCCTCAATTGTTTTTTGTTCTTCTTGTGGTTTGGTCTCCGTGGATTCGCCCACCGGACCCCCGGTTGGTCTGGCACAACCGGCTTTGATCTCCTCTTCCATAGGCAATCCTCCTTTTTTAAAAATAAATTTACTGCCAGTATTTGTTAATCACGGATATCGTGCATCTCTTCACTAAATATAGAAATTATCCGGAAGAGCTGCAACTGATTGGGAATATTTTCGTGAGTGGAAAACAAAGGCGAGTTCAGACGTTGGTGTTGGGTATTACCCCCTCGCCCCGGCACGAGCCTCATTTATTGTGACATAGTAGCCATCCGGATCGCGGAGGACAAATGCCCGCATTCCGGTTCCATTGTCTGTGTTAGGAGCTTCCTCAATCGTTGCTCCCATTTCTTGCGCCCGGTTCCAGGCGGCATCAAAGTCATCGACAACGAACCACATGAGAAGGCCGTTCCCCACCTCACCTTTTCCCTTTTCGGCAAGGGACGGCCAAACATGATCGCCTCGAGGACCCGAAGAACCCCATTTATGTAAACACAAAAGGACTGTACCGTCAACCTCGAGAATCTGATTGAACACAGTTGCACCGGGGTGATTCTCCTGAGCCGACAGCAGGCGCTTGTACCATTTTGAGCTTGCAAGAACGTCCCTGACTGCAATAATTGGCCATGGCCGTTTCATCCTGTGCCTCCTTTTGTTGATTGGGTTAAATTCCCAACCAGCGACGGGCTTCATCCGGATTTTTGAAAACTCTCAAAGGATCCTGGCGGTTTATATCCCGTTGTAATTCCAGCATCCGGGACAAACCAAACTGAAGATCTCCTTTTACCAAAAAAGCGGTTTTACCCGCACCCCGCTTTACTCTAATTTCATTATCCAGTTTCACCAGTTCGTAAATATCGTCCGGGGTCATTTTACTGAAGTCCATATCCTGAGCATCACAGAGAATTTTAAATCCCGGTTTGAAATCCGGGTGACTCAAAACACTTTCAAAAAAATTTTTGAACTCGCTGAAGCTGTAAACACCGGTAAGTTTGAACTCCACCAGTAGTTTTTTCGGATCTATTTTAAAGGAATTTTCCATTTTAATCAACTCAATTATGGGTGAAGTCATTGAACCAAATTTTTAAAATGAGGGGTTTCGTTTGATAAGCAGAAGTTAATGCCAGTCCATAGATTTTGCCTTTAAAGACAATCCCAATTTAAACGATGACTTTATTCCGGTCAATCAAATAGTTGTGGTTTTAGTCAATTTGAATTTGAAGGCAAAGAATATTTAAAATGACTGCTAATAGACAAGTCGGATAACAAAATTTTCCGCCTCTCCCAGTATGGCAGCTGAATTTTTCTCTACCGTTAGCAGGAAGATAAAGTCGGGTTTTCCGCCGCCGAAATCCAGTTGAGTGGCAGGTAACCGGGAGAGGTTGGTCACCAGACAGCCACTGTTTGGATCGAATGGCCTGAGTTGTTCTATCTCCTGATCTGCAATTAGATTTTCCAATCCAGCTAGAAATTTTAAATAAATTTCGCTATTGACCCTCGGCATGGATTGCCGGATTCGGACAGCCAACTCACCAATCTCGTTTTTTCTGATCTCGTCCGTCTGGAATTCCATCCGATGCAGCATAATCCCGTTTCCAAAAAATTTCGAGCCGTATTCTTTCACCTGATTCCTTACATCGATGGGTATGGTGAGCTCGAAATTATCCGCTAAGGTTCGGGTAGAATTTTCGACGGTTCTTATCAGTATCATGGCGGTTAAGATATCATTGGTGGAAACCTGTTGCCGCGTTTTCGAAGCGACATCTTTGATCGTGTCCCTGATGGCTGTTTTGGATATCGCTTCATTCTGCAGAGTGAATTTTTCCGGAGGAGCTGTTGGCTTCAGGCCAATATTTTCGAAACGGAACTCCTTTAATATGTTTCGTTGATGATGCGGCTTGAATTGGGAACGAATAAAATATTTTTTAAAGGGAATGGAAGCTTCCCGGCACACCGCAGCCAGGAGGGATAGAAAATAAAAATAGCTGTAGCCATCACCGGCCAGGTGATTCAGTTTTGGGATGATGACGGTCCCGTTTTGATATTGAAGAATGCTGATATGGAAAAGTCTTTGTGGATCTGTGGGATTGATCCGGCAATATTTGTTATATAAACTTCGAGGAGATTCTGTGCTATCAAACTCTTCTTCGAGAACCTGTTCTTCAAAACAACTGCCCTCCATATATTTTTCAAAATAGATGATGCCATTGTCATACTCGCCAAACATTGGCCAGAAATTGGAGGACAGATTTTTTAGAGCAGACCGAATCCTTCCCGTCTTTATCTTGTTCTGATAATAGAGCATGAATTCGATGGGATAACAGCCATTGGAAAATATCGTATCAATCGGCGAGATATTTAGTTTTTTCATTCCCGAAATTTCTTTTGCCTTAAATTGATGTTAAGCCAGGCCGATTCGCGGGGAGACACTTTCTCGGTTGCGGTCAATCCAGTACGCCCAGGCCACTATAAGCCATTGGAATAAACCAACAATGGCAATCGGCTCAACTGAAGGAGGTGGCGGACCAAAAACGTTCATCACATAGACGATACCCAGAAATATGAGTAGACTCCACAGACCGATTTGGCCTTTTTTGTTTTCAGCCCTGGTGGCTTTGATATAGAGATAAGCCCCGATGATAAAGATTGATCCTTCCACCAGTATGGACAAGATCACCGAGTTCCACAATCCCAGACCTACTTTCAGATGATTTCCAAAAAGCAGTGGCAGGTCCGGCCGGTGGGTGAACAGATCCAGGATCCAGTGACTCAGAACCAGGCCGCCTAATAGCAGGGAAGTTTTTATATTTTTCCGGAAGGCATAATACACCCCGCCAAATAGGACAGCCCAAATCAATACACTCACAAGTCCATGGGAGAAAGGATAGTATATAAAATTAAGCGGGGTAAAGGCGGTATTACCCGGATCAATCGCTACCTTTTCCAGACCAAGCAGCAGGAAGATAGGCCATAGCAGATCGATAAATTGCGAAGCGAAGAAAAGTGTGCCCAGCGATGGACGGTTGTCCAGTCTTTTAGCAGCCAGCCCGACCCCATAGTGTCCGATAAACATTTTGTATCTCCTTTTTAAATTTACGATGATGGCAATAAAACATGGTCGCTAATATAATTCAAATGATGGGAGAGAAAAAAGATTTTATCAGGCACCTTTAAAATTAACGGGAAATGCAGGGGTCATTTGGGGGTTTACTTTGTAATGATTTCCAGATTTCGCATGGGTACCCAACCTTTATTCCCATCAACTTTTTCGGCCATCCCGAAGCCATTGATCACTTCGTTTACTGTTACTTTTTCGCCCTTATGAATCGTGAGCTCCCGGGCGTTATAATCCCGATTAAAAATTCCACTCTCTGCTTCAATTGTGAGATATTGGATGGGAACCCAGGCAGCATTATTCTTCTTCCCCTCACACCAGCGCCAGTTTTGCCAGTCCGGATCATCCTTAAATTCCCGGCCGACAGTTACCTGCTCACCCTTCCGGAAGAGGATCGGATCCGGGTAAGGAGATTGGTAGTCTTCTTTAACCCGATATTTCCGTGATTTCACTGTTGGAGAATTTTACCTGAAGTATTGTTGATCAATAAATTAGATCCGGCTGGCCAAATCAACCAGCCAGTGGTGTATTGGAGCCATTTCTTCAAATTTGCGGTATACGAAATCGACAAATTTATTTGAATAAAATTCATCCGGCAATGGCGTCTCCCACTGAAAACCAAGTCCGTTATACAACAACAGGTCGGCATTGGGGTGATCCGCTTCGAAACCGACTGGTATTTTCTTGTAATATTTCCAGCCCAGAATGTTTTCCGGATTTTTCCGGACCCGGTCTATAGCATCCCGCAGTGTTTTGCCATGCAGGGGATGAACCACTGCCTCCCGGTAGGGACGGATCATGTCCCGGGGAAAACCATAGATGCCGGCGCCGATGAACACCACCTCCGAATCGAAATGCATATAGAAACTTGGGTTTTCAATTTTCTTTCGCTCACCCTCCCAGAACAGCATGGCAAAGTGAGTTTTGTAGGGAGATTTATCGGAACTGAAACGGACGTCCCGGTAAATCCGGAAAATAGACTGGTCGATTTTCGGCACAGCCACAATGTTGGGAGAGATTTGTTCCAGCTTCTGTCCCATCTCGGCTACAAAGGTCATACCCGGGGTCAGCAGATGTTGTTCATATATTTTTCTATGAGCAGCAAACCAGGGTTTGCTATTATTGGCTTTCAATCCCCGCAGGAATTTGACCGTTTCTTCCGAGAATCC
>CAZTXJ010000223.1:0-4537 GCA_964617285.1 uncultured Calditrichaceae bacterium | reverse complement strand
TCAATAATCGCATCGGCTTCAATTTCCACCAGCATCTCCGGATCAATCAGCCGGCTGATTTGAACCATGGCGGTGGCCGGTTTGATTTCGGCAAAGAATTCGGCGTGGGCCTTACCGACCGCTTCCCACTTGCCAATGTTGACCACATACATCCGGGTTCTCACCACATCCTTTAAACTGGCCCCGGCTGCCTGTAACGCTTTCTCAATATTTTTAAGACACTGCATTGACTGAAGGTAGGGATCACCCTTCCCCACGATATTCCCCTGATCATCAGTGGCAGTAGTACCGGAGACGAAAACGTGTGAGCCGTGCCTTACCGCCCGGGAATACCCTACCTTGTCTTCCCAGACACGCCCCGATGAGATATTTTTTCTGGCCAAAGTTTTATCCTTTCTTGGAGTTTCAGATTATTTCAATATTTGATCCTAAATCTCTATTCCTTTTTGCTACCGCACATGGGTCGGATCCCAGGATACATGATAATTCTGATTCAATCCATTCAGTGTTTTCATATCTTCCTCCGAAATGGAAAAATCGAATACCCGGGCATTTTCCCGGATACGCTCCCGGTGGGAGGACTTTGGAATGACAATCACCTCATGCTGCAATGCCCAGCGAATCATGATCTGGGCCGGCGATTTTTGATATTTCTCCGCCATCTGCTTTATGGTGGAATTATTAAACTTCTTGGTCCGGGTCAGTGGGCTGTAGGCTTCCAGCCGAATATCTTTGGATTGACAGAATTCCAGCAAATCCTTCTGATACAGAAACGGACTGAATTCGACCTGATTGACCGTCGGCGGCACATCGGCACAATCCAGTAATTCAGTTAAGTGGGAAATAGTATAATTGCTTACCCCGATTGCCCGGCATTTTCCATCATTATACAGCTTTTCCATGGCCCGCCAGGTCTCTTTGCGTAATCCTTCTACCGGCCAGTGGATCAGATAAAGATCAATATATTCCATATCCAGCAGTTGAAGACTTTTGTCGAATGCCCGCAAAGTCCGGTCGTATCCGTGATCGCTGTTCCACAATTTGGTGGTCACAAAAATCTCCTCCCGCGACACCGGACTTTCCTTAACCGCCCGGCCAACATCCCGCTCGTTGCCATACATGGCAGCGGTATCGATCAACCGATACCCTTCCTCCAGGGCAGTCTTCACTGCCTGCCGGGTTTCCTCCCCGGGATCCATCAGATAAACACCAAGACCCAAACGGGGCATTTCCAAATCATTATTCAAATTTACTGTGCTGTTAATGGTAAGCATAAGATCATCTCCCCGGATCTGAATTTAAATCAAATAGTGATCATTAAATTTTATTGAGTTTGAAAAACTTCATATTTTATAATTTAATACCAAAGATGAATGTTTTATGAATTCTTCCTTTCTTTCTCAATTATCTACCCCAAATTAAGATTCTAGCATAAAATCAATTTTATCGGTCAGCCCAAAAAGCGGTTCTAATTTCCAATAATTTTTAGTCCTTAAGTTTATTTTTTTTAAAGTACTGGGAAATCTGCCGATTATTTAAAAACGCCTCTCAATAAGGAGGCAGGCAAGTAAAATGATCTTTAACATCGATCATCACTCTCTCGCAAAACCGCTGACCAAAGGACGATTCGCATGAGAATTTATATAAACAACCTATTGGAAGGATTCCGAACCGTGATCAAAAACTTCCCAGGGTTGAGAGAGATTTTTATTCAGGATGAATACGAAATCTATAAAAATGTGCCCATGGAAGTGGCAATATATGATACTGATGGAAAATATAAATTTGTTAACAAACTCTATTTGTCGGATGACCAACTGTCCGGATTAGTCACCGGAAAAGATGATGCCTTTTACGGCCACCTGATGGGAATCCAGCCCGAGTCGCTGAAGAAGCGACAGCAGTATTTCAAACAGGTGCTGAAAGAAAAGAAACCGGTCCGCTTTACCGAAAAGCTGTTTTTTCCGGATGAAAATAAAACGTTGTATTTCAAACGATTTTATCAGCCAATCTTCCGGGACCGGAATCGTACTCAACTTAAAGGCGTCTGTCTTTTCGGAAGCAGCCTCACCGCCATGATGCATGCCCAGGAAGAACTACAATACCTGTCCCATCACGATAGACTTACCGGAATGAAGAACCGGCAGGCTTTCCATGAACAGCTAAATCAGATGATTTTGGAAGCGGAACGAAGCCAGGGCCGACTCACCAGCGCTATTCTGCTTTGCGATCTGGATAATTTCAAACTGATTAATGAATCGCTTGGTTCAACGGTGGGCGATTTTTGTTTAAAGGAAGTTGCCCGGCGAATTCAATCCTCCATCCGTAAATCCGACTTTGCCTACCGCATCGGCGGGGATGAATTTGTGATAATTCTGCAGAATATGACCGATGAACTGGATGCCGGAAAAGTTGCGGAAAAGATTCTGCAACGGGTTTCCCAGCCTTACACTATCCGCGACCGGCGCATTACCTATTTAACCATGAGCATCGGGATTGCCCTGCTCCCGAAAGATGGAAGCGACCGGGAAGCTTTGATGAACAATGCCGGCAGCGCCATGCAGAATGCCAAGAATATCCGGAAAAGCGATTTTCAATTTTACAATGAGGAAATGACCGAAAAATCCCTGGAAAGATTACAGATGGAAAATGATCTCCGGACACTGGTCAACGAAAACAGCTTTGAGAAACAGTTCGAGGTAGTGTATCAGCCGGTGGTGGAAAGAAAAATGAGTGGCGACTATCGGATTATCGGTTGCGAAGCACTGCTGCGATGGAATAATCCTGATCTGGGTGCGGTGATGCCGGAGACCTTTATCCCGATCGCCGAACAGACCGATCTCATCTGCTCAATCGGTGACTGGGTATTGGTAAAAGCGATTAATGATTTTAAATCTGTCGCCACCAAATTTAAGAATCCCCTATTTATTTCCATAAATTTATCTGCCCGGCAATTGAAAGCCCCACAGATCGTGGATAAGATTGTTAATGTGATCAGCAATACCCATATCCAGCCCAAGGATCTGCATCTGGAACTTACCGAAACCAGTTTCCTGGACGATGGATTACAGGTGATAAAAAATATTGATGAACTGGAAAAACTGGGTATCCGCATCGCCATTGACGATTTCGGGGTTGGATTCGCTTCCCTGAAATATTTGCAGAGAATACCGGCTTCCACCATCAAGATCGACCGGTCCTTTATCCAACATATTGGTTCCAACAGTGAACATAAAAAACTGGTGGAATCCATAATTATGCTGGGTAATAATCTGAAGAAGGAAGTGATTGCCGAAGGAGTGGAAAATCTGGAACACCTGTATATGCTGTCCTCGCAGAAGTGTTATAAGTACCAGGGATATTTATTCAGCAGACCGGTGACCCTGCAAAATTTTGAATCGCTGTTAAAGGATGAAAATCAGAACCTGTTTCTGAAGAGTTCCATGGGTGGTTTCCTGAATGCCGATAATATTTCGGATAAACCCGGCGATAAGTAATTTTCTACCATATTTTTAATTCCCATATTTCCCCATAAAGTCATCTTGAGCGATACCGCACTCAATTAGCAAAAAAATCCGAATTTCATTTAAAAACCCTATTGAGTGCGGTAGAGTCGAAAGATCTTTAATTGATTTAACACTTATTAAATAGATACTTCTGAAAAATTCGTTGTTTGTAATTAATTCAGATTAAAAATGTCATCCCAGGCTGGTCTAGAATCTCTTATTTAGATGCTGATCCCGCAAGTGCGGGACAGCACGACATAATTGCCGTTAGTTTTTATACTGAACTTGTCATCCCGGGCTTGGTCCAGGATCTCATCAAAGTACTAATAATAAAATTCCGACTCGGAGACTTCCCACCTTGTCGGCAGACAGGGAATCCACTTTTTAAATACCATAGATTCCGGCTAGAAACATGCCGGAATGATGCCTCTATAATTTCACATAACAAGTTTTATACTAGATGTGTGGTCTAATTTAATAAAATTTTTGGGTAATTCAATTTGGGTGGGAGTTTTCAATTCTTTTGAATGATGGTCATCGAGACGGCTATCTTCTTGACCGGGGCATCTGAGGATTGAAAATAAGCAGTCCAGAAATTGGTGCTTTCAAATTTTTCTTCCGAGACATCAGCAATCACGGTAAAGTATTCCGATCCAACCAGGGTATAATCGATATTAAAGGTGACTTTACCGGTCTGTTCATTCGATACCAGTTTGCTGCTGGAAATATTATCACTCACGCCTGTATCTTCCCCGTATTTTTGAGAGGTAAAGGTTACCGGTACCGAGACGGGCTGTCCTAACTCATCCACCGTTTGGATTTCCAGGGTGGCCTGAACATTAAAACTTTCTTCCGGAGCGGTCGGATTGTTACTGCAACCAGTCCAGAAAAGAAACATAAACAGGAGGGCGATAATCTGTACAATGTAAGATTTCAGGGTCATAAGTCTAATAAATCCCGGATGAATTGAAATAAATATAAAACATAAATCACCAAAAAGTGTGAAATAATTTTACAAAATTTTCAGGGGT
>CAZTXJ010000222.1:0-4546 GCA_964617285.1 uncultured Calditrichaceae bacterium | reverse complement strand
GGTAAAGGATCGAATATTTTTTTCGCTGCCGATACTGGTGGAACCATAGGGATGATTTTCGCCATACAGCGCTCTGCTGGTGAGAATAGAGGCTATGGTATTTGGCTGATCATGCCACTGCATGAGAGTGGTTAGCCGTTCCTTTCTCAACCGCTCCAGTTCCGATTCGGGAAAGGTCGGTTCCAATACGATATCCCGTAACAACACTAGGGCGGAATCGAGCTTATTCAAGGGCGTATGCAGACTTATCCGGGATGAATGGTATCCGGCAGATGTCGAAATACGGGCGCCCAGATAGTCTATGGCGTCGGCCAGTTCCAGC
The DNA here is from genome assembly GCA_964617285.1 of uncultured Calditrichaceae bacterium. Taxonomy (GTDB): domain Bacteria; phylum Calditrichota; class Calditrichia; order RBG-13-44-9; family RBG-13-44-9; genus CAYVKM01. Next base: position 4,224 of record CAZTXJ010000222.1, on the reverse strand, counting down.
GCATCCCGCTTACCAGCGCCTTCATCCAGCATATCCATAGTCAGGCTGGCCAGACCGGTTTTATCGGCTGGATCATTCACCCGACCTGCCTTAACCATTACATTGATCTGAACCAGTGGTACCTGGTGTTTTTCCATTAAAACAACCGGCAGACCGTTGGAGAGCTGAAATTTCTGGATCGGTGGTAAGTTAAGGGTCGGCGGTGGACCCAGTTGCGGTGGCTCGCTCCGATCTACTGTTTGTCCCGGAGAAACATTGATAAAAAGTATCAGGAAAAAAATGGTTAAGAAAAGGATGGTTGTTTTTCGGTATGTTTTAAAGGTATTCATTATTTATCCTCCTTTTCTTTACTGACAGCCAGATCTGTTTTACCTTCCGGTACCACGCTCAGAATTACTCTTCCATTATCCTTCAGGTATTTGATCATTGTTTCCTGAATTTTCTCCGGCGTTAACTGTCGGTAACGATTAAGATCCTTATTAAAATAATCCGGTGTACCGGTGTAAAAATAGTAACTGTTGAGCCGGTCGGCTTTTCCCCCGAAACCGCCAACTGTTTCCAACTGATCCAGAAAACCGGCCTCAAATTGATTTATTGCCCGCTGTACCTCGTATTCGGTTGGGGGAGCCTCCCGCAACCGGGACAGCTCTTCCTGAATGACCTTTTCAATTTCTTCCAGGGTATGTCCGGTTCGGGCGGTGGCGATAATGATAAAAGAAGAAGAGTGTTTCATCGAATACTGAAATGCGGAAACATCCTGAGCAATTTGCATATCATAGACCAGCCTTTTATACAGACGGGAGTTCTTTCCCCCGGTCAGGATGTTGGAGAGGGCGTCAAATTCCGCATCTCCGGGGGCATAGTAAGGTGGCGTAATCCAGGCCAGATAGAGCCGGGGTAGCTGAACTTTATCTTCCAGCACCACTATTTTTTGTTCATCCAGCGAAACCGGAGGAAAATCCGCCACCGGGACTGTGCCTCCCTCGGGAATCGCGCCGAACCATTTTTGCACCAGTTCCCGGGTTTTATCCGAATCGATATCTCCGGCAATTACCAGACTGGCGTTATTGGGGACGTAATAGGTTTTGAAGAATTCCACCACATCCTGATAGCTGGCAGCTGTCAGGTCCTCCATTGAGCCGATGGTCGGCCAGTGGTAGGGATAATCCGGCGGATAAAGATTTTCGAACAACCTGACAAAAGCCATTCCATAGGGCTGGTTTTCATAACGCTGTCTGCGTTCATTTTTTACCACATCCCGTTGACCGTCAACTTTTTCGGGGGTCATGGCATTAAGCAGATAGCCCATCCGATCCGATTCCAGAAACAGGGGCAGCTGAAGAGCGTTGCTCGGTACATTTTCCCAGTAATTGGTCCGGTCGGTGTTGGTGGATCCATTGTTGTCGCCCCCGGCAGATTCCAGCCATTCATCAAATTTACCCTCCGGCACATGACCGGAGCCTTCAAACATCAGATGTTCGAAAAGATGGGCAAATCCGGTTCTTCCCGGTTTTTCATTACCCGATCCCACATGATACCAGATGTTGACGCTTACCGTGGGAATGGAATGATCCTCGTGCAGGATAACTGTTAATCCATTTGGCAGGGTAAACTGGGTGAAGGGGATTTCCAGGGTGATTTGTTCTGCAAGAACCGGAAGAAAATAAATTAGGATGAACAAAAGCAGTTTTTTCATTCTCTTCTCCTTTGAATCCGTTAAACAATCTTATGAAGTTATTTGTATAAACAATTCATAATAAGTCGTGCCTGTTATTCCAAAACCAAACGTGAATCTAAATCAAGAATTCTTCGAAAACTACACTTCTCTATAAAAATAGGTTGCTCATAAGCAGATTAATCTGCAGATTTCATAACCGCAGGCATCCTGTTTTGTGAACCTGATTTGAGAATGATATTTGCGGGATTTTAGTAGATTAGCGGAGACAGGAATGCTTAATGATTCTGCGATTTAGTAGTATTTTCGAATGATTTCCTTCAACCGGCGGGCTTCGATGATGAGAATGATCAGAATAACGATTGACAGTGCTATTATAAAAATCAAAATTGGTAATATTACTTCCCTGAATACCTGATCCATAGCCTTCCCTGCAAATTATTTGCGGACAGCAGGAAAAGGATTGGGGGGACCAGCATTCGGTTTTCCCGCCATCCGCAGGCAATAATTAATACTTAAAATAAAACAGGGATTAGATAGAGATCACAATTATTGAGATGTTTTATGTATTTCCAGAGAGGGTTTCTTCCACTTTGCTCAAATGATGTTCCGTCCGCTGCAGCTTGCGCAATTTCAGGAACAGCCTGGTTTTCCTTGCCTTATGGTGTGGGATGTTGCCCTCACCGCCCATCTTCTGAATAACCGTCAGCAATTCCTGATAATTCTCATCATAAGCCTGACGAATCTCCAGGAGTGTCATTTTTACCTCATTATTTTAATCAGAATTGTTACTTATTCATGATTATCGGTTTAAACACAATAATTTTTAGAAATTGAAAAACGGGAACATTTAGTATAATTTGGCGTCTGGGAAAAGATGGTAAGCAAGCTGATAACGAATCTGATCTTTATCACAACAATCATTTAATAAAAGGAGCTATCAATATGCAAAAAGGAATTTATGTTTTATTTGTTTTCCTGTTAAGCCTGCTCGTTGTGATCGGGTGCCAGAAAAATACTACATCGGTTAACGATGAAGGAAATACCGGGACATTGAAACTGTATCTTACTGATGCCCCCTCCGCCATATATGATTCGGTCAATATTACTTTTTCACAGGTCAGTGCTCACCATGATTCTTCCTGGATCGTTTTGATGGATTCATTGATGACGGTAAATTTGATGGACCTGACCAGTGGACATACCATCGTCTTTGGCAGTGCTGATGTACCTGCCGGGCATTATACCCAGATCCGGATAAAGATCCTGGATTCATATGTGGTTGTCGATGGTCAGAAACATATGATGAGTGTGCCCAGTGGTGCGACCAGCGGTTTAAAGTTTGGGCCGGAATTTACCGTTTCAGAGGGTTCAACTTATGAGATGATCGTCGATTTTGATGTCCACAGGTCGATTGTTACCACCGGACCGCGTTCTCATCCCCACGGTTATAAACTGAAACCGAGAATCCGCATCTGTCCCAAAGCCTTGACCGGGGCAATAAACGGCACACTCACCAATCCTGAACATTTACCGGTTGCCTATGCGATTCAGAACAGCGATACCATCACTTCCGCCATTCCTGATTCTACCAGCGGGTATTTTATATTATCCTTTCTACCGGAAGGGACTTACCTGGTATCAGTTCGTGATACTCTGGATCAGAGCTATGACCAGTCCGGTGTAATGGTAACGGCGGGAGAGAAAACAGATTTGGGGAGCATCACCCTGCAATAGGTTTTCGGAATGTTAATATCGATTTAAACAATAAATCAGGTGTGTGGGTCGAGTGCTCATTCCTGATCACCCAGCCCACCTCCCTGACCTACAATGCCAAAGCGTGATCCGGTCCGTGACGCCGAATATTAATGCAATTCTTTAATTTGCCCACGAATCTCGCCTTCGGGATGCCTTTTCGTGTGAACCTGCACATAGGTACTATCCTTAAGCATCAATCCTTTTAAATCGGCTATGGTCTTACCTTGCATAGGACCGAGAAGATCTTTAGCAGTTATTAAACCTTCCGCCAGTACGCCGTTCACCGGACCAGGAATCAGCTTTGGCGTCATTCCGCTATCAGGATATAACCAGGCGATATGCGGGCCGTTTTCATCGGCCAGTCCCAAATGCATATGGGCCATCAAAACACTATCCAAACCGGTTACGCTGAGTTTATAATGGATTTTTGTGGTATCCAGATTAAATCTGAATAATGCTTCCCCCCTCGCCATAGTATGAACCGAATCGGGAACTTCATTTATCCCGGATAACTCGGCAATAAAATTTGCATTCTCTCTGGTTAAGCTGGATTCTACTGCCGCCTTTTCTTTCTGCTGTCCACAACCTGCCATCACTGCGAAAATGGCTAAAGCAAAAACAAAATACATTAAACGCTTCATTTAAATATCCTCCCTTATATTAGGAATTGATTAACAGGCAATCTGAATTAATCTCAAATTTTATCATAAAACTGATCGCCATAAATTTTTATCACCTCAAATTTTCAGGTGTTTACAATAACTATTACAGATGAAGATATTATGAAGAGG
>CAZTXJ010000221.1:0-4569 GCA_964617285.1 uncultured Calditrichaceae bacterium | reverse complement strand
CAGAATTCGTTTATCATCCTTAAAGAGAATTATTATCCCTTATATGATTTAGATACCCTGGAATTCCTGAAAACCCACGACTTTCAAATTTCGAATTTCCATCATATCGCCCCTGAGGTTGAATCCGGTGAATTAAATTTGAGAAAAACAATATTTGTTGACCTGGAAACCACTGGCCTTTCCGGGGGGACAGGGACCTTCGCTTTTCTGGTGGGCCTGGGTCATATCGAACTGGATCATATTGTGGTTCGGCAATATCTCCTGCCGGATTTTCAGTATGAATGGCTCATGCTTAAATTGGTGGAGAATAATTTCATCGATTTTGACCATCTGATCACTTTTAATGGAAAATCCTTTGATGTTCCTCTCTTGCGTACCCGATTTGTGATGAACCGGATGGAATCCTGCCTGGACCACTTACAGCACATCGACCTGCTGCATGCCTCCCGGCGGTTGTGGAAGCGGCGGCTGACATCCTGCGATCTGCAAAATCTTGAATTTGCCATCCTGGGCCAAACCCGGATTGATGATATCCCCGGAGAGATGATCCCACAGCTCTATTTTGAATATATCCGAAAACGAAATGCCAATCTTTTGCGGGATGTGCTCGAACATAATTATCACGACATTGTCAATCTGGTGTTGCTGGCCATACATATTGCGGGAGTTGTCAACGATCCCCTTGCTGTTTTGGATGAAGAGCTGGATATTCTCTCCTTCTCCCGATACATGTTTGATCGGAAGAACTACAGCGAGGCGAAACCGTTATTACGGTTTTTGATGGAGAACAGCACAAATCACCAGACTCAGATTGAATCCATGTACTATTATTCAATGCTTTTGAAGAAATCAGGAGAAACGGAGGAATCCGGCAAGGTTTTTCATGATCTGCTAAAACTTCAAAGAAATCATCCGGAAGCGATTATCGAACTGGCCAAATATTATGAACACAAAGAGCAAAATTACCCTGCAGCCCTGGAATTAATTCAGCAAAGCCTGGAGGGAATGGTTTTATACGAACAGTTGGAAAGAGAACATCCCTTACTGAAAATCCGGGATGATTTGCTTTACCGGCGGGAACGACTTCTCACCAAAAATGCCCGATCAGAGAATCAATCGGGCATTTCTCAAAAAAATCTTTCGGAAAAATAAGCTTAGCTTTGGATTTGGATCCGAGTTATTTTTTTATCTCCAGAAGCTGCACCTCAAAAATAAGGGTGGCATTTGGCGGAATTACATTCCCGGCACCATTTTGTCCGTATGCTAAATCCGGGGGAATAATTAATTGCCGGATGCCACCGACTCTCATGGTGGCAACGCCTTCGTCCCATCCCTTAATTACCTGACCAGTGCCTAGAGTAAATTCAAACGGCCTGTTTTTCAGAACACTGCTGTCGAACCGCGTACCATTCATTAACCAGCCGGTATAATGAACCACCACCTTATCTCCCGGGGCTGGGGATTCGCCCGTTCCGACTTTAATATCTGCGTATTTCAAACCACTATTGGTGGTCACATATTTCGATTCATCAATCTTGGCCGGTTTAGTGGTATCGATCGATTTCGAACAACCAAATATTAGGAAAATTGCTATAGCCGAAAAAAACACATACTTCATTTTGTCTCCTCCTTTTATCTGGCGGGAAATATATCGGAAATTTTAATGACAGGCAATACTCAATTCAAAAACGAATCATAAATATGGAACAGGGAATTGTATAAATATTGTGACTTGATTTATCATTTCAAAAGTGAGCAGAGGAAATTTTTAGTGATAGGTTCACCAAAAATAAGTACTTGAAATTCATAATTTTATTATTTAGCTTTTTTCAATTATTATTTACTGCAAAGAAAGTTATGCCAGATCATTTTGCCCTACAGGAAGAAAATAAAAAATTACGACGTTTACAATTAATGATAGATCTGACAATACAATTGCTTTATCAGAGTCAGGAATTAAATTTTAAACAGGCTATGCAGTATGTTCAGAACGCCCGAAATTTTGCGTTGTCGCTTTTTCCGGATAAAGGTAGCACATTCGATTTGATTTACCGACCGAGATTGATTCGGGTGATAAAAGAAAAAGGCATCTTGGGTTTTTCACGAAATTAATTACATAAACCTTTGTTTTTAAAAATTTCATAAAGGTATTTTGACCTTTAGGATTAGTATCTCTATGTTTAGAATCGACACGGAAGATCCCAAATATCAAGAATTGCTGGAAAAATACGAACCCCAGTTTAACCAGATATTGCAAGAGGTCTGTAGTTATAATCCCCACTGTAATAAGGATCTTTTAATAAACGGTTTCCATTTTGGTTTGTGGGCACACCGGGATCAATTACGTTATTCCGGAGAACCCTATTTTGAGCACTGTCTTAATGTCGCAGCTATTCTGGCCAAGTTAAGAATGGATAGTACCACCATAACGGCTGGACTACTGCATGATGTTGTTGAAGACACCGGTTTTACCCTGGATGATCTGAAGGAAAATTTCAATAAAGATATTGCCAGCCTGGTTAACGGCGTAACCAAAATCAGTGAAATCAGCGGAAGGAAATCGTTGAGCCTGGAACTCCGGCAAGCTGAAACGTTTCGAAAAATGCTATTATCCATGGCCAGGGATATACGGGTTATCATCATCAAATTTGCCGACCGTTTGCATAATATGAGAACCCTGCAACATGTAGCTGCCAAAAAACGGATGCGCATTGCCATGGAAACCAGGGATGTATACGCGCCGCTGGCGCACCGGTTTGGTATGGCCCAACTCAAGAGTGAACTCGAGGACTTGTCCTTCAAGTTCATAGATAATAAAGCCTATACTGACCTTGCCCGAAGACTGAATGAGAGAAAAGAGGAACGGGAAAAATCAATCCAAAAGATTATTGAACCTATCCAGAAAGAGCTGGAAGAGCACGAGATTAAAGCGGAAGTGCAGGGGAGACCCAAGCACCTCTATAGTATCTACCGGAAAATGAAGATGCGGAATAAACCCCTGGAAGAAATTTACGATCTTGTGGCAATCCGGATTATTGTGGAGGATGTTGCAGAATGCTACTATGTGTTGGGGATTATTCATAATCTTTTTATTCCGGTTTATGAACGGTTCAAAGATTATATAGCCATGCCCAAATTTAATGGATACCAATCTCTTCATACGACCGTGGTGGATAACTTGGGTCGGATGGTCGAGGTACAGATTCGCACCCAGGAAATGCACCGGATTGCAGAGATGGGTATTGCCGCTCACTGGCGCTACAAGGAGGGGAAGATTATTGAGTCGAAGGATGATATTGATGAGAAGCTCTTATGGGTACGACAGCTCTTGGAACAATTTGATGAAGGTGAGACGGTCGATGCGAAAGATTTTCTGGATAGTCTTCGGATTAACCTTTACCAGGATGAAGTTTTTGTCTTCACGCCAAAGGGAGATGTCATAAAGCTGCCCAAGGGTGCTACTCCGGTTGATTTAGCCTTCGCTGTGCATACCAATGTGGGTATGCACTGCATTGGGGCAAAGGTGAATGGTAAGATTGTTCCGCTCAAATCCGAATTGCATAGTGGTGATCAGGTTGAAATCATAACCAGCCAGAACCAAAATCCAAGCCAGGATTGGCTCATCTTTGTCAAAACCAGTAAAGCCCGCCATCACGTGCGAAAATATCTGCGGGAAATTCAGTTTGATCATAGTGTGAAGTTGGGTGAGGAGATCCTGCAAAAATATTTCAAAAGGTATCATTTAAAATTAACTGACGATCGGATTGAGAATCTTATCCATAAACTGCATTTTGAAGATGAGAAAAATCTAAAAGCTGCCATTGGCAGGGGTGATATTTCCATCGAAAAGGTTTTTTCCATCGTTACTGAAGGAAAAGTCGACGAGCCCAAAGACACAATAATGGATCGGATATTGCGCCGGGGTAAGAAACACTCGGCGGTTCAGGTGGAAGGGATTGACAATATGGTGGTGCATATTGGCAAGTGTTGTCAGCCCGTGCCTGGTGACGAAATTTTAGGATATGTGACTAAAGGTAAAGGTGTAACCATTCATCGAACAAACTGCCCCAATGTTCAGCGGCTCATAGAAAAGAAAGATCGAACCATTGCAGTGAACTGGACGGTTGAAATTGATGAGCGCTTTAAGGTCCAATTGGCGTTATTGGGCGAGGATAGACATAATCTGTTGCGGGATATGACCCAGGCGATCTCTGCTCATAATACCAACATCATCCATGTGGATCTGAAAGCAAAGGATAAACTGGTAACCGGTAAGTTGATTATCGAGGTTAAAAATTTGCCGCATCTCACCCGGGTGATTAATGCGATCAGCAAATTAAAAGGTATTTTAAGTGTGGAAAGGGTCGAAGGCACCGGAAGAAGAAGACTTGTTAAAAATTAAAAGGAGAAGATAATGCCGGATTATATATATCTGTCCCAGGAGGGATATAATAATCTTAAGAGTGAGTTAGAGGAACTCAAACAGGTTAAACGGCCTGAATTGTCAAAAAAAATTGCTGAAGCCAGGGATTTTGGGGATCTCAAGGAAAATGCGGAATACCATGCGGC
>CAZTXJ010000220.1:0-4644 GCA_964617285.1 uncultured Calditrichaceae bacterium | reverse complement strand
GATGAAACCGCCATGTACCAGATGGACCGCAATCGGCTAAGGATGTTCTGGTACAATCCCTACAACCAGGTGCCGATCAAGGATATCTGGCCAAACCGGGATGTAAACGCCCAGACCGGAACAACCACCAATGTTTTGGTTCTGCAGTGGAAAAACGATTCTGTACCGGTGGATAGCGCCTGGGGTGGAATTATGCGCAGCACGGTCAATTTCCCGGATCAGAAGAAAACAAAGTTTATTGAACTCTGGGTAAAGGGCAGACTGGGACAGTTAAATATTGATATCGGTAAAATCAGCGAAGATTATTATGTCCGGGAGAACACCTTCACTTTTGATAATAAGAGATCCCTGGGAAATCTGAATACGGAAGACAGAAATCTGAACGGTTTGCTGGACGAAGGCGAAGATATCGGGCTGGATGGCATTCCCAAAGGACAGCCAAATGCTGATCCCTTTGATATCTGGGCCAAGCCGCAGGATACCAATCCACCATTCCTCCAAATCAATGGAACAGAGGGAAATGGTGAAGCACAGGGGGCGAAATATCCGGATACCGAGGACCTGGATGGTAACGGGGGGTTGAATCTGGCGAACGACTATTTTACTTATAGTTTTGAAATGCAGGATACTATTAATCCCTATATTCAGGGTATTACCAAACGGGAAGAGAATCAAAGCGCGCTTGATGCCTGGCGTTTATACCGGATACCGATCCGCAGCTACGATCCGAATTTTGTAATTGGTAAACCAGATACCAATTTCCAGGAGATTTATTATGTCCGGCTCTGGCTAAATGGTCTGCCACCGGATGGCAACGAACACAATATTCAGATTGCAACCTTTGATCTGGTTGGCAACGAATGGGAAGAGGTTGGTTTTGCCCGGAAAGAGGGTGAGCCGTTTGTCAAGAATGACAGTTTGTTCAGCATCGCGGTCTACAATACTGAAGAAAATGCAGAAGAAATTCCGGGCGGACCGGAAGCTTACCATTCCCCGCCCGGGGTTACCGGAGTGGTGGACCGGATTACCAAGGCCCGGAGTAAAGAGCAATCCCTGGTGATGCAAATGAGGGTATTGAATCCAACAGCCTCAGTCGAAGCGGATAAGCAGCTTTATGAAAAAATGAATCTGATCAATTATAAAAAATTGAAATTATTCGTCCATGGGGACCGTACCCTGCCGGTTCAAAATTCCACCCTGCAGTTTTACCTGCGGTTCGGGCCGACCAAAGATATTTATTACGAGGTGGGAGGCAAGGTCTATCCGCACTGGGATTCCCGGAATTTCCTGGACATTATTCTGGATAAACTGGCCAAGACCAAGGATGAAGCCTATTTTGTCGGGGATTCTACCCAGGTCATGTATTACCGGCTAAACCCGGATAATCCCGAGCAATATTTTAAAGTGGTCGGGGAGCCCAATCTGCGCAATATCAATTATATGGCTATTGGCGCCAGGAATATCGGCAAATTTGATCTGGAAAATGTGGAGATCTGGATAGATGAGTTGAGAGTGACTGATGTGGAGCGGGATAAAGGTACGGCCATGCGGCTGATGACCGACCTGACCCTGGCAGATGTGGCTACAGTGCGGGCGCAATGGGAAGTGGTGGATGCCAATTTCCGCCGGATTGAAGATCAGTTTGGCAGTGGAAATACCACTGAACGGCAAAGTTACCGGGCTACCTTAAAAATGGACAAGTTCTTCCCCGGCTCCTGGGGTCTGCAGATCCCGATATCCGGTGGGTATGTAAAATCCCGCGACGTGCCCAAATACTTCTACAATTCGGACCAGCTGACCAATTACCGGCCATCGGGATTTAATGAGAAGGTGAAACAGTTTTTCGGCATGAGTCAGCTGGATCCGGTATTGGAGGAAAATTCCCGGCTGAGCGAAACCAAATCCCTGGGAACCACCGTTTCCCGCCGGAGTACCGGGCGCACACCCTGGTATTTAAAATACTCGGTGGACATGTTTACCTTTGATGTGGACTGGAGCGAAAAGAAGGCCAGTGACGAACGGAATGCGCTGAACAACAGTAAATCCCTGAGTGGCCGGGTTCAGATTAATGTGCCTTTTGGCCGGGAAAATACCTTCAGGCCTTTTGGTTGGCTGGGTAACGGACCCATCATTCGCGGACTGGCCAATCAGCAAATGGCCTATATGCCGTCATCCTTGCGCTTCAATGTCGGGATCAATGATGATGAATCCACCCGGCGGGCCCGGCTGGAGACAAATCCCACCACCACGGTTCGAACCACTTCCAGCCGGGATTATTCAATCGGCTACAGCCTGTTCCCAAGCCTGAATCTTGATTTCCGGCGGGATTACCAATCCGATGCCCAGCAAAAAGGTTACCGGGCTACCGATCTGGTGGAAGCCATTGTCACCAAATTCGACTTTGGCGTCGATAAAGTGATGAATCAGGCTTTCGGGGTTAACTATAATCCGAAATGGTTCAGCTGGATGAATCAGAGTTTTAAGTATAATGCCAACTTTAACTACAGCTTCAGTAATTTTAATACCAATGAAAAATCCAGCCGGTCCCAGATAACTAAACAGTTTAATGTTAGCCTTCAACCCTCTCAACTGGCCAACAAGATCTACAATCCCAAAGTAATCACTTCCCTGGGGCAGAGAAATACCAGAACCTCCCGTCCACCCGGAGCCGGGGCACGCCGCAGCGGCCAATCTCAACAGGAAGAGGAGAATGCCCAGAAGGGCTCCGAAGAGAATTTGCAAAAGAAAACCGGTGAAAGTGGTGAACAGCAGGGTAAGGAAAAACCGGGAGTGGGTGAAGGTAAGCAGAAATCAGGCGAACAGCAGGAAGAGGGCGAACAGGAAGGCGAGGGTCAGGAGCAGGGCGGTCCCAGCCCGCTGAGCAAAATCAAGGCAATAAATCCATTGATGCTGGTTTGGAAATTTTTCAATGCCTGGAAAAGCGTGAGCGTCGATTACCGGATTCAGGACGACTATAGCTATTTCAATATCACCGATATGCCTTCGCTAAAATATCAGCTGGGTTTTACCAAAGAACCGGGAGTAGGCACAGATACTACCTTTGGTAAACTTCCCCGGTTACCCGGGATCAAAAACAGCAAGAATATTGCCGGGAACCTGAATTTTGATATCATTCAGAATTTGTCTTCCTCATTCAAATATAATTATGCCAAAGACAGGACCCAGAACAATCAACAGACCAACGAGAATGTTGCCTCCACTTACTTTTTTATGGGGGACGACCCGGACAATAATCAAAAGTCCTGGTATGAATTTGTTCCGGACTGGCAGCTCCGGCTCACCGGGGTAGAGAACTGGTTCTTTTTTAAGAAATACGCCAATACCATTCAGTTGGAACATGCCCGCACCGGAAAAGCGAATGAAACTGTCCGGTACGATGGAGTTGAGAAAATTAAAACGGCCTGGGGATATTCAAATAACTATTCACCTTTCCTGGGCATAAACATCAACACCAAATGGGGTATCACTACCTCAATCCGGTATTCCAAGAGCACTATTTACAGTTACACCGTCACCGGTGCGGACAACAAGTCCCTCCGCTCCGGAATCGATGTCACCATGTCCTTTTCCAAATCCACCGGATTTCGCATCCCGCTGCCCTTCCTGAAAAACAAACGGTTGAAAAATGAGATGCAATTCAGTCTTTCAGTGGGCACCAATAATGATGTTTCTTTTTCCAAAAGGCAGGGATTTGAGCAGGAGGGATTCGTAGAACAGGAAAAGAACAGTTCGCTCAAATTCAGGCCATCGGTTACTTATAAATTTAGTCAGAAAGTTAACGGATCGATGTTTTTTGAGTATTCCTCCAGTGAGAACAAACGTACCGGTAAATACTCCTATTTTGAATTCGGGGTGAATGTAAATATCGCTATTCGTTAAGATTATTTTTCATCTAAATGAAAGGTGAACCAAATCGCCGGGAAAATGTTGAATTCCAACAGAGAGAAGCTTAAAGAAAATTTTATGAAAACACTTATTTTGGTTTTACTGACCTTTTTTGTGGGGAATACCCTAGCCGGGGGCAATTTTAATGCGGATTCAGCCTTCCGGTTTTTAACCCGGCAAACTGATCTCGGACCTAGAAATCCGGGTTCTGCGGCGCACAAAGCTTGTTTAAACTATCTTCAAAAAGAAATGGAGAAATTTGGCGGACAGGTTACACTCCAGCCATTTATGCATTACGACCTCCAGAGAGGATTTTCCCTGACCATGACCAATGTGATCGCCTCCTTCCAGCCGGAGAATAAATCCCGGATCATGCTGTGCGCTCACTGGGATACCCGGCCTATGGCGGATCAGGATTCGCCGGAAAATTTTGATACCCCGATTCTCGGGGCAAATGATGGTGCCAGCGGAGTAGCGGTGCTGCTGGAACTGGCCCGGCAATTTCATAAATCCCCGCCGCCGGTGGGAGTCGATCTGGTCCTTTTCGATGGGGAAGATTACGGCAGTGAGGGCGATCTGGATAACTACTGTCTGGGATCCCGCTATTTTGTGGATAATAATCGAAAGTATTTCCCCAGATTTGCCATCCTGCTGGATATGATCGGCGACGCCCAGCTGGATATTCCCATTGAGGGTTACTCCCAGCAGTATGCGCCACAGGTGGTGAAGCTGGTGTGG
>CAZTXJ010000219.1:0-4676 GCA_964617285.1 uncultured Calditrichaceae bacterium | reverse complement strand
TCTATAAAATATTTTGACCACTCCCCCACAACTTTCCCAATTTTACTAATGTATATTATCAGTTTTTATTTTCTATTTTTATATAATAAAAAACCCCGATCAATGATCGGGGTTTTTCCTGCTGATATCATCAGACTTTGCGGACATTCGTGGCTTGCAAACCTTTTGGTCCCTGGGTCACTTCAAACTCCACCGCCTGACCCTCGTCCAGCGTGCGGTATCCACCACTATCTTCGATAGCTGAATAATGGACGAAAACATCTTCTCCGTCCTCACGGCTGATAAAGCCGAAACCTTTGGAACCATTAAACCACTTTACTACACCTTTTTCCACGGTACTACCTCTTACTAAAATTAAACTTACGTAACAATACTTATGCTGCTGGGCCTGAAAAACCATCACAATTGCTGTAAATAATTTTTCAAGTTTACTGCAATAAAGATTGCTACAAACTTATGGCGCAAAAATTACTATATTTTAAATCAATAAACAAGTTAAATTATAGGAAAAGGCAAAAATCCAGGCAAAATGAAACTAGTAATAATAGTGAAAAAGCAAGCTCTAAGGCAAAATTTGATTCTTAAATATTAATCAATTATATTGGTCCAACAAAAAACTGGAGGATGTATGAGGATTTTTACAACCATATTAATTGCTCTGCTTTTGGTATTTCTCTTATTTACCAACTGCAGAAAGGTTGAGTCGCCCTCTTCAGTACCCGAAGGTCAGTTAGAAAAGGTCACTCTAACAGATTTAACAGGTATACCGGAGACATATGGAAAATTAATGGCTGTTACCACTCATGCTCAATATGAGGGTTGGGCTCAATTATGGTTTGAGGATAGTGTTCAGACTATCAGGATGGTGCGGATACAATTTCATAGCAATCGCATCCACGATCAGGTGTTGGTTATTCCCCGCACAAAATAAAGAAGGAGATAATGATGAATCATAGATTTGGATATTTCATTTATCAGGTATTTTTTGTCATTTCATTCATTCTGCTTATACTGGCAATATGGGAGCGAATTAACCAATTTTATGGATATACCTTTACCTGGATCTCATATCAGCCAAAACAGCTGCTGGAATTTTCAGCGATATTTATGCTTTTCACGATAGGACTATTGATTAGACAACTGCGTGATCACATGAAAACCAGTAATTAAATTTGAACTAATCCAATTCGATTTGGATTTATTGTATTACGGTTCGATAACGGAAGTCTGGATTCTGATTTTAGTTATAGAATACCTGGTTCGGTCAGTTTGCTCAAATCAAATATTTTATCTACTTCCTCTGGGGAGAGTAAATTCTTCTCCAGAATGAGTTCTTTCATACTTTTGTTTGATTTGAGATATTCCTTGGCAATCTCAGCGGCCTTGCTGTAACCAATAATTGGATTCAGGGCGGTTACAATACTCATGCTTTTCTCAGCGTACTCCTGGCACCTGTCCGGATTTGCGGTCATTTTTGATATGCACAGCCGATTGAACACATTAACAGCATTAGTTAATATCTCAATTTCATGTAACAGATTATAAGCGACAACTGGCATCATTACGTTTAACTCCAGTTGTCCGGCCTGTGCGGCCATCAGAATAGTAGTATCACATCCAATAACCTGAAAACAGACCATATTCAGCATTTCAGCAATTACCGGATTTACCTTACCAGGCATAATAGAAGAGCCTGGTTGAACCGACATCAGATTTAATTCCGAAAGGCCTGTTTTTGGTCCGGAGGACAATAATCGAATATCATTTGCGATTCTGATCAAATCCTGGGCAAGATTGCGGATAGCCCCGGACAACATCACCATTGGACGCAGGCTCTGCATGGCTTCAAAATAATCGTCCGCCATCCTGAATTTAATTTTCAGTTGCCGGGAGAGCTGTTGAACCATCATCAAACGGTAACGGGGATGAGCATTTAAACCGGTTCCGGCAGCAGTACCGCCAATACCAAGTTCAGCGCACTTTTCCATGGCTTCCGAAACGCTCTCAAAGTGTTTTCTAACATTTATTCCCCAGGCTTTTATCTCCTGTCCAAGTCGGATCGGGACTGCATCCTGTAAATGGGTCCGACCGGATTTGATGATGTGATCAAACGCTTTAGCTTTCTTTCTTAAAGTCGATTCAAGTTTTTTTAACTCAGATATTAGTTCCTTACTCACCTGTATTCCCGCTATCCGAATTGCCGTGGGGACTACATCGTTGGTCGACTGAGACATGTTGACATGATCGTTCGGATGCACAATCTGGTAATTGCCTTTTTCGCCGCCAAGAATCTCAATAGCCCGGTTGGCAATCACTTCATTCACGTTCATATGATGGGAGGTACCGGCACCAGCCTGATAGACATCTACCACAAACCACTCGCGCAATGCACCTTCCAGGATTTCATCCGCTGCAGTAACAATTGCTTCAGCAATCTCAGGCTTCAGTACTCCCAGTTTTTTATTGACCAGGGCAGCTGCCTTTTTTATCTGAACTGTGGCATCTACGAAATTCCGTTTTGGCATTAGCCCGCTGATTGGAAAATTTTCCACAGCCCGGAAAGTCTGAATACCAAAATAAGCTTCCTGCGGTATTTTTTTCTCACCCAGAGAATCTTTCTCAACTCTTGTCTTCATTATTTCCACTCCCCGTTTGATTTTGACTTTAACTATACCAGCGTTTTAAGTCTTTAACCGTTCGGCTTGATCAAAGTTCAAATAGTACTTACCGGATATGGCTTAAAGTAAATCGTATTCAACCTATTAAAGATTGACCAGATTTTTATTTGTTTATCTCTCAACTTATCATAAATTTGAAAACAAACGACCTACATTTATTCTTAGGTAGATAATCCGGGAGATCAATATGAATAGATTCAAATCAATTAGCTATATTTCCGTCATCATTTTAGTGATGGTCATTATTCCGGGATGTAATAAGGAGAAAGCGGAAGCGATAAAAGTAGCAGCAGTTCAATTCCGGATAGAAGCGATTAATGCTTTGGATAAAGTGCGATTCCTCTTTGAACAAAGTGTCTCCATACCGCCTGAAAATCAGTACCAACAGACCGATCGAATTGCGCTGGATCTCAATACAAGTGAAAATATCCGGCCGGCTGAACTTTCATTTCTTATCACCGAGACAAATGTTAACGAACCTGCTCTTCAACAAATATCAGAAGAGTTCAAAACCCTGGAATCCCAGTATTACCAGTTTGAATCAATGTTTCAGTCGCTTCCCGAAGGTAGCTTTTTTGCCAAGAGTGCGGTAAAAAAGTCTGAAAAATTTGCAATTCAACTGACCATGCAATTTATAAACATCGCTAAATTCCTGCAGAATTATGATCCCCAATTCACCGGAAACCGGGTCATACTTCTGGAAAAAATTAATAAATACAAAAAAATTTCAGATGATAGCCTGCGTTATTCTTATTTGCGGACAGCAGCGCAGGAGTTGATCCAATTGCGAAACGAGGAAAATACCGCCCGCGACGAAGCAGTCAGTCAGTGTTACCGGGCAGTAGAAGCCGGAAAACTAATATCGGATCTGATTCGTGATTACTCCAAAATGAGTGTTCAGGATTTACTTATTACCACCAGGAACACATTGGATTACATCAGCAGCATTACTCCGGAATGGAAAGACGTTTCCACGATAAAGAACCGACTCGATTCAGTAGAAAAGACAATTCAAAATGATCCCTACTGGAAAACTTTACTTAATTTAGAAATCGTGAATTAAAATCAGGAAAAATATTATGGATCGCGATACACAGATGTTACAAGAAATGGGAAATGCCGTGATCGCCTTGCAGATGAAATTTCGTAATAGTCCGCTGGCAGACCGAATGGCTATTAAACCAGCTCTGGAAGAATTATTGAGCGACTATGCGGACTACCAAATCAGGTTATTGAAAGAGGGTATTATTACCAGCGAACAAGATCTCGCAGAAATGGCCGACATCAGGCAAGAAATAGAGCAGGCTGCCGAAAAAGAAGCCCTGTTAAAAGCCATCGGAAAAACAATAGCATTTGTTGCAGTCAAAATTTAATATGAGATCGGTATGTGTTCAGGGGCAGTTTGAACAATTCAAATAATTTTCGTAAATGTTTATTTTTGATACAGAACTTATCTGATAGTGGCTAACCTGTTATGATATTACTAAATATCTGCCACCAGAGGCCAGAAGGTTTTCACCAGATACAACACGCTCAACAATAGGATGACCAGCAAAAGTGAACGGCGTAAAAGCTCACCTTTGGTCATAAAAGGTTTATTCTTTACCCAATCCTTTACCGGCTTATCTCCAAAAGCATAAATCTGTGCACACTTTTTACAATAGTAATTCGGGGGCACATCATCCGGTTTCAACTTTTTATGACATTTTGGACAGCGATATTTAGCATGATACCAGGTAATCCAAATTCTGTCATGTTTCATCACAAAGGAGTCAATAAATTTGTTGAAGTAGATAATAAACCATGCAACAATGATGAGAACGATAAATATTATGTGTTGTAATAAAAATCCGGATACGGTGGTAAGGATGCTTTGAAAAATACCTTCAGGCATATCTTTCATCTCTTCAGTTAAAATTTTTCAGGTTTATATTTAGAAAAAGGCTACTTTCCCTGAATTCCTTTTCACTCAGTACGATACAATAAAAATGCCAGCTA
>CAZTXJ010000218.1:0-4678 GCA_964617285.1 uncultured Calditrichaceae bacterium | reverse complement strand
ACAGAGTATTCGGTTGTTTTTACATTCGGGCATTTATAAATCTGTCGAAGCGGCCAGCTGCACCCGGCACCGGAGGGAAAAGCACCTATCGATCCATAGGAATAGTGGCTCAGGGCGGTGAGTGTCCCATCTTTTTTGACACCGGCTTTAAGCTTTTGAACCGAATCCGGTCGATTACCCACAGCCAGGTTCATTTCTTTTCTGTCCAATGAAATCTTAACCGGTCTGCCCAGTTTGCGGGCCAGTAAAGCGGCCATAATCGTGTATTTGCCGGCTTCCAGTTTACTTCCGAACCCGCCGCCCATATACTTTTTTATCACTCTTACCTTATTTTCGGGAATGCCAAGACTGCTGGCAACGGCATCCCGTACGCCAAAAACCGCCTGGGTGGAATCCCATACCGTGAGCTTGTCCCCATCCCAGTTCACCACGCTGCAGTGGGGCTCGGTGGGATTGTGTACTTCAACCTGGGTGTGAAAGGTATCTTCCACGATGATGTCAGCTTCCTTAAAGCCCTGTTCGACATTACCCCGTTCATACTCGGACGGTTTTCCCCGGAGTATATTTCCGTCCTCATATATTTTCGGAGCGGAATCTTTCATGGCCTGGGCTGGATCCAGTACAAAGGGAAGTTCTTCATATTCCACTTCAATCAGTTTCAAGGCCTTTTCGGCGATCTCCTCTGTCCGGGCTGCAATACAGGCCACCTCATCGCCTTCGTAACGAAGATGCGGATCAAATAAAAAACTGTTATGATACCACTCCATTTTGGGAGTGTTCTGATAAGTGATGATATCATAGACGCCATCAATTTTTAGCGCTTTATCGATGTTAATGGATTTGATCCGGGCATGGGCCAGGGGACAGCGCAGGGTTCTGGCAAATGCCATGCGGGGTAAAATCACATCAAAACTGTACACTGCCGTTCCGCTTACTTTATCATATCCGTCCAGACGTGAGACCGGTTTACCGATATATTTAAAAACAGTTTTGTCTGTCCACGGTTCGTGTTTTTCTACCGGGACTTCGGCAAGGGATTCGACAAAATCTTCTTCAAAAAAATGTTTGGATTTTACGATTTTACGGGAAGCCATCTATCTTCCTCCAATAATTTGATATCAGAATAATGATTGCACAATTATTTTTCTGCTGCAGCAATTGCTGAATCCAAAATCTTGGGATAGGCTGAGCAGCGGCATAAATTCCCTGACAGACCTTCCACGATCTCTTCTTTGGATGGTTTTTTGTTTTTCAGCAGGACTGCCTGGGTAGCCATGATCTGGCCGGGCGTACAGAAGCCGCATTGGAAGCCGTCATGATCGATAAAGGCCTGCTGTACCGGATGCAGATCTTCCCCGGTCATCAGACCCTCGATGGTAGTCACTTCCTTGCCGGCAGCGTCCAGCGCGAGCATCTGGCAGGAATAAACAGCCACACCATCCAGCAGGACGGTACAGGCACCGCATTCTCCATGATTACAGACCGTTTTTGTCCCGGTTAATTCCAGGTGATTCCGCAATATCTCCACCAGGGTAGTGTGTGGTTTTACCTGTAATATCACTTCCCTGCCGTTTACCTTGAGTTGCAAGGGGAGTTTGTCTTTCTCTGCTGTTGGTTTTCCGGATTTGTCGCCATTTACCGGAGCACCATGCAAATTTTGAATAAGAACGGTGCCACCCACCACTCCCGTGCTGAAATCCTTGATAAATTTTCGTCTGGAAATTCCGCTGGGCTTGTTTTTCTTTTCCATATCCGGGTCTCCCATGATATGTTAAAATTATTAATATCTATGTTAAAAAACGGGAAGAATCTGATTTCATGTCATTATCCAAAACTTACCTGAAAATAGGAAATCTGAGGTAAATTTGTCAAGACAATTTCTTATTAAAACTGATTTTCTATTCAGGAAAATGAAATGAAGGGCAGTTTACGCAGGTTTCTGTTCGGAGGGATATTGCTATGAGCTGTGGTAGGATTCAAGGTTTGTCCTGAGTGCTTTTATCTCTTTAAACACGGTAGCATTGATTTTTTTAAAGGTTTCCAAATAGGAACTGGAGGCCCGTCCGCCAACAAATATGGAAATGTTATCTGGTAACAACACCCGTATCCTTTCGAGTTCCAATTTCAGGTGTGGATCATCCGGGGGGAAGACAATGCTTAGCAAAACGATCCGGGCATTTTTCTCGATGGCTGCGGCGGAAATTTCCTCTGCCGGTAAATTAGGACCTAAATAGGTAACCTGCCAGCCAACACTGGCAGAGGTGAGTGCCACGATTAAAGCACCGATCTCATGATACTGACCGGAGGGTGTGGTCACGATCAAAATTGGGGCGTGGGAAGGGGTTTTAATGGTCGCCAATAAATCGGCTAAAAAGGTACGGATAACAGCAGAGGCTAAATGTTCATGAAAGATTCGTAGCGACCCTTCCTGCCAGAGCTCACCTATTTTTTGCAGAAAAGGAATAATTAACTGATCAATCAATAAAGGCTGGCTTAAGGTTACCGAGGCATTTAACAGAATACGTTCTATTCTTTTATTATCCAGGGACTGGGTAGCTGTAATTAGCTCGTCCAGATAATTTGATACTCCCGGTTTATCCGGAGCAGTTTCCGGTTGAGTCTGTGCAGGAGCAATGCTGCCGTTTCCGGTAATTAGAGTTTTAAGGTCCTCCGAATCCATATTTGCCACGTTACCGATATTATGACCCTGCGCAATTGCCTCTTTCAACAAACGAAGGCGGTTTATTTCTTCTTCGGAATACAGTCGTCGGTTGGTCCCGGTCCGGGTTGGTTGGATGGCCTGATACCTTTTTTCCCAGGCCCGGATAACATGTTGACTGAGCCCGGTTAGCTTGGATACTGCTTTTATTGGATATTTAGCTTCATCTTTCATGTCCCAATATAATCATTTGTCTAATATTTGTCAATAGTTTGGTGTAAAATTTTGCACAAATAAGCTAAAATTGGCAGATATTAAAATTTTTATCCATTTTATTGTTTAATGAAATCATAGTAAAAATAGGGGTTTCAGAGCAATCCGGAGACTAATTTATAAAAATATTAATATTTGTCTAATAAAAGCTTGACATTAGTTAGACAATGATTTATATTATGTGCACTTAATCAGTAATTAAGTAGATAACAAACTAAATTAATTCATTTATTCATCATTTATTTAAGGAGGTAGTTATGTTAAGTCGTATGTATTTTAAGATAGTATTAGCAATAATTCCGGTTCTGTTGATCGGATTAGGTTGCAGTGAGGATGATAACAATAATACTGTCGCACCGCAGGTGGAAAAATCCCAGATCCGGGTAATTCATGCTAGTTACGATGCTCCCGGTGTGGATGTGCAGGTGGATGGTACTGTTGCCATCAGTAATTTGGTATATGGTGAGTCTTCCGGATATGCCGAAGTTAATGAAGGTACCCGGCAGATAGTGGTTACCCCGGCCGGTGCAACTATGCCTGAAGTTATTTCAGCTCAGGTACCAGTTCAGGGTAACAAAGAGTACACTGTTTTAGCAGTTAATTCGTTATCTAATATCGAGCCAATACTGGTTGAGGATGTAAGAACTCCTGTCTCTAATAAGGCAAAAGTTCGGTTTATCCACGCCTCACCGGATGCCCCGGCAGTTGACATTAAACTAAATTCGGGCACCGGAGCCACCGTATTCTCGAATGTCGCCTTTAAAGACATCGAAGATTATGTCCAGGTGGATGCTGCCAGTTATCGGTTTGTGGTTACCGCTGCCGGTGCTACTGACGAAGTTCTGGTTTTCGATCCTATCGCTGTTCAGAACAATACAGTTTACACCGTTGTTGCTTTTGGCACTTTAGATAATAACGACAACTATCCTTTCTTCGTCAGGGTTTTTGTTGATAACAATGCTGGAAATGCCTCGGTCGATCTTTCTGCAGCCTTGGCTGACGTTTTAGTTACTCATGCTTCTCCCGATGCACCTGGTGTGGATTTACTGGTGGATAATCTTGTGGTGAACTCGGCCGCACTCACTTTTCCGAATAATACTGGTTATCTGTCAGTTGCCGCCGGTACCCGGAATATCAAAGTAAATGCCAGTGGAACCTCCACTACTGTAATTGAAGCAAATCTGACCCTTGGCGCTGATAATAACTACTCGGTGTTTGCAGTAAATACGCTGACAAATATTGAACCGTTGGTTTTTGCTGATGATCTGACTGCTCCTGCTTCCGGAAATGCACACGCCCGATTTATCCACTTATCACCGGATGCACCCGCTGTCGATATTACCCTGACCGACGGAACTGTGGTTTTTGGCAATATCGCTTTTAAAGAGGGTACTGATTTTACACCGCTGCCTGCCGCATCTTATGATCTACAGGTTCGCGTCGCCGGTACAAATACCGTGGTATTGGATTTGCCCGGAATTAATTTGATGGATGGGAAGATCTATACCGTATTTGCCAAAGGCCTGGTAAGTGGTACTGGTGAGAATGGTTTGGGTGCGGAAATTATAGCGAATAACTAATATCACCTGAATAACGGATTCAAAAAAAAGCCCCGGAATAAATCCGGGGCTTTTTCTGTTATAGTACAACCGGTAATAAATAAACTGTATTACTTCAGCAGCATCAGTTTCAGGGTTTTCTGGAAATTACCGGCCTGGAACTTGTAGATGTAGATACCACTGGCTA
>CAZTXJ010000217.1:0-4687 GCA_964617285.1 uncultured Calditrichaceae bacterium | reverse complement strand
GCAGTCAAAAATAAATATCAGCATAACTATTTTATTAAAAACCTAATCCTCCTATGGACAAACTGATCCGGGATGCCCATCAGATTATCGACGCCGCCATTAACGCGGTAAAACCGGACCTGCTGATCCGCCGGCGGGTAAAACTGAAAGACAGCCACCTGCACATCGGCCGGGAGAAGTTCCGGCTTTCCGATTTTGAAAAGATCTTCATCATTGGCGCAGGAAAGGCGTCCGCCTTTATGGCCCGGGAAATGGAAGAACTGCTGGGACAGCACCTGTTCTACGGGGTGGTCTCGGTGAAATACGGCTACAGCGCACCCTGCCGGAAAATTCGTATCCTGGAAGCCGGGCACCCGGTAATCGACAAAAACAGCCTGACCGCCACCCGGGATATCCTGGAAGTGGCCCAGCAGGCAGGAGAGAAGGATCTGGTACTCTGCCTGCTTTCCGGCGGTGGTTCTGCCCTGCTGGAACAGATTCCCCCCAATTTTTCCCTGCCGGAACTGCAAAAAGTTTTTGAACTGCTGTTAGGCTGTGGAGCCAATATCGAGGAAATCAATACGGTGCGCAAACACCTCTCCCTGGTGAAAGGCGGTCAGCTGGCCCGGGCCATCGCCCCGGCGACCTGCGCCAGTATTATCCTCTCCGATGTCATCGGCGATCCGCTGGAATCGATTGCCTCCGGTCCCACTGCCCCGGATTCCACCACCTTTCAGGACGCCTGGCAGGTTATCGAAAAATATCAGTTGCCGGATAAACTGCCGGCCACCATCCGCCAGTATCTGTTGAGCGGAGTAAACGGAAACCTTCCCGAAACCCTGAAAACGGATGATCCCATATTTAATCGGGTGCACAATATTATTCTGGGCAGCAATTCCGAATCGCTGAAAGCCGCTGCGAAGAAGGCCGGTGGGCTCGGTTACAATACGCTCGTTCTTTCCAGCCGGATTCAGGGAGAAGCCCGGGAAGTAGCCAAGGTGCTGGCCGGACTGGTTCAGGAAATCCAGCAAAACAATGTGCCGGTGAAAAAACCAGCCTGCCTGCTGATGGGCGGAGAAACCACGGTGACTCTGAAAGGAAAGGGCAAGGGTGGTCGCAACCAGGAACTGACCCTGGCAGCACTGCTGGCCATGAAAAACATACGGAAAAAATATCTTATCGCCAGTGTGGGCACGGATGGCAGCGATGGTCCCACCGATGCAGCCGGTGGTATGGTGCATCCCGGCATCTGGGAGCAGGCGAATTCGCTGGGACTCAATCCTCTGGATTATCTGCAGAAAAACAATGCCTATCCCTTTCTGGAGAAAACCGGTGGTTTAATCAAAACCGGTCCCACCGGGACAAATGTCATGGACGTTATATTTGCGCTGGTACGGTAATCAAGTAATGGAAAAATGAATGGGATCATCACATATGCCAAAAGAATCCATGCGCTTAAAAGAAACCGCCGAGAAAAACATTCCCTGGAAAAAATGGGGACCCTATCTTTCTGACCGCCAATGGGGAACCGTACGGGAAGACTATAGCCCCACCGGAACGCCCTGGGAATATTTTCCTCACGATCATGCCCGGAGCCGGGCCTACCGATGGGGTGAAGATGGAATTGGGGGTATCTGCGATGACAAGCAAATACTGTGTTTTGCCCTGGCATTGTGGAATGGCCGGGACCCGATTTTAAAAGAACGGTATTTTGGTCTCACCGGTAAAGAGGGGAATCATGGGGAGGATGTAAAAGAGTACTATTATTACCTGGATAACACCCCCACCCATTCCTATATGAAAATGCTCTATAAATATCCGCAGGAAGCTTTTCCTTATGATCACCTGGTGGATGAAAATCAGAGCCGTGGTAAAAATGATACTGAATTTGAACTGACGGATACAGGTATCTTTGATGAGAATAAATATTTCGATGTATTTATCGAATACGCCAAGGCTGCACCAGAGGAGCTTCTTATTAAAATTACTGCCCATAACCGTGGTGCAGCAGAGGCTACCCTGCATCTGATTCCGCAAATCTGGTTTCGCAACACCTGGAGTTGGAACCCTGATAAAAAGAAACCCCGTCTTTCCCAGTCAAAGAAGGGAATCATTACCGCAACGGATAATGAACTTGGCCAATATTACCTCAATTATGAGGAGCCCGGTGAGCTGCTTTTCTGCGAAAACGAAACCAATGTTGCCCGATTATTCAACCAGCCGGGCAGTGGCTCTTTCAAGGATGGAATCAACGATCATATCGTGATAGGCAAAAAGAATGTTCTCAATCAAAAAAAGTCCGGCACCAAATTGGGGATCCATTACAAATTAATTATCCCGACTAAATCTTCACAAATGATCCGGTTGAGAATAGGCCCATCCGGAAAATCCGACGCATTCCATACATTTGAAAAAATGTTTGCAGATCGTCTAAAAGAAGCCGATGAATTTTACCGCGAATTGCAAAAGGGTATCAAAAGTGAGGACGAAAAAAATATTCAGCGGCAGGCTTTTGCCGGAATGCTCTGGGGCAAGCAATTCTATTATTTTGATGTGTGTGAGTGGTTGAATGGAGATCCGGGACAACCTAAACCGCCGGCTCAACGTAAAACCGGGCGAGATCATCAGTGGATTCATTTAAATAATGCAGATATTATTTCCATGCCGGATAAATGGGAGTATCCCTGGTATGCTGCCTGGGATCTGGCCTTTCATTGCATTCCATTTGCTATGATCGATGCAGCGTTTGCCAAACATCAACTGGTTCTGCTGACAAAAGAATGGTATATGCACCCTAATGGTCAATTGCCGGCATATGAATGGTCTTTTAGCGATGTAAATCCGCCTGTCCATGCCTGGGCCGCCTGGCGGCTGTACAAAATTGACCGGAAAAATCAGGGAGGCAAAGGAGATATTGACTTTCTGGAACGGATCTATCACAAACTGCTGTTAAATTTTACCTGGTGGGTTAACCGAAAAGACAAGGACGATCGAAATATTTTTCAGGGTGGTTTTCTGGGTCTGGACAATATCGGGGTATTTGACCGAAGTAAAGCATTACCAACCGGTGGCTATCTCGAGCAATCCGACGGTACCAGCTGGATGGCCATGTACTGCCTGAATATGATGCAGATATCTCTGGAACTGGCAATTCATAAATCCATTTACCAGGATATGGCTACCAAGTTTTTAGAGCACTTCCTGTATATTGCCGGTGCTATGACCAACGCTGGCGGGCATGGAATTAATCTTTGGGACGAAGAAGACAGTTTTTATTACGATGTTCTGCACGCTCCGGACAATGAAGTTATCCCGCTCAAAGTCCGTTCTATGGTTGGGTTGATCCCTCTGTTCGCGGTGGAAACACTGGAACCCGAATTTCTGGATAAAGTGCCGGATTTCAAGGCACGGCTGGAATGGTTTCTCAACTATCGGAAGGATCTGTCAGGTCTGGTTTCCCGCTGGTATGAACCGGGATTGGGGGAACGCCGTCTGCTCTCGCTGCTTCGCGGGCACCGGATGAAAATGTTGCTTAAACGAATGCTGGATGAAACCGAATTTTTATCGGATTACGGCGTCAGGGCTCTCTCGAAATATCACGAAAAAAATCCATATGTTTTCCATAGTCACGGGCAAAGCTTTTCAGTGAACTATACACCAGGAGAATCGGACTCCGGATTATTTGGCGGCAACTCCAACTGGCGGGGTCCAATATGGTTTCCATTAAACTACCTGATCATCGAATCACTACAAAAATTCCATCATTATTATGGGGACGATTTTAAAATTGAGTATCCTACCGGTTCAGGAAAAATGTTAACGATCAATGAAGTGGCAAATAAACTCGCTCAACGGCTGATTCGGATTTTCAGGAAAGATAAAAATGGCCGAAGAGTGGTCTTTGGTGAGAATGAAAAATTTCAGACGGATCCCCATTTCCGGGATTACATTCCGTTCTATGAATATTTCCATGGTGATAACGGTCGCGGTGTCGGCGCCTCACACCAGACAGGATGGACCGGATTGGTGGCCAAGCTGATCCATCCCAGGCGGAAATAATTTAAAAAAATTCGCCCGAAATAGGTAACAACCATATCCCGGGCGCTTCTTCCGGCTTACCTGCCTGCTACAGACAGGTGCCCGATATTACATTCTTATACCCTGTTTTTATCTCAAATGAATTTTTCAGAAACCTCTTATTAAGAAGACAATTTTCCATACCTTCGAATAAACTATACCCTGAAACTTCATTTCTTCCGCAAAACTTCCCCGGTAATCTCTATATTACTTCTTTAAAAATAAAATTATATTATATCTGGAATGTTACTGGTTGATTTAGAGATATTTAAAATGTACAAAATGGACGACATCTAATGATACATTGGAATTAAATAGAAAGGTTTGGCCTGAATATGTCTAAACTGGTACTGATTACCGGAGCCTCCAGTGGCCTCGGAGCCGAATTTGCCCGGCAGCTGGCCCGGGATGGCTACGACCTGATCCTGGTGGCCCGCCGGCGGGAGAAAATGGAAACCCTTGCCCGGGAAATCCGGGATACAAATGAGGTACAGATTACCATACTTCCGGCCGATTTAAGCCAGCTGGAAGATCTGGCGCGCCTGGAAACCGAAGTAAGCAAAATGAATGTTGACATGCTGATCAACAATGCCGGGTTTGGCCTGAATCACGAATTCCGGAATATTCCCAC
>CAZTXJ010000216.1:0-4720 GCA_964617285.1 uncultured Calditrichaceae bacterium | reverse complement strand
AACATCTGCTGGCTCACCGGCAATTTATAGGGAGAGCTCCAGCGCAACCCGGTCTGCTCCAGAATTTGTTCCCCCAGTTTCCGGGATAAATCCTGCAGATTATGGTCGGAAGTTTCCATTTCGGCTGCCATGGCCTCAAGTTCGGGAAACCGCTTGCCGATGGGGGTGACTGCTCCGGCGGCGATGCGGATCGCCTCAATCTTCCGGTGTTTTTGTTTCACTAAAACGGCCAGGGTTATCCGGCTGATGGCTACTCCCCGACGCCGGCCCAGTTTATAGAAATCTCCCCGGAATCCGGCCGGGGGTGGCGGCAGCAGGATTTCTGTGACCAGCTCACCCGGCTGTAATTGAGTCTGATAAGGTTTTATTAAAAAATCCTCCAAACCGATAATGCGACTTTTATTGGCAGTTCTGATTTTTATTTTTGCTTCATATACCAGCAGGGCGGGTACACTGTCCGCACAGGGAGCATTATTTACAAAATTGCCGGCAATGGTAGCCCGGTTGCGAATCTGCCGGGATCCGATGGTCGAGACGGCTTTTGCCAGCAAGGGATAGTGCTTTAAGATAATTTTATTTTTTTCGATATCGCTGAAGGTGACCGCTGCCCCGATCGATAGCCCCGTCTTGATTTTTTTGATCTGTTTGAGCTCGGTTAAACTGCTGATATCAACCAGTTTTTTGATCTGGTTGAACCGCTGTGAATCCTGGTGGAGGCCGGGAATAAAATCCGTTCCCCCGGCAATCGGACGGATATTCGGATCAACTTGAGCCAGAATAGCCAGCGCTTCTTTCAGCGAACCCGGTTTGACAAAATCGAAACTCTGCCGGATCATGCGCTCCCCCTTTTCAGATCTTCCGGTCGCAGCTTTTTCCGCAACAGAATTTCCTCCAGATTAATCGGCAGGTTGAAATACCGTTCACCCAGGGCATTCCGGATGGCATTATTCACTGCCGCCGCGGTTAATTCCAGGGTTGGCTCACCCAGGGATTTGGCACCCCAGGGTCCGTAAGATTCCTTTCCTTCAATGAAAACCGGTTCGATTTTTCCAATATCCTTGCTGGTGGGGATCAAAATCTGATCGTAATTCAGTTCCCGGATGTTTCCCTGATGAGTAGATATTTCCTCCCACAGACCGTAACCCGCCCCCTGGGTTACCCCGCCGTAGACCTGCCCCTGTGCGCCCAGCAGGTTGATTACCGTTCCCGGATCGTGCACCGCCACAATCCGGTCGAGGTAGACTTCACCGGTGGCAATATTCAGGGAGATTTCCGCTACCTGGCATCCATAAACGTAAGTAAAGTATGCCGGGCCCTGGCCGACTTTCTCATCCCAGTGCACCTTAGGACCGCTGTACCAGCCAATGGTGGATAGATTTATTCCCTGATTGTAGGCCAGGCTGCACAGCTCCTGGAAATGTATTTTTTTTCTGGGATTGGCCTGAGCCGAGACGATGTGATTTTGAAATTTGAATTTTGCTGTTTTCTTCAGTTGCCATTCGGTCCGGAGCAATTCCTCCAGCCGTTTCCGCACGATGGTGGCGGCTTCCCTGGTGGCGCCACCGCCCATCAAAGTGGCACGCGAGGCAACGGTTGGCCCGCTGTCCGCGATCCGGCTGGTGTCCATGTCCAGGTAGTAAATTTCATCAGGTGTGATTCCGAAGGTTTCTGCGGCAATGATGCTAAAAGTCGTTCGCAGCCCCTGACCGTTTTCAGCCAGCCCGGATAACAGGTAACAGGAGCCGTCCGGCTGCAGGGAAAGGTAAGCCGCTGCCGCATCTATTCCCTCGGCTCCCAGGGAACAGCCCCGCAGACTCAAAGCCAGGCCAATTCCTTTCCGGAGCGATTCTCCCGGTTCGATAAAATTTCCGGGACTGATGATGTACTCTTTCTGCGGTTGCACACTCTCCAGGCCATTCAGCAAAACGGCGCTGCTCTTTTTGTTCTTTGCTTGATACATCTTCCATTTTTGGCTGAATCCGGTTTTTCGGGTAGCGGTGTCCAGCACTTTTATCAGATTGACCTCATGTTTTTCCAGCGTTTGCCCGGTGGCGGTCTGTGCTCCCTCTCTCAGCCCATTCAGCCGGCGAATCTCATCCGGCGTTTTTCCCACTCGGAGCGCAATCTCATCCATCAGGGATTCCTGGGCAAATATGGGCTGTGGTGAGCCAAATCCGCGCATGGCACCGGTATATGGATTATTGGTATAGACACCGCGAACGTCAGTCTGAACATGCTCAATCTCATAGGGACCGGTGGCCTGAACCACCGTTCGCCAGGTGACGAATGGGGTCATGGAAGAGTAGGCGCCGCCATCTGCCAGGATATCGATCTTCATCGCCCTGATCCTGCCCTCGCGGGTGAAACCAACCTTATAATTCATGATGTAGGGATGGCGTTTGTACGATTCCAGAACTGACTCTTCCCGGGTGTATTTAATTTTAACCGGACTCCCGGTTTTCAGGGCAGCGACGGCAGCCCGGGCAGCCAGGATATTCATGGTATCGTCTTTTCCCCCGAACGACCCACCCAATTCAGCCTGCTGGATTCGAACTTTGGTTAAGGGCCAGCCCAGAACTTCTGCCACCACCCTTCTGGCAGTAAATGGATTCTGCACACTGCCAATGATGTGAATTCCCCGCCGGCCTTCCAGCGGTATGGCAGTCACGACTTCCGGTTCGATATAGGCGTGCTCGATGCGGGGTGTGGTGTAGGTTTGTTCCAGAATTTCATCGCTCTCAGAAAATCCCTTGCTCACATCGCCTTTGCGCAAAGGATGATGCACAATCAGGTTGTTCTTGTATTCCGGGTGGAGCAGCGGAGCATTTTTCTCCATGGCTTTTCCAGGATCAGTTAAAACCGGCAGTGCCTCAAATTTAATTTTTATCTTTCTGACCAGATTTCGAAGCTCGATTTCCGACGGCCCAACCAGCATGGCCAGGACATCGCCGGAAGTCAGGACTTTATCGCTGGCAAATATCGGCTGATCTTTCCGAATAGGACCGACCTTTTTACTGCCGGGAATATCATCGACAATAACGATGGTGGTAAGCGCCGGATTATCTTTGATTCCGGAAAAGTCTATCGAGTGAATCCGGGCATGGACCACATCAACCCGGACCATCACCCCATAAAGCTGATCCGGGAAGGTGAAATCGTCGGCAAATTTGGCCTGGCCGGTTACCTTTTCATAACCATCCTGCCGGATAACCGGTTTACCCACTACATTAAACTTTGCTTTAGCCATTCTCTAATATATGAATTTTTACAATTTTTCCGAAAGCTCATTTCAGTTCTTTAAACAATCGGACGCCTTGTTCATAAATCTGAATCCAGGTCTGTTCCACATCGGCTCTATTTATCTGAAAATTTTCCATCAAAAATTTACCATTCTGCATCACCGAATGAATGGGCCTCTCCAGCATGCCATACAGATAATGCCCCCAGTAGTTATCTGCGCCGAAGGGAGCAGGGGGAATATAATCCCAGATGATCAGGTCAGCCCGGTCTCCCGGTTGCAACATGGGATAATCCGGAAAATATTTCCGAACGAATTCCAGCTGGTCGAAGTGTATTTTCTGCAGGAATTGGAACGCTGCCCCAAAATCATTTTGCTGATGCCGGTAAAGCAGAAAAATCTGTTTCAGACTTCGCCGGATATTAGCATGCATCCCGTCGGTTCCTGCTAAAATCGGGATCTCTGTCGGCACATTGGCATACACCGGCAGGCCGACCGCATTGTTCAGATTGGAATCGGGATTATAGGCAATGGCTGCGCCGGATTGCTTAATGATCTCATAATCTGTCCCGGTCAGATGCACCCCGTGGACCAGAATGGATTTTCGGTTCAGCAGATTAAATTTTTTCAGCCGTTGGGCCAGTCTGAGCCGGTATCTCTGCTGACTGAATTCGGGATCGTGCTTATCCTCGGCCAGATGAATGTGGATTCCGGTATCATGTTTTTTGAGAATTTTTGCTGATTCCTGCAGGGTGGAATCTTCCAGGGTAAACAGGGCGTGCAAACCCAGCATTCCCTTAATATCCTCACTCTGATTTTTCAGCAGGTTCTCATTTTCCCGGAGTGCTTCGTGGGCGAGCTCTTTCCCATTTCGGTCCGAGGTTTCAAAGCAGAGTGATCCCCGCAAACCATATTCCCGCAAAACGTCTGCAAGGAGCCCAAGGCTGCCGCTGGTATGGCGAGGTGAGGCATGGTGATCAAAGATATAGGTGACCCCATCGCGGATGGATTCCAGAGCCGCCTTCTGCGCAGATGCACGAACCATATCCGGATCTAGGGCCAGATCCAGCTTCCACCATAAATTTTCCAGGATGTGTACAAAATTATCCTGCGGACCTCTGGTGGACAATCCCTTGGCCAGACGGGAATAAATATGGTCATGGAAATTAACCAGCGGACTGGTCACTACCCGACCGGCAAGATTATGTGTGTGTTTTTCTTTGGATGCTTCTCGTCCCAAATCGTCCGGAAATCTCTTTTTGCGGATTTCCGAAATCCGGTCGTTTTCGATGATCAGATCGCCAAACACCGGATTGATCTTCCTTCCGGTTACCTGGGCAATCCACACATTTTTTATTTCAAGGTTTTCCATGTTTGTCGCACCAATCCGATTCTGGTTATCTAATTCTATTCTTCCTGGTTAACAAATTCGCTGGCCATATCCCAATTGGGCCTCTGGTTTGCCGGTGCGAGTTGCGATCA
>CAZTXJ010000215.1:0-4728 GCA_964617285.1 uncultured Calditrichaceae bacterium | reverse complement strand
CACTTCTGGCCGGAGGATAAAATTACCAATCACCAGAATTTCATTGAAAGATATGACCAGCAAAAGGTTCTCCGGCGATCTCAAACCTCGAACTTGTTTGACTGGATAATAATTTCGGAATCCAGCTATCAGACGGTTATGGCAGAACTGATCCACCTTCGGAATCAGGCTATTATCGGTATCGGAGCCTTATTACTATTTCTTACGGGACTGGCATTTTATTTCAGCCAGCGGATCGTTGTACCACTAAAAAAATTGGTCTATGCCGCGCAGGACATTGGAGAGGGTCTGCTGAATGCACCAATTTCGGTTGATACCAAAGACGAAATTGGATTGCTTGCCCGTGAATTCAACCATATGAGACAGAACCTGCTGGATTCCTATGAAAATCTGGAAAAGAAAGTAGAAGAAAGAACCGAGGAACTTAAACAGGCCCAGTATCAGATTATGCAGCAGGAAAAGATGGCGTCTCTGGGTTTGTTGGCTTCCGGTATTGCCCACGAAATTGGTAATCCGCTGACCTCCATCTCCTCTTTAACTCAAGTTTTACGCCGGCGTTTAAAGGATGAGATCAATGTCGACTACCTGAATACCATCATGAAGAATATCGACCGGATATCCCGGATTGTCCGGGAACTGGTCGACTTTTCCCGACCATCAAGTTACGAGTTAAAATTATCCGATATTAACCAGATCGTTCAGTCTGCGGTGGGTATCGTTAAATATGATAAAAGATCCAAGGATATCGAATTCGATCTCTCTCTCGATCCAAACCTGCCGGGAACGGTTCTGGTTGCGGATCAATTACTGCAGGTATTTATCAACATCCTGTTTAATGCAGTGGATGCCATGCAAGGATATGGAAATAAAATTTCCGTCTCAACCCGGACAGAAGACAATCATATCATAATTATTATAAAAGATACCGGTTGTGGTATTCCACAAGAAAATATCAACAAAATCTTCGAACCATTCTATACCACCAAGGAAGTTGGCAAAGGGACAGGTTTGGGACTTTCCGTATCCTACGGAATTATCCGGAACTTTAACGGTGAAATTTTAGTGGATAGTGAGGTGGACAAGGGATCAACCTTTACCATCAAATTGCCAATTAGAAAATCATAAAAAGGATATCCGAATGAGCGGAAGAATATTAATCGTCGATGACGAATCCACCATCAGAGAAACTTTATCCCTGGTTCTGAAAGAAGAAACATACGAATGCGACCTGGCCGAAAACGGCGCAGAGGGTTTAAAGCGGGTTAAAGAAAAGAATTTTGATCTGATCATTACCGACCTGAAAATGCCCGAAATGGGTGGTCTGGAGCTGATGGAAAAGGTAAAAACCATTTCTCCAAAAACCTCGGTCATGATCATTACCGCCTATGCCTCCCTGGAAAGCGCGATCCAGGCATTGCGGCTTGGCGCTTATGATTACATCATCAAACCGCTCGATTTTGACGATGTTATCCTTCGCATCAAACGATTGATGGATCACCGGGAATTGTTAAACGAAAATGAATATCTCCGTAAAGAGGTTCAGGAAAAATTCAGTGTCTCCAATATTATTGGGGAAAGCGAACCCATGCAGGATGTTTTCAATCTCATCCGGAAAGTTGCAGCGACAAAAGGAAATGTGCTCATCACTGGCAAAAGCGGTACCGGTAAGGAACTAGTAGCCCGGGCAATTCATTATAATTCACCCCGTCAAACCAAGCGCTTTGTGGCGATCAATTGTGGTGCAATTGTGGATAATTTAATGGAAAGTGAACTTTTTGGGCATAAAAAGGGCTCCTTTACCGGAGCTGTGAGGGATAAAGAGGGATTATTCAAAGTGGCTGATGGTGGGACGCTTTTCCTGGATGAAGTCGGTGAGATCCCGCTTCATTTGCAGGTAAAATTATTAAGAGCTATTGAGACAGGAGAGTTCATTCCGGTAGGAGACACTATTCCACAGAAGGTAAACGTGCGGATTATTGCCGCCACAAACCGGAATCTGGAGGAGGAGGTCGAAAAAGGAAAATTCCGGGACGATTTATATTACCGGCTAAATGTCGTCGAAATAAATCTGCCGCCGCTGGCAGAACGAAAAGAAGACATTCCGCTGCTGATAAATCACTTCATCCGCAAATATAACCGGGAATTGAACCGGCAAATTACCGGCATGGATGAAGAAACGAAGCGTATTTTAATGAATTATGAATGGAAAGGTGGGATTAGGGAGCTGGAAAACGTTATTGAGCGGGCGCTCATTTTAAGTGAAGGTGAGATTATTACCAGAAAGGATCTCCCTCCCAATCTCATGAAACTCGAACCAGCTCCGGAAGCATCACTGCGGTTGAAGGATGCAGTAGCCGACTTCGAAAAACAGCACATCGAGCAGGTTCTGAAAGCTAATCAGGGTAACAAAGAAGCAGCCGCCAAAATTCTTGACATCAGTTTGAGTTCGTTGTATCGGAAAATTGATGAGTTAGGGGTGACCACTTAAATTAAGAAACGGGTTTCATAAATTATTGGGCATAATGTTTTTTGATCTGGTTTACATAATTTGAAACTGTCAGGAATTCACACTCAGATTCTTTCAGAAAATTTATTAGCTTTTCTAATTTAACTTCCGTTTTTTCCAGACCATAATAATGCCTGAATTTATATTGCCATTTTATATTTTTGATTCTTTCCTGATCAAATTCAAATTCCCAGGGATGTAAATAAAAATTATAAAAATTTTTCTTTTTAAGTAAGGTTTTGACAAGATTTTTAAATATAAAAAACGGGATGATCCTAAAATATGCACCACCCCCCACTGGAAAATTAAGGTTAAGATGAGACAAGGTCGAGAGCGGAATTTCAAATATACCATGTTCGGTCTGATAGCATCCATCAGTGATCTTTTTTAAAGGAGTATCTATGTGTCCGTAACGATTATTCCACTTAAAAGGATTATAACTTGAGTCATATTCAAAATCCAGACTTTTTAGAATGCTTAATACTTTGTCGCTAATGGAAAAACTGGGGGCGCGGTATCCGGTCACCGTTTGCCCGCATATTTCTTCCAGAAGGGTTTTGGACTGTAAAATATCCGAGCGAAGCTTTTCCTGATCCAATTGATACGCAATATCGTGACTAAATCCATGACAAGCAATTTCATGATTCCGGTCTGCAATCTCTTTTATTAACTCCTCATTTTCCTGGGCAATCCAACCCAATATAAAAAAAGTACCCTTAATATTATGTCTGTCGAGAATCGCAAGAATCTTCTCGGTGTTCTTTTCAACCGTACTCTTTTTTGATTTCCAATCTTCCCGGCGAATGGCCCCCTTGAGATTCTCCACCTGAAACCATTCTTCAATATCGAAGGTAAACAAGCAATTTCTATTCAAAATATTTTCCATTGTAATAAGTAATAAATACCAAATAAAGAAATCATGAAGGCTAAATTAAGTCCATGTAATAAGTCAAAACTTTCTATAATAACCGGTGGGATTTAATCATATGAGATTCAAATCGGTTTTGGGGAAGTTAATTAAGAATTTCTCTTAAACAAACAGATTGATTCTCTTTTATTTTTTAATCTGCTGAAAAACAGACATTTACATTGAACGGATATTTTTAACCACTTTGTAAACCGTTTTAGGAGAGGCCAGCATATTTGTATAACTCGCATTTGCCAGGGGGCAATGGCATTCTTTTGCTTTTATACTTTTTCTGATCCTCTTCGCCTGATCGCTTATCCAGACTTTTTTGAAATCATAATTGTTCTCCCTCAGATTACCCATAGAATCTCCCCGGATACAACAGGGCCAGACATCCCCATTGGGAGATACCTGTGCCGACAGAATGCCGGCAAAACAGGGAATGACCTGGGTTTGTTGGAGCAGGATGTTTTTTACCAGATCATAATATTCATAACGAAATGCCTGGGCAATTTTAGCGACGCCTTCTGCTTTTTTCTTTTTCATCTGCTCTCTTAAATAATCTATAGCCACCGAATATTTCGCATGAGTCGGGGTAATACCCTCTCCAATGGTACCTAATTCCACCCGTTCCTCGGCAATTTCTGTGATATATGAATCCGGTTCCAGTTTAATTAATTCATCATGGATTTCCTGAAAATCCATCACATTAAAATTCGAAATAACAGTATGAATTCCCACTGTAAAATTGGGATATTTTCTCAATTCTCTTAAACCTTCATAGGTTTTCATTGCTTTTTCAAAATTCTTGGGAAACCCTCGGATTTCATCATGTTTTTTCCCCACCTGATCCAGCGACAGATTAATAATCAATTCGGAATTCGGACAATTCTTGGCGATTTCTTCTGCTAAAGAAGGTATACGGTGATACAGACTTCCATTCGTCGGTATGTTTATAATTCCCGGTTCACACCGTTTGTAGGCAATTTTTATAATTTCTGCAATATCCTGTCTCAAAAATGGTTCACCACCACTGAAAGTAAACCAGTACGGTGCTTTACCAAGTGAAGCAAATAATTTATCATATTCTTCCAGAGTAAAATTATCAACTCGCTTTAAATATACATTGCAGGTTTTACATCTGGAATTACAGGAGTAGAGTAAACTAATGGTAATATTAACCGGAAGTAATGATGGCGTTCCCAGGGCTCGAAAGGCATGAAAGGCCGGAATTTTCGAGAGTAATTGTACTTTTTTTGTAAATCCACTCATTTATATAAATCTCCAGTTTTTGAATGATTTAATTTTTAAAACT
>CAZTXJ010000214.1:1906-4741 GCA_964617285.1 uncultured Calditrichaceae bacterium | reverse complement strand
ACCATTACCTGGACGGAAGGTTGCTGCCTGGTGGATTGGGAGCGGCCCAACCGGGTCAGCCATGCAACCCGTCTGACAATAGATCATATTATGGCATCCGCCGCTATTCCTGTCCTCTTCCCCGCAGTTCGGATTGGCCGGGAATGGCACGCAGATGGGGGAATTCATTTTTACTGTCCCTTCTCAGCGGCAATTCACCTGGGTGCCGACCGGGTTTTATCTGTATCCACAGGCTACCAAGCCTCTTGGGAAGAAGGAGAAGATGCAGGTGTTCAGGATTATCCGTCCATGGCACAGGTCATGAGAGTATTGATGAATGCAGTGTTTCTGGATATGCTTGAACAGGATGCTGCGCGACTGGAACTTACGAATGGATTGCTGGAAAAATTGCCCGAAGAAGCACGTTACGGAAAGCGAATTGTCAAAACTTTTATCCGGCGACCTTCCAGTGATTTAGGAAAAATAGCAGAGCATTTTGAACCTGCCATACCCTTCTTTTTTCGGCAGATGCTTCGCAGTCATGGCACCAACAAATCTTCGAGTCGGGACTGGCTGGGGATGCTGATGTTCCAGCCCGATTATGTGCGATACTTGCTGGAGTTGGGTGAAAAAGATGCTGCAGAAAAAAGAGTTGAAATTGAGGACTTTTTTGCATGAACTTATTGGCGAATCTTGAATATTTTTTGTTTCAGATATGACGCTTCCGGCAAACGGGGCAGCCCATTTCAAAATTGACATCAGTACTTGAAGACAGAAAAATATGGAGAAATGACAGTGACGGAATATCAACCTATTAAGAATGACAAGAAAGTATGTATAGATTGCGCAGAAAAGTAATATTAAGAAAGGATAAGGTTCAAAAAAACAACCTGCCTTTTTATTTGTCTAATTTCATATAATATTATTTTAGGTTTTGTTCAACCAATCATATTTTGAGCCAGAAAACCAAATGCCTCAGTGAGTGTGGGATGCGGATGGATTGTCTGGGCAATATCTCTTAGGGTTAACCTTTTTGATACCATCAATGCAGCCTCACCGATGATTGAGGAAGCTCCTTGGGTAAAGATATGAATGCCAAGGAATTCATTGGTTTTCCTGTCCACCACAAATTTAAGATATCCACATGGATTTCCTGTAATCTGGGCAGCTGCATCGATCTCATAATTATATACCCCGGTTAGAACTTTAAAACCATTATTCACCGCCTCTAATTCAGTATACCCTGCAGAAGCGATCTCCGGATCGGAGAACAACACCCAGGAATTTTTTGAAAAATCCTTTTTATGTATGTTTCCCAATAGGATGTTTGCTCCTGCGATATGAGCTTCATAAGTTGCGGTATGGGCAAATTTGGGTCCTTCAATAACATCACCGGTGGCATAGATTCCCTTCACACTGGTTTCAAGAAATTCATTTACAATTATACCATGGCGATTGAACCGGATATCCGTAGCGCCCAAATTAAGATCCTCTACGTTCGGTATTCTGCCAGCAGCCACCATAACCTGTTCAGATGAAATAACATTTTTTAACCCCTTTTTATCAGTGATTATGGTGTTGTATTTCCTGCCGGATTTATTTATTTCCAGTACTTTTGAGGAAGTAAAAACATTGATGCCGGAAGCGGTCAGTTTTTGGGTCAACGCCTGGACAAATTCAGGCTCTACAACCCCTGACAGAATAGTATCCATCATTTCAATAATTGTACATTCTACATTAAGTTTTGTCAGCATCTGAGCTAACTCAATTCCAATTGGCCCGCCTCCGATGATTGTCATTGATTTGGGGAGAGCATTTTCTTTAAAAAGCATCTCACTCTTCAGGACATCTTGAACCGCATTTCCTTTAAATTCAGGTATAAAAGGGAGGGACCCGGTAGCTATGATAGCATTATCAAAACTATAACGATTTCTTGTCCCGTTTATTTCCTCAATTTCTATTTCATCATTGGAAATAAACCTGCTTATCCCTGAACTAAAAGTTAAATTTGATAGCTTGTTTATATGCTGCCTTGCTGCATTGGATCGTAATGTTAAAATTTCATCCATTTTTTTCTTTATCCCATCCCACAGGTCTTTCTTATCTTCAAGTGATATTTCTTTTAAAAGATGGGTTGTTTTAAGCAGGGCATATTCATCCGCAGAATGTTTTATAATTTTTGACGGAATACAACCAACAAACAGACATGCACCACCAAGCTTGCCCGATTTTTCGACTAATAAAACCTTTTTCCCTTTTGAAGCCAGTTGAATTGCCGCAGGCGTTCCACCGGGCCCACCACCGATTATAATTGTATCAAATTTCTGCATTGTGCCAAAGCCTCCTCAATTTAGATTAAATCCGAATTTAAACCGGATGACTTTTTCCACATGATAAGTTCTATTTTCAAAAGCAGAGAATTTCAAAACGAAACATTTCACGTTTGTCTTAAAAACTATAAAAAATAATTTATTTTAACAACCATTCATAAGAATATTTACACAAGGAACGCTGTTAAAACAACACAATTTTATCCCATACCTTGCAAGTAAATCGCCTCACAGCTATTCAAGCGATAGAAAACCGGAATCTGAAATAAAAAGTCGGTATTTTTTAAACCGGTTTAAGTTTTATTACTAGTATCTCAATCCAAGGGTGATATTGTCTAATTTGGTCTCATTGCTAGCTTTGATCAACTGGTGAATGTGGCGCTGTGGTTCAAGCAAAGATTTTTTGAAAGTTAGAAATATTTTTAAGCATGGAGAATCTGGTAAAAAATAGCGGCGCCAGAAATTTTAAACACTTACTTACACAGAGGGACAGGGAGTGGACACACAGAACCACAGAGTGGCAATC
>CAZTXJ010000214.1:0-1806 GCA_964617285.1 uncultured Calditrichaceae bacterium | reverse complement strand
CAGGCTGGGGAAGGTAACTGCTACCCAGGTCCAGAAGCGGTGGTACCAGCGGTGACCAAAGGCCATGGTGGAAATCAGCAGATGACCGCCGGGTTTCAAGACCCGGTTAAACTCACCCAGAATATGGGTATAATCTTTTTCCGGCAGCAAATCCAGCATAAAATTATTGATCAGTAGATCGAAGGATTCAGTCGAATAGGGAAGGTGATAAGTATCGGCGATCTCCA
Organism: uncultured Calditrichaceae bacterium; assembly: GCA_964617285.1. Classification (GTDB taxonomy): domain Bacteria; phylum Calditrichota; class Calditrichia; order RBG-13-44-9; family RBG-13-44-9; genus CAYVKM01. The sequence continues at coordinate 1,579 of CAZTXJ010000214.1, read as the reverse complement.
GTGAATATCGCCGTTCATCGGATGGGTCACACCGGCGCCGGGCTTTCTGGAGCATTGCCGGGGTGAGATCGAATCCAACGGTAAATCCGCCGGGATTACTTAATACAATTTGTTGGAACAGCCGGCCGGTTCCTACCGCCGCCTCTAGGATATATTCTCCATCCTTTATATCAGCCAGTTCCAGAACTTTACGGTTGGCTTTTGATTCGGTAAACCAGCCCCAGAAATCATAAAACCAGGCTATTTTGGAGTAGGCCTGTTGTGTTTCACCGGAGTCAAAATTTCGGATTAATTTGTCAGATTCTGGCATGATTGGCCTCACTAAAATTTATCAGGTTAAACCATTACAATCCAGGAAATCTCCCGGCAAGAGAATTATAAATTTTTAAATAACACGGAGAGAGAAGGAGAATTCTCGGAGAACCACAGAGATGTAACTTAATAAAAATAAATCTAAATTAATCAGTTTCCTCCGTGAATTCTCTGTGCACCTCCGCGACACCACCCAGTAAATTCTGAATTGAACTATTAGTAGTTTTTTGCTTCTTCCGATACAATAAAACTGAAACTTAATATTTATTTATAGATAAAAAAAGTTTGCAACTTTTTAAATTATCATCGTATATTTACGATAAGCGATGGAAAGGAAGCATTATGGCACAGAATAAATCGAATTTATTTAATCACAATGAAATTGAATTAGCAGATATGGCCAAGGCCCTCTCCCACCCGGCCCGGATAAAAATCCTCAATATCCTGATGGATAAAAATGTGTGCATGTGCGGGGATATTGTGGATTTGCTGCCCCTGGCCCAATCCACTGTCTCGCAGCATTTGCGGGAATTAAAACGGGTGGGACTTATCCAGGGTGAAATTGAAGGGCCCAAAACCTGCTATTGCCTGGACCATGCCCAATTAAAAAAGGCGAAGGAGGCTTTTCAGTCGCTCTTTACTGCCGTCTGTCAATGCGATTAAAAATCTAACTTAAAAGGAGAGATAAGATGCAAACCTCAAATGAAATCAAAAAGATTGTAAAAGAGAAGTATGGCAAGATTGCCGAACAATCAGGTCAAAAGCAGGATGAATCCTGCTGTGGCTCTGCGAAAACCAAGGCAGATAATTCCTGCTGCGGAAGTAAGGAAGTGGATTATTCAGTATTCAGTGACGATTACAGTCAGGTCGAGGGCTATCTGGCCGAGGCCGATCTGGGTCTGGGTTGTGGTCTGCCCACCGAACATGCTGGCATTAAGGCTGGCGATACCGTGCTGGACCTGGGCAGCGGGGCCGGAAATGATGTGTTTGTCGCCCGCGCCCTGGTGGGAGATTCGGGAAAAGTAATCGGGGTGGATATGACCGAAGAGATGATTGCCAAGGCGGAGGAGAATAAGCAAAAACTGGGATATAGCAATGTGGAATTCCGTTTTGGAGAAATTGAGGACCTGCCTGTTGAAAACCATACGGTTGATGTGGTGATCAGCAATTGCGTGTTGAACCTGGTACCGGATAAGAACAAAGCCTTCCGGGAAATCTACCGCGTCCTGAAACCTGACGCCCATTTCTGTATTTCGGATGTGGTATA
>CAZTXJ010000213.1:0-4750 GCA_964617285.1 uncultured Calditrichaceae bacterium | reverse complement strand
CCACGGTAAAATGCTCGAAGATGAATTCCTGCCGGTCCAGCATATCCAAACCACCGCCATAAGTACCCACCCAGAAACGATGGGATCTATCCTCCAGCGCACACAAAACCCGGTCGTTACTCAAGCTGAGTGGATTACTGGGATTATGTTTGAAAGAGATGAACTCATCCTTATTTCTCACATACAAACTTAAACCACCAAAGGTCCCGATCCAGAGTGCACCGCGGGAATCCTCGTAAACAAATCGAATGTGGTTTCCGGGCAAACTGGCCGGACTATCCGGATTGTTTTGATACCGCTTAAAGGTTCGGGCTTGCCGGTCGAACCGGTTCAGGCCATTGATCGTTCCGATCCAGAGCTCACCTTCGCCATCTTCATAGATGCATCGGATATTGTTATCACTAATACTTTTGGGGTTATTAGGCACATTTACAAAATTCTCAAACTGGTTTAAGGTAATGTCATAACGGTTTAAACCACCGCCATCGGTACCTACCCAGATGGTTCCCTGGCGATCCTGATAAACGACGCGGATGATATTGCTGCTCACACTGTTTGGGTCACCTGGATTATTTTTGAAATGGCTAAATTTACCGGTTCTTCGGTTCAACATATTTAAACCGTCATTGGTCCCGATCCATAATTTTCCCGAATTATCTTCAAAAATAGACCAGACATTTTTATCGCTCAGGCTGTTGGGATTGGCCGGATTCAGGCTGTAATTCTTGAAAGCTGCTTTTTTACTGTCAAACTTATTCAAGGCGCCGCTGTAGGTACCAACCCACAATATGCCGCCACGATCTTCATAGATGGTCCGGATCATATCGTTGCTCAAACTGGTCGGCTCAGTCAGGTCATTTCTGATAACCAGAAACTGATCCTGATCCGGCAGATACTGATTCAGGCCGCCATCAGTCCCGATCCATAACCGTCCGTTGGAATCTTCAACAATAGTATAGACATGATCATCAGATAAACTGTTCGGATTTTCCAGATCCATCCGGTACTGTTTAAATTGTCGGGTACGTGGATCAAATTTATTTAATCCACCACCGTTCGTTCCTATCCACAAATAACCTTTTCCATCTTGACTCAGACATAAAACCCGATCGTTGCTCAAGCTGGTAGAATCATCCGGATTTGATTTGAAAACCTGATAGGCTCCGGTTTTCCAGTTCATCCGGTACAAGCCACCACCATCGGTACCCCACCAGAGGTAACCGTTATAGTCCTCCAAAATTGCCGTAATATTATTTTTATTTTCATAGTTGATGTTATCCGCTTCAAACTGATAATTCTCAAATTGGTCATTTTTCATATCAAATCGATTCAAGCCACCCCCATCCGTACCAACCCATAGTGTACCGCTTCCATCTTCAAAGATGGATAAAATACGGTCGTCACTCAAACTGTAGGGATTATTCTCTTCATGGCGATAGTGGATGAAACGATTATGCTCCCGGTCGAACTTATTCAATCCACCGGCATTTGTACCAATCCAAAGCGTTCCGTCTTTGTCCACAAATAATACAGTTATCCAGTTGTCCGAAAGTGAATTTGGATCCTTTGGATCATTTTTATAAACGGTAAAACTATAACCGTCATATTTATTCAGCCCCTCCTGCGTGCCCAGCCATAAATACCCTTCTTTATCCTGAATGATAGAGAGCACCGTGCTTTGGGATAATCCCTGCTCCAGCGAAATATGTTCGAAGGTCAGTTGACCGGATTGGCAGAACAAGTCGTGGTTGGAGAGCAACAATAACAGGATTAGAGTGACGCCCAAAAACAATTTTCTGATCAATTTGCCTGAACCGGAATGAAAGAGGTTACAGTTGTTTTTTATGCGAAAAAAATACATGGCAATTCGGCTTTATCTCCCGTTCAATCAATATCCGTTGAACAATAGGTCATTTCTATAGTCGGTTAAATTTTAGCAGACTGAATCACATTTTTGCATTTCGTCAACGGATTAAAAAACATAAAAAAGCATCTATTTTTCAGGGAATAGTATCCAGAAAAAGAATAAATTTTTTCGAATTGACTTTTACCCAAATAAATCTCCGCTTTTTATATTTTCAGTTTCTACAGATGTGAAATGAATTTATCTTCTTATAAATGACCCATTGAGGACAACGAGTTTTTCATACTCGAGATGGTATCTTCAACTGGTGAAATTTGGCTAATAAAAGATTTTCGGAGGAAATAATGAAATTTTATCAATTCAATAATTCGCATGAACCGGGTACCGGAGGGCGATGGTATTTTTTAATATTAACGGTTATTTTATCACTGGCTTTTTATTATCCGATCCAGGCACAACCCCTTACACCGGAAGATGTATTAACCATGAAAACCGTATCCGATGCCCAGATTAGTCCCGACGGCCAATGGATTGCCTATACGGTCAGGGTACCCAGGGCACTAACTGAAAAACCAGGCACTGCCTATAGCGAGCTCTACCTGGTTTCGACCAATACCGGCGAGATCCGGCCATACATTACCGGGGAGGTGAGTGTCTCTGGGGTTGACTGGAATCCAGACGGAAAAAGTATTGCCTTTTTGATGAAGCGGGGGGACAATGAGAAAACCCAGGTCTGGCAGATAGCCCTCTCCGGCGGAGAAGCTCAAATGGTGACCAACCTTAATACTTCCGTGCTGCAGTTCAAGTGGTTTCCCGATGGTAAAAAGTTGTGTTATGTAGCTACCGAACCTGATTCGAAAAGGGAAAAGTTCCTGAAAGAGAAGGGATACGATTTTACCTTTTACGAAGAAGAGTGGAAACACCGCAATCTTTACCTGATGGATGCCTCGATAAATGATCCGGAACAGGAACCGGTGCAGTTAACCCATGATCTCACGGTCTGGGATTTTGAAATCTCACCGGATGGCAAAGAGATCGCTCTGGCCGCTTCGGCAAAAAATTTGATCGATTATAAATACATGTTTCAAAAAATATATCTGTTAAATCCGGAGAGTCAGCAAATCCGGCAACTAACGGATAATCCCGGAAAACTGGGCAATTTTGCCTTCAGTCCGGACGGCAAACAGCTTGCCTATGCCGCAGCTTTGCGTCGTGATGATCATGCAGTAAGCCAGGTTTTCGTGATTCCTACCACCGGTGGAGACGCAAAAAATCTGACCATCCCGGATTTTAAGGGCCATGTGGAATGGGTTGCCTGGCAGAATAATGGAACGGTTATCTATAAATCCGGAGAAGGAGTATGGACCACCCTGAGTTTGGTAAATTCAAAAGGGGGAGAAAGAAAAATTGTTTTTCACTCCAAAGATAGCGGAGTGATTTTATCCAAAATCAGTTATACCGATGGGTTTAAGCAAGCCGCGATTGTGGGTGAATCTCCATCGGTGTCGGGAGAAGTCTACCTGTTGAGTAATCTGAAAAATCTTACCAAACTTACCAGTATTAACAACTGGCTGAAGGCCCGAGAAATGGGCAAACAGGATGTGATTCGGTATCCGGCCAGAGACGGCGTGGAGATTGAGGGACTGCTGATTTATCCAATCGATTATCAGAAAGGACAGAGTTACCCGCTGGTGGTGATTGTCCATGGCGGGCCGGAATCCCACTATTCCAACGAATGGCTCACCTCTTATTCCCGACCGGGACAGATTCTGGCCGGCAAGGGGTATGTCGTGTTCTATCCCAACTACCGGGCCAGTACTGGTTACGGGCTGGAGTACGCCATGAAATGGCATCACGGAAATCCGGCGGGAACAGAATTCGACGACGTTGCCGATGGCATCGATTATCTGGTGCAGACCGGTATTGCCGATAAGGACAGAGTGGGGTTGGGTGGTGGCTCTTACGGTGGATATGCGGCTGCCTGGTTTGCCAGCTATTATACCAAATACGTCCGGGCGGTATGCATGTTTGTGGGCATCAGCGATCTGATCAGCAAGCGGGGAACCACTGATATTCCATACGAGGAACTCTATGTCCACTCAGGTAAAAAACTGGAGGAGATGTGGGATTTAAGTCTAAAGCGAAGTCCCATTTACTACGCCAACCAGAGTAAAACCGCGGTCCTCATCCTGGGTGGCACAGCCGATACCCGGGTCAGTCCGTCGCAAAGCCAGGAGTTTTACCACCGGCTGAAAATGAACGACCATCCAGCAGTACGCCTGGTTCAATATCCCGGGGAAAAACACGGCAACAGCAAACAGCCCGGTCAACGGGATTTCCTTTACCGGGTTTTGGACTGGTATGACTGGTATGTCAAGGATGCCAAACCACTGGATGGACCAATGCCACCGCTGGATATCAGCGATAAGTATGGATTAGACCTCCCGAAGGAATAATTCGATCATAGTATTGGGTTCGGACGGGTCTGCCAAAATTATTCGTTTCTCTTATAAAGATAGGCTAACGGCTCCAGCCGTTGGCCTTTTTTATCGACTACCCACATCTCTCCGCCACTATAAATGGATGCCCCACCGGTCCCGCCATTCTTGTTTAGCGCATAAAATTTCACGTTAAAATCCGGAAGCCCTTGTTTATTCAATAAATATTTCAATTTGGTATGTTTGACAATTCTTTGGCAGACTTCCAGACTGGCTTCAGTCGGGGATTTCCCCTGTCTCATCAACTCCACGATCATAAAACAGCTGAGATTTTTCAAATTAGCTTCGCCGCGGCCGGTGGAACCTGCCGCACCAACTTCATTATCCACATATAAACCGGCACCAATGATCGGGGAATCCCCCACCCTGCCCGGAATTTTGAAGGAGA
>CAZTXJ010000212.1:159-4755 GCA_964617285.1 uncultured Calditrichaceae bacterium | reverse complement strand
ATTGCCCGTTCCAGCGCCATGCAATATAAAAATACGGATAAATCCCTGAAGCAAATTGGTGAGGAACTGGGCGTGCAGTATGTTCTCGAAGGAACTGTTCAATGGGAAAAATTGAGCGATGGTAAAAAACGGATTCGGGTGAATCCTGAATTGGTAAATATTGAGAATTCCACCCAAATGTGGTCGAAACCCTACGAAGCTGAATTTTCCAGTGCCTTTACGCTTCAGTCCGAAATAGCCGCCACCGTGGCCGAAGCTTTAAATCTAAAACTCGTCAAATCTGAACAACGGAACCTGGAAAGCAATATCACGAACAATTCTGCAGCATACGATAATTATTTAAAGGCAAAATACTATTCACAGGACATTACCAGCGAAAAGAACTCAAGAATTGCAGAAGAGCTGCTCGAAAACGCCATAAAATTAGACAGCGGCTTTGCAGCAGCATATGCGGCATTATCAACCGTTCAATCCAATATGTATTGGTCATACTTCGAACACACGGATGAGAATTTGGAGCAAGCAAAAGCGAATGCCCAAAAAGCTTTGCATATTAACCCGGATTTAGCTGAAGCTCATGTCGCCATGGGAGACTATTACTACCATGGCATACTTAATTATGACGCTGCCATTGAAGAGTATAATAAGGCGATATCACTAAATCCCAACATTGTAGATGCCAATAATGGAATCGCTTTTGTGTTAAGGCGGCAGGGTAAAATGAAGAAAACAGTTGAGTATCTGGAAAAAACCTTCGAACTCGATCCCAGGGATTATACCACCGTTTTTTCAATCGGTGAAACCTATACTCTTTTGAGAGAATATGAAAAAAGCATTCCCTACTTCGATAAGGCAAATCTTTTGGCCCCGGAAGCAATTCCCCCATACCAGACCAAAGCTCGCAGTTATTTACTTGCCAGCGGGGATACAAAAAAGGCACGTTCCATAATATTAAGCGCACAAGAAAGAAAAATAGGCCTGGATTCACACCTATTTGTTGTTTCCCTTTATTATTGTGATATTCTTAATAGGGATTTTAATGACGCTTTAAACCAAATTAAGGGCATTAAAGAAATTGATGATCAGTTTTTTTACAAACCTGAGGATTTATATTTGGCTGAAACCTATCGGTTTCTGAAAAATAATACGATGGCTGAAAAGCATTTTCTGGCTGCTAAAAAATTATTAAAAGAAAAAATCAAACAGAATCCTCAGGATTCACGGCTATATACGTCTCTGGGTATTGCCTGTGCGGGATTAGGGGAGAAAGAAACTGCGATACGGGAAGGCAAACATGGGTATGAATTATTGCCCATCAGCCGGGAAGCATGGCGCGGTACATTCCGGTTATTCGATCTGGCAAAAATATATACAATGGTTGGGGAACCGGATTTAGCAATTCAGGCGTTGGATGAATTGCTTTCCAGACCAACCGATGCCGTCTCCATTGCATTACTTAAAATTGACCCTACCTGGGATCCATTGAGAGAAAATCCCAAATTTCAGGAACTTTTGCAGAATTACTCCAAAGAAATAATATAATGGAGAAAATGTGCAATTGAAGGGCAACTCATGATTGGCAAAACTATATTGCATTATAAAATTCTTGAACAGGTTGGCGAAGGCGGCATGGGCGTGGTTTACAAGGCTGAGGACACGAAGCTCAAACGCGATGTTGCCATCAAATTCCTGCCGCGTCAGATTTCGGCTAACGGAGAAGAGCGGGAGCGTTTTAAAATTGAAGCACAGGCCGCTGCGGCTCTCAATCATCCCAATATTGCCACCATTTACGCTATCGAAGAAGCGAATGATGAAATGTTCATCGTCATGGAATATATTGAAGGTCAGGAACTAAAAAACATCGTCGGGGCGTATCATGATACGCCCATACCTATCAAAGATATTATCAACTATGCCACCCAGATTGCTGAAGGTCTTCAAGCCGCTCACGAAAAAGGTATTATCCATCGGGATATCAAATCTTCCAATATCATGATTACTCCTAAAGGTCAAGTGAAGATAATGGATTTCGGTTTAGCACAGGTAGCGGGTATTGGTATGGAGTTCTCTAAAGAATATACGACCCTTGGTACAGCAGCTTATATGTCACCGGAGCAAGCGCAAGGTGAGGCTGTGGATAATAGAACAGACATCTGGTCATTCGGAGTTGTGCTGTACGAAATGCTTACAGGACGATTACCTTTTACAGGAGACTATGAACAGCAGATCATATATTCTATTTTAAATGATGACCCCGAACCAATAGTTGGATCAACTCCGGAATTAGAGCAGATTATACTAAAAGCACTAGCCAAAAATTCCAAAGAGAGGTACCAATCGATTGGTGAACTGGTTGAGGCTCTACAGGCAATAGAAGGCAAAAATTCCGCCACAGTGAAAACCCTGGAAAAACCCGCAAAACTCACTTATTACATTGCAGCTGCTGTTCTGGTCCTGTTCATTATTGTGTTTTACCTGTTCAAACCGTTTTCAAAAGCAGCTGCGGTACAGGATAAGGTAAAAACCATTGCTGTTCTCCCATTTACTGATCTGAGTCCTCAAGGGGACCAGGGATATTTTTCCGATGGATTGTCTGAGGAACTGATCAATGTCCTTTCAAAGAATCCGAAATTGCGTGTTACCGCCCGCACCTCCTCATTCTCGTTCAGAGGAGAGAACTTTGATATTCAAACCATAGCTGCAAAGCTTAGCGTAAAAAACATACTTGAAGGAAGTGTGCAAAAGGAAGGTAATAATTTACGTATATCAGCAGACCTGGTCAATGTAGAGACAGACGCCACGCTCTGGTCGAATAGCTATGATGGTACCTTAAAAGATATATTTGGTTTGCAGGATTCTATTTCACATTCTGTAGCAGAGGCACTTAATGCAACCCTGTTAGGTAAAGATAATACAGCACAAGAGCAAAAAACTGTTCCTGAGGCTTACAATGCCTACTTGCTTGGAAACCATTTTTCAAATCTTCGCGACAAGGAAGATTTATTGAAGGCGGTGGGTTATTACGAAAATGCACTTTCCACTGATTCTGCTTATGCACCTGCCTGGGTAGGTTTATCCCAGACTCATAGCAGGCTGGCTGATAATGGCTATATGCCCTTAGATGAAGGGTATAAGAAAGCGCGTATGGAAGTGGAAAAGGCACTCAAGCTTGACCCAAATCTTGCTGTTGCACATTCACAAATGGGATGGATTAAACAATACTTCGACTGGGACTGGGAAGGTGCAGATGAGTCTTATCAGAAAGCATTGGATCTGGAATCCGGGAACGCTGATGTTTTGAGCGGCGCAGCCACTTTAGCATTTACGCTGGGAAGATTTAAAAAAGCTATTAGACTGATCCATCGTTCAATTAAGCTCGATCCCCTAAGAATTGCCGGTTATAATAACCTTGGTTTATTTTATTGGTATGCAGATTCAACGGATAAATCGGAAGCCGATTTCAAAAAGGCCCTTGAACTGAACCCTCGTTATCCGAGTGGGCATATGATGCTTGGACGTATTTATCTTTTTGAAGGAAAACCAGATTCAGCACTCCTGGAGATGATGAAAGAAATTGATCCGGACTGGCGAATGTATGGGCTTGCACTGGTATATTATGCCGCGGGAAAAGAGAAGGAGGCGGATGGGATACTAAAGGAGTTCATTAAAAAGTACCAAAACGTGGATGCGTTCCAGATAGCAGAAATTTGCGCTTATGGCGGAAATAAAGATAAAGCCTTCGATTGGTTGAGACGTGCCTACGATCAGCGTGATGGTGGTCTTGCACAAATTGAAGGTGATCCGATGCTGCGCAATATCCACAAAGATTCACGCTACACAGCATTTATGAAGAAGATGAAACTACCCTTGTGAGAATACGAAGATGATCGGTAAAAAATATTGCAATCCAAAATATTAGAAAAGCTTGGTTAAAGCAGCAAGTGTTGGGACAAATATCTGTGCTCAAAAAAGCCCAACGTCATGTTGATAAAGCCTTATACTCTTCATAAAAATAAAAATTCTATTCGGAAAAGCTAATATGAATAAACCGGGACAAAGTTTAGATCGCATTATTGAAAGAATTGATCAACTTAAACAAATCAGTAAAAATGATTTGGAGCATGGTGATTTTATTTTTGTCAAGACCCGCAATTCAGTTTACTATATCCGTAAAGCCGAGGAAAATCTGTATGAGGTTTCCGGAGGCTGGTTCGACCGGAATGGAATATCACCGCACCGGCTTACCATTCGCGGGTGCACCTGGGGTGGAAGCATCATTAATATTCGAATAGCCGCCGCCTGTGGTCTTTGTCTGGAGTTCGGGAATAATCTGGTAACAAGTCCGGTGAATAAAATAATCCTCTTCAAATCGAACAAACTAAATTGAAATTAAGAAGTTGAAGACCATTGGAAAAAAACTTCCAAGAGAATAGATGACTGGTAAAACCGTACTTCATTATAAAATCATAGAAGAGTTAGGCCGTGGCGGGGACTTGTCCCGCAGGCCCCGGGAAGCATCATTAAGGAAGCCATAAATGATCGGTAAAACCGTACTTCATTATAAAATCATAGAAGAGTTAGGCCGTGGCGGGGACT
>CAZTXJ010000211.1:3409-4767 GCA_964617285.1 uncultured Calditrichaceae bacterium | reverse complement strand
GATCCAGATCGGCAATCAGATCGTCCGCATGCTCAATCCCTACCGCCAGACGCACCAGACCGGGTGTGATATAGGCTTCTCTCATGGCCTGCTCACTCATCCCGGCATGGGTCATGGACGCGGGATGCTGAATCAGGGTATCGCAATCACCCAGACTTACCGCTAGGGTGCATAAATTCACCGCATCCATTAAGGATTTGCCAGCCTTGTAGCCTCCCTTCATTTCAAAGGCGATGATTCCTCCACCGCTCTTCTGCTGTCGTTTGGCAAGTTCATACTGGGGATGCGATTTCAGAAAGGGATAATAAACTCGCTCAATTGCCGGATGTTTCTCCAGCCATTGGGCAATTTGAAGCGCATTTGAAGCACTTCGTTCCACCCGCAAAGCCATGGTCTTTAATCCCCTTAACAACAACCAGGCATTAAATGGTGCCATAGTCCAGCCATAATGGGTAGCAATTTTAAATGCCTTCTTGATAAAATCCTTCTGGCCAACCACGATACCGGCCACCACGTCTCCGTGTCCACCGATGTACTTGGTAGCGGAATGAATCACGATGTCCGCCCCAAGGTCCCTGGGTTGCTGGAGGTATGGAGTCAGGAAAGTATTATCCACTGCCAGGAGTGCGTTGCCCTGATGAGCAATTTGGGCTATCGCGGCGATGTCGATCAGTTTCAGGGTCGGATTAGCCGGTGTTTCGATCAGAACCATTTTTGTATTGGATTTCATGGCCTTTTTCACTTGCTCCGATCTGGAAGCATCTACCCGGGTGATTTCAATACCGATATTCCGGATTTCATCCTCAATCAGATAGTGGGTACCACCGTAAACCGTATCATCCACCACAATGTGGTCGCCAGCCCGGGCAGTGGCGAAAATGACATTGGCCACCGCGGCCATTCCCGATCCGGTGCACATACCCGCTTCGTATCCTTCCAGACGGGCTATTTTTTGCCCTAACACGGCGGTATTGGGATTACCCAGGCGGGAATAAATATATCCCTCTTCCTCGCCCTTAAAACGCCGGGCACCCTGTTCAGAATTTTCAAAAATAAATGTTGAGGTCTGGTAAATGGGCATGGATAAAGCGCCGGTATGCGGATCGGACTGATGGACCCCATGCACCATTTCCGTTTCAATATGATACTTCATTAAATGACTCCTTTCTGACAATACAATTCAGGTAAAGCTGATTGATGCAAAATAAAATTTTAACTTGTAAAATATAAATAGGAGCTTTCAGAGATGTCCAGCAGTTTATAATGTTATTAATAAGGGTGAGCTATAAAATGTGAGACCGAACGTGCCCTTGTGAGACAGCATAAATTATTACTCTGTCTTTGCGATCCCGCAGCTG
>CAZTXJ010000211.1:0-3309 GCA_964617285.1 uncultured Calditrichaceae bacterium | reverse complement strand
CTGCGGGACAGCATGATTTATTATTTTGTCTTTACGAGCCAGGGAGGGCGAAGTAATCTTCTTTTTTTTGTATTGATCCTTGGACGGAAAATTAACAAGCACCTTAATAGGATTGCCACATTCCTGACTGACGTCAGGAATTCGCAATGACAAGTTTTAGGTTGAATTGTTTTCTATGACTATGGATTTACTTATCTCTCTATTTCTTCCCGGCCTGGCCTTTGCGGCGCTGGTACATCTTTCGCAAACCAACCGCAGATTCTTTTCCATCGCAAATCCCATCGCCATCCAGATCAATGAAGCGGTCTTTCTGACCCTTCTTACCCTTACCATAACCCTTGCCATTTCTACCCTGCTCCAGCCGATCGTCAATTCCATTACCGTTCTGATCAACAAATCCCTCCAGTTTTTGCTGCTTTTGTTCCTGCTCCTGTTTTTCGCTTTGTTCCTGCTGTTGCTCCTGATTTTTCTGCTGGACTTCGGTTTTTACCTGTTCTTTTGTCTTCTCCGTTTTGGTGGAATCATTACTCTGAGCAAATGTCGCACTGCCCATCAAAAAAACGGTAATTAAAACATAAATTAAATTTTTCATAGATGTTCTCCCCCTTCTATCTGATGTTCACCTTTAATTATATTCACAATATCCAAAGGTTTCAAGTCATTTTCTTCAGCAATTGTTTTTAAGATTTGATCCTGACTGAATTTTAATCCGGAATTTTTCAACCGATCAATAGCAATGCCTGGCTCTATTTGTAATTCTTTACTCACCTGATTTATGGTCATCCTACCGAAGCCAAAATATTGCTGGACTGATTGCTGATATATGGTTTGGTTCGACAGTTTTAGCGCTACTTCATTTGGGGTCAGCCCATTCAGTTGTGCAATATCTCCGATGACGGCCAGCGAATCAATTCCTTTCAGACCGGCAAGATGGAGATTTTGCAACGCTTTGTACAAACTGAGGTCGGTTTTTTGAGCATAATCTTTTACAGTGAGCAACTCGGCATGGGGAATGGGCGGTTCGGTGCTCTCATTGCTCCAGGATTCACTCAGGTAATCTCCTAACTGCATCACCGAGCTAAACGGCGGAAAATTCAATATGGTAAGAACAAGAATAATACTGGTAAATGAACCGGAAAGGATGAGTTCCCGTTTCATCTTGATACCAGCCTGCACTTTGGATTTCAGATAACTCCAAAAGACTACCCAGTTGTAATAAAGATGAAATCCGGCCAGCAGTACAAAAGTAAAAGAAAAGATGGTATGAACCGATTGCCATCCGGTTTTGGTCAGTCCCAGAAACCGCCATTCCACCCAGTTTGCTACTCGTCCGGGTGGAGAAAAATAAAGGACTATGCCGGTTACGGTAAGAATAATGATGTAAAAAAGTACTAAAAAGCTGACAAATGATTTTCCATTAAATTTAGCCGGTCGAGCCATTGAATTAAACCCTTTCTTATAAATCCAATTGAATTCCGGCGGAGATATACCGGTTCTGGTAATTGTACCAGTAGCTGTTCGAATTATTGTCAATCCATTGATAATTTAATTCAACCCCCAGATTGCCTCCGTTCAGGAAGCCGGGGTTCCATGTTTTGCTCAAGGTGAGCCAATACGTGCGATAAGTATCGTTACGCAGAATAGTCTCATCAAAATTTTCCGAATCCAGGTAGATACCCTGGGTTAGATAATCTTTTTCCTGATAGTATCCGGCTCCTTTGAGCATGAACTGCCAGGGCAGAATCTGGGTGAGCTCTATTCCGACCGTCGATCCCTGGTATCCCATGGGATCGTCAAAGATCTGGGATTCCCGGTCAAAACCGTAAATCAGGCCAGCCAGGCTGCGGTCCTGTTTAATGACTGCTATACGTTGCTGATATTGCACTGCCAGACCGGTATATTTGATTAAAGATTGAGCAATTCTGGCATTCAGTACCAGTTGAGCTACCGAGGGCGACTCGGTTTGGGAAACATAATAAACGCCGCTTCCACCTCCCATTCCCCCACCGGGGCCCTGTCCGCCACCCCCCTGACCGGGCATTTGTGAAATCTGATAAAGAACTGAAGCTGTGGTATCAGGATCAGAAACGGACTGGGTTTCCAGGTATTTTTTATATTGAAACGACAACGTGCCGAAAAGGCTGGTCCTGGTTTGAAAGGACCGGTTCATAGACAGATATGTCCCCACAAGAATATTGTTAATATCCGATAAATTCTGGTATAAGTTAAGATTTGCATTGGCACCCAACCGGAAATAGGTTTTACCGGCAACATAAAGATGATTGAGACCTGTTCGGGCAGCAAAATAATTATAAACCTCAAATTCGTTTCGGTTGATACGATTGTCAACATTAATAAACCAGTTGGTTGTATCCCCACCCTCCAGATGCAGCTGATGCCAGTAAAAATTTCGCGCTACATTCTGCTGGAATCTGGTAAAACTCCCGTAATATTGCAGAGCTGCAGCGGACCAGTCATGACGAATACCCATGGCAATATTTGAGATCTGGTCTTCCTCACCTTCCGGCAGTCTAAAAGGATTCGAATTAAACTCCTGATTCATGGAAAGTGAGTAAGACCATTGCGAGAATACTTCGCCCACCATGGCCAAAATCGAGAAAATTACAACGATAATGTAAAGTCTTGATATCATTTTATTCTCCAACACGAAAATGGCATCTCCCCGTATTCCGGAGAGATGCCAAGTTTTATTTATCTTATTTACCAGATCCACCTTTTCGATTTCCCTTGGGACCTGTTCCATCACAATTTCCGGATTTTGCACCGGGTCCATAGCCAGTACCATCCTGGGGTCGCACACCCTGGTTACCTGTACCATCGCCAGGTCCGTATCCGCCTTTACGATTTTGCCTGTTGCCATATCCTTTTCCGCCCTGTTTCACCATATTATCAGCAATACCATCCCCATCATTATCGATAAATTGTTGCTGCCGTTTGCCTTTACCGGCACCGGTATAATCCGGATCCTGTCCATTGGGAATTCCGTCGCCATCATGATCCGGGGCGTTATCGTTATATCCATCATTATTCTGATCAACAAAATTGGGCCCGTGGATAATTCTTTTTTTCATATCGGCTTGAGCGGCGTCTTGTTTACCTACTTGATTCTGGTTTTTTACTTCCGCCTTTACTTTGCTTTGGACTTTGGCCTGAACTCTTTCCCGCTGTTGAGTTTGGGTCGAATCCTGCGCCCAGGCGAAATTTAACAATAAAATCGCTAAACCGATAAATCCGGTTATATTTTTTAACTGCTTCATGATAAAACTCCTTAAAACTATTAGTAAATTG
>CAZTXJ010000210.1:2371-4811 GCA_964617285.1 uncultured Calditrichaceae bacterium | reverse complement strand
GGATAAATCCCGTGAGGAAATTATCGATATGGTATCAGCCGAGCTCTTAAATCATTTAGGGGTCAGGTTTGAAACTACCCATAAACTTTTGAAATATAAGATTATCAAAGAAAAACGGGCAACTATTGCTCAGACCCCGGAATTCGTGAGAGAACGACCGGGAACCGAAACAGGTATTCCAAACTTTTTTCTGGCGGGTGACTGGATCGATACCGGATTGCCGGCAACCATTGAAGGAGCGATGGTCAGTGGACGGCTGGCAATGGAGAGTATCATCCGGCAGGAAGCAAAAATAAACTAAATGCAGAAAGAAAATAACAATCATTATGGCAGATAGAATAATTATCGATGGATATAATTTAATACTTGCGGTGAAGGAAGATTTTCCCGGCACGCTTGATCTGGAAGGTCAGCGCGACCATCTTCTCAGAGTTTTGAACTCCTCCCGGCAGATAAAAAATTCGCAGATCATTGTCATTTTCGATGGCCGTTCCGGGGTAAAAAATGGACCGGTTCTATCCGGAAGGATACGGGTCGTTTTTTCAAAAGGGAGAACAAAGGCAGACCAGGTTATCCAGGAACTGATCCGAAAAGATCCATCCCCGGGTCAGGTAGAAGTAGTGACTTCGGACCGGGAAATTCAGTTTACTGCGAGGGACCATGGAGCAAAGGTCCGGGAGTCCCGAGAATTCTGGCGAAGCATCCGACTGAAGCGAAATTCAAAAGCCGGAGGGGACAGGAGAAGTACAGCGCCGGACCGATCCTTAAGTGATCGGGAGGTCAAAGAGTGGCTGGAAATATTTAAAAAGAAAAAATCTAAAAATGATTAAACCCGATCAATTTGTTCAGCGAAAATTTATTTACCTGATCATCTTCATCGGATTGATCGCCCTGGCCGGTTTGAACTTCCTGGGCTGGTTTTTCCTGCAGGGATTAAAATCCGATCTGACCAGCGCCTTGAAGAAGCAATTTTTACAGGTTGGACAGGCCAGCGTAAAATTAATCAATGGCAATGACCTGGAGAATCTTTTGCCGGGCAACGAAAACACCCCCACTGCCCTTTTCTATCAGCAGCTGCTCTATGAATTAAAGATCAGTAATGATCTGGAAAATATTATTCTGCTGGATCCCAGTGGCCGGATGCTGGTGGATTACCGGTTAAACTTTCGGATTGGTGATTCTCTGATGACCTTCCCAATCCAACGCGATCTGCTGCTGAAAGCCTCCCAGGGCCAAACCCCTGCCCCGATATTACTGAAAAGCGGGAAGCAATATTTTCTCTCGGCATATTTCCCGGTGCTAAATGATTTCGAGGAACCGGTTGCCATCCTGGTAATTGATGCGCCATTGCAGTTTTTCTCCACCCTGCACGATTTCGAGACCGGAACGTTGTATATCGGAGCCGGAGGATTATTTATTCTGATTCTTTTCTCGGCATTGATCCTGGTCGCTACCCGTCGATTGTTTGCCGTGGAGGACCGGATGAAGGAGCAACAACGGCTGGCGCAGTTAGGGGAAATGGCGGCTTCGGTCGCCCATGAAATCCGGAATCCGCTTAGCATCATGAAAACCACCGCCGAAGTTCTGCAAAAGCGTTATTCCGATACTTCCGATGAAATGTTAACCTTTATTCCGGATGAGATCGACCGTCTGAATCGTCTGGTGGAGGATTTTCTCCAGTTCGCCAGACAAAGACCACTAAATCCGGAACCGATTCAATTACAGGAATTTATTCAGGATTTTGTAAAGAGGATTCCCGATCAGCATATAAATACAGAAATCCAGTCCGATTTGCCCGTAATCCAGGTAGATCCAGATGCCCTGCGGCAGATTTTACTGAATCTGTTGAACAATGCCCGGGATGCATCGTCCGATGATGCTCCTGTAATCCTTCGGGTCAGTGAGGAAGGTTCAAAAAGAATCCGGCTGGAAGTGGCAGATCGGGGTCAGGGTATCCCGGATAAAGACCGGGAAAAAATTTTCGAACCATTCTATTCCACCAAGGCCACCGGAAGTGGTCTGGGCCTGGCGATTACCAGGCAATTGCTCCGAAGAATGGGGGGTGAAATAGAAATCCGGAGTAAAAGTGGCCAGGGAACGAGTGTGATAATCTGGCTTCCCAGGGGCTGAATAATTGAATCAAACCAAAACGGGTTTCAATAATTAATTTGGCCAGCGGTCTTCTTTCCCTTAACTTATTTGCTTAAAAATCTGTAACCAGGTATTCATGATTCTTTAAGTGTATGGACAGTTACGTTTATCAAATTATCCAGCATATTTCCCTGTGGTTCTTCTTCCTGCTTCCCATTCTGGGATATGCCGAGATTCATTACCGGATTCCCTTTCTGCCCAGCAGGCTGTATCGCAAAGAACCGGAAATCATCTTCGATCTTCCCATCCGGGCTCAAAAAGGTACACCTGTGCCACTTTTCCTGTTCAT
>CAZTXJ010000210.1:0-2271 GCA_964617285.1 uncultured Calditrichaceae bacterium | reverse complement strand
TCGATCTTCCCATCCGGGCTCAAAAAGGTACACCTGTGCCACTTTTCCTGTTCATCAAAGATACGCATCATTTTCCGGTCTGGCTGCAATCGGTAAGAATAACAATCGTAAACTCCCATACTCAGGAAGATAAAATGGTTGAATTAAATCTGGACCTCGAATTAAAAGAATCATTATATAGCGAAACAATCTGGTTAGATCCGAACAATTTTCCAGCGGCAGGTGAATACCAAATTAATGCCTGTCTGAACTACCGGGATTCCCGAAAAAGAGAACGCCAGCTGATTCAGGATAATTACCGGGGTATACCTCACCCACCCTTCGAGATCCGGATTTCGGAAGAGGTTCTGCCCAAACAGGAAGATTGGTACTGGGGAGATCTCCATTTCCACAGCAATTTTACCAGCGATCAGGTGGAATTTGGGGCACCGCTCTCCGCCAGTATCGAGGCAGCCAAAACCATTGGTCTGGATTTCCTGGCAGTGACCGATCATTCCTACGATTTGGATGACCACCCGGACGATTATTCGAAAAACGATCCGCAACTGAAGAAATGGTCGCTTATAAGGGATGAGGTCAGGCAGTTAAACCTCGATTCTCAGAACTTCTGCCTGATCCCGGGAGAAGAAGTTTCGGTGGGAAACAGCCGGGGAAAGAATGTCCATTGCCTGGTACTGGACGAAAAATTATTTCTACCGGGAGACGGGGACAGTGGGGAAAAATTGTTAAGAAACCGACCAACCCTGGACCTTCCGGAATTGCTCAGGAGAAAATCGGCAGACTCATTGGCAATCGCCGCTCATCCGGTGGAACAACCACCCTTATCACAGAAATTGATTTTAAGACGGGGCACCTGGGATATTGATGATTTTTCTTCCACTGAATTAAACGTTTTGCAGATCCTGAATAGCGGCAGCTTTGAATCACTCAAAAACGGTTTGAAGTTATGGCAAAGCTTATTGCTGAGCAGAAAAAAGTATGGGATTGTCGCCGGAAATGACGCCCACGGGAATTTTAATTCTTTCCGTCAGGTTAAAATTCCGTTGCTGAAAATGGATTACCACCGGGAACATCTCTTCGGAGAAGCACGCACTGCGGTTCGATCCCCCGGTCTCAATAGAAAAGATATCCTGCGCAGTATCCGGGAGCTTCGTTGTCTTATATCCACCGGGCCATTCCTCAATCCGGAAATACATCATGGAGAGCAAGTCGCCGGGATTGGCGACATGGTCCGGATAAAAGACAAATCAATTATCCGCATTACCGGAATCAGCACAGCGGAATATGGCCCCTGGCAATCCGTGCAGATGGTTCTGGGAAACTATCAGGAAAAAAGGGAAATAAAGAAGAAAATCGATATTCCTCTCAATAATCATCAATTTGCTGAAAAGATTACCCTATCCGACCAGCCAGATTATATCCGGTTGGAAGGATTTACCAGAAGCGGTGATCGCACTTATTTTTGTTTGACGAATCCAATCTGGATGGAGCGGAGTTAGCAAACTGTGAAGAATTTTATCCTACCAGTCATCTTACTGCTTTTTGCCTTCTCCCGGTTTTACGGGCAGGAACCGGTGCATTTTCCGATTGCAATTGACAAAGTAATTCTGGTGGGCAATGAGAAAACCAAACCCAATATTATCCTGCGGGAAATTCCCTTTACTTTCCCCGATTCACTCTCCCAGCAGGACTTGCTGCTGATTCGGAACCGCATCCAGAATCTTTATCTCTTTAACCGGGTGGAACTGGAAATCGTCCAGCAACAGGGTACCAATATTCTGCTGATTATAGTCACCGAAAGCTGGTACTTTTTGCCGCTGCCGCTGGTATTCATCAACGAACACGATTGGAATAAAATCAGTTACGGAATGCAGCTGACCCATTACAACTTCCGGGGAAGGAATGAAAAACTGAGCATTGGAGGTTGGCTGGGATATGATCCATCTTTTTTCATCCGCTACTTTAATCCCTGGATTGGACATAAGTCCCGGCTGATATTTGGCCTGGGAATGTCCAAGGTGAAAAAGGCCAATAAGATCTTTGATTTTGACGAGGACCGGTTCGGTTTCGATGTCACCATTGGACGCAAATTATCGTTATATCTCCAGACAGAAGTCAATTTTGACATGAAGCGAATAAAACTTCCCGGAGAATATGAAGATTATTCATTTTCCAAAAATGGCACAGACTGGGTCCCCTCTTTGAGTTACCAGATTCGCTGGGACAGGCGGGATTTATATGAATATACCAAAAAGGGATTTCTCATTTCCT
>CAZTXJ010000209.1:0-4815 GCA_964617285.1 uncultured Calditrichaceae bacterium | reverse complement strand
GTTCCGGATCCTATACCACCAGATCCCCCCCAATGCCAATTGATACTTTTTGTGCCCGCAGAAGTAACAATGCCCACATCACCTAATAAGTTTGCATTAACGCTAGCAGCGCGTGCATCAGTATTGGTATCACTGGCATCATTTGAGGCATCAAAATCATCGGTATCTTTCCAACCGGTAAAATTATCCTCACTTGCTAAACGATATTTTACAAAAATCCAAACAGGTTGCTCGGAAGAAATAGCCGGATTTGTTCTTTGCAGATCATAATTAATGGTTGCATATTCACCGTTAATGTTACTTATAAATACATTTGTAACCTGCACATTCCTTGAAAAAAGTATTTCGCCGGAAATAAGCATCAAAATAAGTGTTTTGCTAATACTCATTAATACATCCTTTGGAGAAATCTGGAACTAAATTTTTCGTAATTTAATTTTAATGGCTCAAGGGAAAATATGGGATGTTAAAGAATATTAAACTTGAGCATAATTTTCAGTGAGATATTTTGCACAGATATCCATTACATCAAAGAAGGGAATATCCATATCAGTTTGATTTAATACCAGGGGAACTTCTGTACAGGCCGCTAAAATACCCTGACAATTATTATCTTTTAATTTTTTAACCACGGTCATCAGTTTTTTCTTTGGAATTCCTGACTTGATTCCTTTTTTTATACCTTGATCACCGTAAATTGCCGACATGACTAAGTCCGATTGATCACTTTCGTTGGGAGTAACAATCTCGATACCACAGGAATAAAATAATTTAGGAATAAATCCTGATTTCACTGTGCCCGAAGTTGCTAACATTCCAACTCTTTTTATTTCCGGATGTTTTTTTGCAACATATGCTGCACTGATTTCAACAATATTGATGAATTTTGTTTTACTTTTAAATATAAATTTATCAGCGAAATAATGGGCAGTGACACAAGCAATTACAATAATATTTACACCCACCTTCTCTAATAAATTTATTGAACGATTAATTTCTTTTACCGGATTTTCTCCCTTGTTCAATATGGCAAGCGTTCGGTCCGGCACTTTACTATTGGTATGAAGAATTATTTCAAGGTGATCCTGATCTTTTTGAACCGGAGTATATTGAATAATCTTTTGATGAAGAAGACAGCCTGCTTCAGGACCCATTCCACCTATGATACCAATAACATTTTCCATAAATAACTCAAACTCAATTAAAAATTAGACAATTTTTTTATGATAACTTCTATAGGAGATTATACAGGTGGGATAAATATTCCTGAATATGCATAATAATTGATTAGCTTGTTTTTGATTTCAGGTACTTGTTAATATTATTAAAGCTATCAAGATTTTCTGGCAGCAATTCTTCGTCGGCAACCTTAATATTAAAATTTTCCTCCAAAAACATTACCAACTCCAGCACTCCGGTAGAATCTATAATACCATTCTCCAAGAATGAATCATCATCACTGAAATTGCCATCTATTTCCACCATAAAATTATTTTTAAAAAAATCCTTTAATTGTCCTTTAATTTCCATTCTGACCTCTGTTATTAATAATGGTAATAAGAATAAGCGTCATATTTTTTTTCAACCATATCCTGATGGGCATTTATTACTACACCCATCAAATCCGCCTTAGCCGTAGGGAACTCTTTTATCTTCTCCCTGATTTTTGCCAAATTTGTTTTACCATACCTGACAACAAAAATTATATTATGCACGAAATTGTTTAATACGAGTGCATCAGGAATAAACTCAATTGGAGGTGTATCAAATATTATAGCACCAAATTCCCTTTTCAAAACCTCAAATACCTCTCTCATTCGATTTCCTCCCAATAGTTCTGAAGGATTTGGTACCTGAATTCCGTTAGAAATTAAAAATAAATTTGGAATGTGAGTCTGTTGAATCATTTTTGATATCTCGGACATTTGGATAGGGGAATTGCCGACTAATATGTCAGTTAAACCAGGCTTTTTGCTACAAGAAAACGAATTATGCAGTACACCTCTTCTTAAATCACAATCCAATAATACAGTAGGTATTTTTTGCTGGGCAAAAGTTATAGCTACATTTGATGCAACCAGAGATTTTCCTTCATTTGGATTTAGACTTGCCACTAAAAAGGCGATATTCTCACTCTTTATATTCATCATCGCTTTTGTTCTTAATACTCTAAAAGACTCTCCGGCCAGGTGCGGTGCATAGGAAGAAGTGATAAGCTTTGAATCTACTTTTCTCTCAGGATTTAAATCATCCGGTATCTCTTTTTCATCATTGATAACTGGAATGGAAGCCAAAACCGGCAGATTTAATTTCGCTGAAACTTCTTTTGCATCCTTTACCGTTTTATCCATAAAATCCAACAAAATAAACAATCCGATTCCAAATGCAAGGCCTAAAAACGGTCCAAAAAGTAACCTCTTTAAGCTACCACTTACACCAGTCTGCTCAACTGAAGGTATGTCTGCTTCCTCAATTAAAAATGCATCGGGCATAATTGCTGCATCTGAAACTTTGGCTTCATTATAACGAACTAAAATATTAGAATAAATACTCTCTTTTACTGTTCTATCCCTCTGTAATTCGGCTAATCGCAATTCTCCCCGGGGTAATCGTCTGAGATCCCGCTGATTGGTGGAAATTTCACTTTGTAAATTATCTTTTCTCTTCTCTAATTCTTCAATAAAAGATGATGCACGGCTGTCAATTTCTCTCTGTAAGTCAGAAATATTATTTTCAATTTCAACTACTTGGGGATGTTGTGGGGAATAATTATCGGCTAAAAGTCGAGCTTTTTCATCAGTTAAATCTCTGAATTTATCAGCCAAAACATGGATTCCGGAAAGGTTTTGTGCCTCTAATACAGAAAGGATTTCAGAATACACCAAATCTCTATCCTGCGAGGTTCCCTTATTTCTTTGTTGAATTAATGATGATAACCGGGTAGAGCTATTATCCACGGCATCAAGCTCTGTCTGTTGCGCAGATAAATTTCGTACAATATTTGCCCCGCCATCGGTTAACATGAGATAAGGATTCTGTTCTCGAAATCTTCTCAGTTCTTCTTCAGATTTATCTAATTCTTTTCTGGCTGCTTGAAGTTGTTCTTCAAAGGACTTTAACACAGAAGTAGTAGTATATTTTTTATATTCAAGAAGCTGATCAACAAAATAGTTTGCAATGGTATTTATTACTAATGCAGCAAGTTTTGGGACAGTGCTTTTATACCCTAAGGTTAATATGGTTCGAGAACGATCCAACCTCATTTCCAATTTATTTCTGACAGCATTAATAATCACCGATTTCTCAACAAAGCTAAACTCGACCTGAGGAAGTGATTTAAGGTAATTAGTATTGAATTTTATATGTAAACCATTCATAGATAGGTTAAATACCGAATCAGCGGGTAGTTCGAATGTGTTTATCTGTATATTTTTAACTTTATCCTTATCATTTTTGTAATAGACATCCACTCTATTTCCAACATTTAATAACTTGTAATCCCCATATTTGGCCTGCATGTCATAATTAATTTTTTTAAATAGCTTAAAACGGTTGACACCTGGAGTATTTACAATAATGTTCATGTCAAGCGAATCAACCACTTTTTCTAAAAAAGATCTGGTTTGAAGGATGGCAACTTTTGCTTCAGTTTGGGTTTCGGCAAAATCCGTAACCGCATCAATTCTTCGGTTACTCCTCGGATCATCAAATTTAATGATGGCATAAGCCGTGTAAACTGCAGATTTCTTAAGAAACATTGAATAAAAAACCGTCCAGGCTGCAGTAATAAAAATGAAGATTAATAAAATCCAGAATTTTCTCTTCCAGATAATTTTAAGGTATCTTCGTATAAGATCAATGGGATCTGTTTGTTGGGTGTTTTTAGAAGAATTCATTTAAAATTCCATAAAAATAATTAGCTAACGGGTTCTTAACTGAGTCGTTAAATAAACTGTATAAATTGATATCCCAAGTGTGGCGACTGGTAAAACATAACGAACGACATTGTCCCAGAAATTTCTTTCAGATGGGCTGGGGGTCCAAATCTGGTCGCCGGAGCGAAAACCTATTTGTGATAGAGACTTACCAGATTGATAATAAGATATTAAATTGGATCCGATTGTTTTATTATCTCTAGTCCACCTCATCTTTTTCAGACCATCTTCACTGAGTGTTCCTCCAGCACGGTGAACCAAATCCCACAAGGTCTGATCGGGATCTACATAATATAAATTAGGTCTAATAAAGCCGCCTAATAGACTTGCCCGGATAAGTGGCCTTACTTGTACAACAGGGGTTCTTAAATATTGAGTGAAATTATCATTTATAAAAGAAATAAATTCCTGTTTAGTCATATTGACAATTTTAGTTTTTCCAACAATTGGTAGAAAAATATAACCATCTCCATCAATGGGAAAAACATTGTGCAAGAATGAGGAGGTATCCGGATACACAGATATTTGTACTGCATCACCAGCCTTGAAAGTCTGTCGATTGAATGACACCGTGGAACGCTGCTGGGGTGGTTCCCCAGGATTAGGGTTCTCAGCATAAACCGTTTGTGTAATCGGTTGGAGTGTAGTGAAAATCATCAGAAAACCCATTAAAAGAGTTAATTGATTTTTAAGTATAAGTCGCATTCCTATCATAAAAACCTTTTATTTTTAATTTAATACCACTTTTTAGTGATGTGCAAATACTGAAAAAGGAAAAAAGAAGCTGAAATTTAAAAGTAAAAAGGTAAAAAGTAAATTAATCAAAATCAGTATCGCGTGGATTTTAAAGCGAGGTTGGAAAATTCATCGGGATAAAAAC
>CAZTXJ010000208.1:0-4823 GCA_964617285.1 uncultured Calditrichaceae bacterium | reverse complement strand
GAACTGGAAAATATTATTGAGCGGGCAGTAATTATGGCGCGGGGAGAATATATAGCAATTGCCGATCTGCCGCAACAAACCAATGTCTTTACTGAGAGCGCCTTGCTCGATCCTGTGCAATTACAGGATGGTCATGAAGCCAAAATGAAAGCTTTTGAGAAAGAGATGATCCTGAAGGCACTTGAGGAAAGTAAAGGAAACCAGAGTGCTGCGGCCCGCCTGCTTGGTATTACCGAAAGACATTTGCGCTCCCGTCTGGAAAAATTGGGGTTAAAATAAAAATCCTGTAAAACAAATCAAAATTAAATTCTTTGAAGTCATTGCGAAACAGGGATGCTTTGGCAAGCAGGCTACGCGGTCGCTCGCCACAAAGTGGTCCCTTTCGAACGATGACGGGAAATTGTTGTCATTCCGAGCTTGTCGAGGAATCTATACCACTCAACTTTACTTCATCACTTTGCTATATAAAGAAAACCATAGATTCCTCCACTCCGATTCTTCGAACCTCCGGTCGGAATGACGCGTCTGCAGTCATTTGAAGCCATGCAGGTTTTATATTAAACTGTCCTGACGGAAACCACTTTATCTGACACTGGGTATAACACCCACCTCGTCCATCCGGGTAAATGTCTCGACCATCCGGTCGGACTCTTATAACTTGACGAAAAATTAATACCTTACGTAAATCTCAATTTTTCAACGACATAAAAAGCAATTATCCAAATTGGCACAGGGTTTGAAAGTATAGGTGCTGAATTTGATTTAGGAAAACAAAACCTATTACCTAATAAGGAGGATTTATAATGAAACGCATGATGCAAGTCGCAGCAGTCGCCGGTTTACTGGTTTCTTTTGTTACTTTTAGTTATTCCCAGGATTCACTGAAAGTACAAACCCGGACCAAAACCAAAAACCAGAATAAGACCCAGGTGCAGAATCAGGTAAAGAATAACGGCGTGACTCAGCCCAAAATTAAGCAGCAAACCCAGACCCAGCTGAAAAACCAGGTTCAGACTCAGAACCGGGCAAGGGTACAGAATCAGGATCCCAATGGTACCGGGACGATGAATCAAAATCAGGTTCAGAATCAGTACCAGCACAAATATCAGTATCAGGATATGAATGGTGATGGCATTGATGATGGGTTGCAGTCCAAAAACCAAAACGGAAAGCTGTATCAGTACCGAACAAAGTATATGAAGAAGGGCGACCCAGGTAAGGGTGGCTATGGTCCTGGAGATGGTACCGGTAATCAGGGTGTACGTCCGCAGGATGGTACCGGTTATGGACCTGGTTCTTCCACCAACAGTGGCTCAAACAGCGGTTCCGGCAGTAGCAGTGGTTCAGGGCAAAAGGGCTCTGGCAATGGCAGTGGCGGTAAGAAATAAGTTTTCGGGGTGAGGTTCTTTAATAGGCGGTTGTCCGGTTGGATGACCGCCTTTTTTATTTGTACAATTTTAGAACTCTCATCCATTAAGCTTCCATTTTCATTTCTCAATATTCCCGGAGGAGCATTTTCCCTTCCTTAGAAATTTAAAATTTTATTTGAATAAACCAAAAATTATAAATATAGTTCATATCGTTCATTAAATATTATAAACATAATATAATAAGATATATAAGGTTTGCCATTGTAGTCTAAAGAAAATAATAATTTATTATTATGAGCGTTATGAACGAAATAATGCTTGACTAGGGTTCTATCCTACATTATATTAGTCCAGTTTTTGAAACAACTAAACTAAAGGAGGATGTATCATGAATCGTTTTTTCTGGTCAGTATTTGGTTTTTCAGCAGTTTTGTTTCTCAATTTAAGTTTGGCTCAGGCTAATGATGCCAGGCTGCAGGTCATCCACAATTCGGCTGATCCGGCAGCAGCCATGGTGGATGTTTATGTTAATGGTAGCTTGGCACTGGATGATTTTGCTTTCCGCGCAGCCACGCCTTTTCTAACTCTACCGGCTGAGGTAGAACTGAATATCGGTATTGCACCATCAACAAGTAATGGTGTTCAGGATACTCTTAAAAATTTCAAGGTTATCCTCGGCTCTAATAAAACTTATGTGGCGGTGGCTAATGGAGTGTTGGATCCCAGCCAGTTTGCCGCCAATCCCGATGCAAAATCAATTGCTTTTACCCTCTTCAGTCGGGACCGTATTCGTGAGCAGGGACGTAGCTCGTTCATGACTGATTTTGTAGTCTTACATGGCGCAACCGATGCACCAACTGTGGACGTCCTGGTTAAGAATCCTGCGCATCCCGGAAGTGTAAGTGCAGAAAGTGAGATAAAGGATATCGAATCAGATGATAATACAGATAGTTTCTGGTTCAGAAAACGATTGGTCAATAATCTCACCTATGGTGAATTTACGAATTATCGACGATTGTTTGCCAAACCTTACATTTTGCAAGTTACCCCCGGTAATGACAACAGTACAATTGTAGCTTCCTTTAATGCAGATTTAAGTGGACTGGGTGGTGGTGCTGCGGTAGTCTTTGCCAGTGGATTTCTGAATCCTTCCGCCAACCAGGGTGGTGCGGCCTTTGGTCTGTTTGCTGCCTTGCCGAATGGAACGGTGGTTGAGTTTCCGATGGTAATGCCCGAGGCTCGTCTTCAGATCATCCACAATGCAGCTGATCCGGCTGCCGCTATGGTGGATATCTATGTTAATGGCGGATTACTGTTGGATGATTTTGCTTTCCGGGCTGCCACGCCTTTTGTGACGGTTCCGGCAAATGTAGTATTGAATGTTGGTGTTGCCCCGGGTAACAGCAGTTCAGCGGCCGATACCCTGAAGAACTTTCCGGTGATGCTTGCTGCCGGTGAGACCTATGTCGCTATCGCCAATGGTGTGCTGGATCCCAATCAGTTTGCCGCTAATCCTGATGGCCGGGAAATCGGTTTCACTATCTTTGCCAAAGATATGATCCGGGAATCCGGAATGTACCCGAATAAAGTTGATTTCATTGTAGAGCACGGTTCCACCGATGCCCCCACTGTGGATGTCATCGCCCGGGGTGTGGGTGTTATTGTAGATGATGCTGCCTATGGAGACATTACTTCTTACCTGTCAGTGCCGGAGATGTCCTATATTCTGGATATTACCCCCGGTAATGACAACAGTACAATTGTAGCTTCCTTTAATGCAGATTTAAGTGGACTGGGTGGTGGTGCTGCGGTAGTCTTTGCCAGTGGATTTCTGAATCCTTCCGCCAACCAGGGTGGTGCGGCCTTTGGTCTGTTTGCTGCCTTGCCGAATGGAACGGTGGTTGAGTTTCCGATGGTAATGCCCGAGGCTCGTCTTCAGATCATCCACAATGCAGCTGATCCGGCTGCCGCTATGGTGGATATCTATGTTAATGGCGGATTACTGTTGGATGATTTTGCTTTCCGGGCTGCCACGCCTTTTGTGACGGTTCCGGCAAATGTAGTATTGAATGTTGGTGTTGCCCCGGGTAACAGCAGTTCAGCGGCCGATACCCTGAAGAACTTTCCGGTGATGCTTGCTGCCGGTGAGACCTATGTCGCTATCGCCAATGGTGTGCTGGATCCCAATCAGTTTGCCGCTAATCCTGATGGCCGGGAAATCGGTTTCACTATCTTCGCTAAAGAAGGTGCACGTGAGCAAAGCATAAGCAATAATAGGGTGGATTTCTTTGCTGTCCATGGCGCAACCGATGCACCTACTGTCAATATCTATGGTCTTGGTATAATTCTGAAGAATGTTGCCTACGGAGATATAAGTGATTATTTCTCAGTTCCTGCCTGGAAAAACTGGCTGGTGGTAACAACATCCTATCCGAATTTTAATGTGGTTGGTATATACAAAGCTGACCTGAGCAGTCTGGATGGGCAATCCATGGTTGTCTTTGCCTCAGGATTCCTGAGTCCATCGGCAAATCAGAATGGTGAATCATTTGGAATCTTTGCTGCCCTGGTTGATGGTACAGTTGTGGAACTGCCAAAAATATTCGGGACCGAGGCACAGGAAGCTTTGGCGAAAGTGGATGGTATCGATTTAAATCAGATTGCCGGCTTGGAAGAAGCTCAGATCGTCACCAGCTATAATTTGATGCAAAATTATCCCAATCCATTTAATCCGACCACCCGGATAAGTTTCCAGCTACCCACCCGGGAGTTGGTAAACCTTAAAGTATTTGATATCACTGGTCGGGAAGTGGCTGTCCTGGTAAATGATGTGAAAGAAGCGGGTGAGTACAGTATCGAGTTCAATGCGGCCAGTTTACCCAGCGGAATGTATTTTTATCGCATAGATGCAGGCTCGTTCAACCAAATCCGAAAAATGATGCTGGTTAAATAATCTACACTTTTAATTACCGTGGTTTGAGGAGAATAAACCTCCCGATAAAATTGTCTATCGGGAGGTTTATTTTTGGAATCATACTATTTTTTAAAAAGTCCTATCTAGCTAATACAACACCGCCATTTGAAATGTTATTTGGTGCAAATTGATAGTACGATACAATTAGATCATCTTAAAAGGGTATTAGCGACAAGCCATTTTTTGTAAGAAATAAATTTTCGGTTTGAGGTTCTTTAATGGGTGGTCGTCCGATTGGATGACCGCCTTTTTAATTTGCCAGATTAAGAAAAGATAAAAATATTTATGTAATCTCTTCCTCATATCTTGACAAATTTATCAAAATTTTGTAAATTAATTTATTCGATTACAGTTAAGATTCCATTTCAATGGCATAACTGGTTTTAACATCCTCCTGTATCCTCCTTTTCACCTCTTGTCGGAATACTGATGCTGGAAATACCCGGGTAATGTTTTTCAGTATTTGGTATTTGCTTTTT
>CAZTXJ010000207.1:0-4912 GCA_964617285.1 uncultured Calditrichaceae bacterium | reverse complement strand
AAATAAACTAGATTTCCTCTGTAATTCCTTTAACATGACATAAACATAATTGATCATTAATATACAATTTTAAGGAAATTGAAACAAGGTAATAAGCTCTCAAACGAAATAAAATTATCTTGATTATTTGTAAAAAATACTATATGATTGAACTGAATTATGCTGATAATAGTCTTATTTCATAAATCTTAACAATTT
Source organism: uncultured Calditrichaceae bacterium (assembly GCA_964617285.1). GTDB lineage: Bacteria > Calditrichota > Calditrichia > RBG-13-44-9 > RBG-13-44-9 > CAYVKM01. The sequence goes on along the minus strand of CAZTXJ010000207.1, from coordinate 4,714 downwards.
TTCTGAAAATCCAAGAATTGATTTATTTCAAGGAATTTTACTTAGAAACTCCAAAGCAATCCTTATAAGACTCAGGTGAAATTATTTTAAATATTTACGGTATTTTTTAAATTAACTACTATATACTTACCACACATAGGAAAATTGAAAAATTGTACTTGACATTTATTTTATAAAGTGTAATTTATAACTATAATTTGCTGATCTATCAAGGATGAATATTCTAATAATTTCTCTTCTATATTTGATTTTATATTTTTCTTGTATTGAACTTTCAGATTATTTGAAGAAAATTTATTTCTATTTTCAAACCACCTCGGTTTATTAATCAATTTTCAAAGAGTGCATAATTGTATTGAGGTATTAAATTCTTTAACATCGGACATATATTAATAACCAAAAAAGGAGGTGATATTTATCAAGGAGCCATAGTTTACTTATCTATTCAGCTAATTTTACAACTGGTATTAACCCATTCTTGGAGGATTGTATGAAAAACTCTTTTATTGTAATTTTTCTATTTTTGCTCCTATGTAGTTTGAGTTTTGCAGATACTGATACGCAAAGTAAGGTTAAAACTCAAAATGCTTCTTTTGAGCGTGCACCATTCTCACAAACTACTGTTTACACTACTCAAGAAAAAACGCTAACACCGTTTCGTGGGGTAAATGGACCGGCTTATGGTTTTGATGCATTAGGTAATCAATTTTTAAAATTTTGGCTTAATGCACCAGCAACCACCATTATTCAAGGAGCCTTATCCGGTGATTATTACTGTGGTGATTTTGCTGAAGGTGGTACTTTCTACGCCATAGATAATGCAACCTATAATTTTGTGAGCATTGACTCAGCTAATGGAGTGGCGACTACGATTGGAACATCTACACCACAGGCAGGACACACCTGGACTGGCATGAGTTACGATGCCATTACAGGTACTATGTGGGGAGCCAGTACCGATGGGGCCACTTCTGCTATTTACACAATTGATTTGACCACTGGTGCCACTACCCTGGTAACGACGACAACTGTTACACCGCTCCTAATTGACATTGCTGTGCAACCTACCAGCGGGATATTGTATTTACATGATCTCGGTGATAACATCTATACCTATGATCCTGTGTCAGGAGCAATTACGCTGGTTGGTCCGACCGGATTTGATGCGAACTATGCTCAGGGTATGGATTTTAATCCGGAAACCGGTGAATTATTTCTTGCTGCATATAATGGGACGATATCTGCCGCTGAACTTCGATTAGTTAATTTAACTAGCGGAAATACAACTCTGATTGGCCCGATTGGTGCTGGCAGTGGTGTTGAGTTATGTGCCTTCGGTATTGCTGGCGTCACAGGTGATGATTTGGATCCAAAACCTCCAACAAACTTCACTGCATACAGTGACGAAACCACACCAACCTCAATGCTGTTAACCTGGACGGATCCTACTGAATATGTCAATGGTAATCCCCTGACCAATTTTACTATTGAGATTGAAAGAGATGGTGCACCTTTAGCATCGGTAGCATCCGGAACAGAAACTTATACCGATCCTGGTTTAACCCAGTATACAGAATACGCTTATGATATCTATGCCAAAGATAATCTTGACAGTACCAGTACCATGGTATCATCTACCTGGATGGCCGGTGGATATCCTCCAATCATGGTCGTTTCTCCCACCGCCTTTGCCGATACCTTACTGGAAGGTGGAACAGCCAGTCATGAATTTACCATTTATAACAATCAAACTGACCCGGGACCACTCGATTATACCATCACTGAAAATCCAAGCGTGTCCTGGCTATCGGTATCTTCAATGTCCGGAACTGTCTCACCCAACAGTTCGGAAATATTAACCATCGATGTTAATTCTACCGGGTTATCGGTTGGATTCTATAGCACAGAAGTCCTGGTTTCCGGGAACGATCCATTTAATGAGGAGGATACCATTTTCGTAACCCTGCAGGTGAACGCTGCACCAGTAGTCGGATTCACACCAGATTCCATGCATTTTACCCTCGATCCAACCGGAGTAGCCTATCCGGTATCAGATTCACTGGTCATGACGATCACAAATACCGGTGCCGGTCCCTTAACTTTCGAACTCACTGATGAAGATGTATTGGGGGAATATGTAAAAATGGGTATTGTGGATCGTTCCTATCTGCACCCGGAATTCAATGTAGAGATTCCCAAGGGACAGCCGGATTGGAGGCATGGAACACCGCAGACGGAAGGTGCAGGCGGTCCGGACCTGTTTGGTTACACCTGGATCGACAGCGATGAGCCGGGTGGCCCGAGCTTTAACTGGATAGATATATCGGCCACCGGCGCTGCAATCACAGGTTTAGGAGATGACAACTTTGTCGGCCCATTCCCTCTGGGATTTTCATTCAGTTTTTATGGTAATAATTACACTGAATTTTATGTTGGTTCCAATGGCATGATCGGATTTGGACCGACTACCGGTCTGACTTCGTTATCTAATGCCGAGATTCCTACTGCTGGAACTCCTAATAACATGATAGCCTGGTTATGGGACGATTTAGATCCGGGTAATGCTGCAACTCATGTTTATTACCAAAATGTTGGCAATTCGTTGGTTATTCAATTTGAACATTACTTTGAATATCCTGATGGTGGCCATTGGGTTGATGCCGAAATGATTCTTTATGCCAACGGAAATATAAAAATTCAATACGACTATTTTGATCCTGGTTTTGATGTATTAAGTTGTACCGTTGGAATAGAAAATGCCGATGGAACCGATGGTCTGCAGGTAGTCTATAATGCAGCATATTTACATGATGACCTGGCGTTATTATTCTTACTGGAGAGTCAATGGCTCAGTGAAAATCCAAGCAGCGGAACCATACCTCCCGGTGGCAGTGCAGATATCTGGGTAAAAGCTGACGCTACCGGACTAAATGGTGGCTTTTATGATGCACTGGTTCATATTATCAGCAACGACCCGGTACATCCGGACACCACCATGCCGGTAGGATTGACCGTCTATGGTACACCGGAAATTTCGGTTGATCCTTTAACTCTGGTCTTCGATACTCTGCTGGTTGGTGCACAACAGGCACTTCCATTAAACGTATCAAATACAGGCAATTTTCCCCTAAACGTCACCAATATTACGTCTTCCAATACAGATTTTACCGTAGATAATAGCGCTTTTACGGTGGGCGTAGGTCAAACAGAGGTGGTCAATGTGACCTTTCAACCGCAGACAGCTCAGACCTATTCGGAAACGATAAGTATTTTCAGTGACGATCCTGTTTCGCCTATTGTTGTAGTCAGCCTAGAGGGTACAGCCAATGCTGCTCCCACGGTTGCTGTTTCGCCAGACACTTTAGAATTCGACTTATTAAGCAATGAGATGGACAGCCTCCAATTTACCATCAGTAATACTGGCAATGGGCCTCTGACCTTTGAACTTACCGATGAAGACATCAGCAAGAACCACAAGGTTAATAATGTAGATCGCTCGTATCTGCGTCCGGAATTCAATGTCCAAATTCCTAAGGGTCAGCCGGATTGGCGGATTGGCACCCCTCAAACCGAAGGCGCTGGTGGGCCGGATCTGTTTGGTTACAAATGGATCGACAGCGATGAACCGGGTGGACCGGTATTTAATTGGATTGATATCTCCGGAACCGGAACATCAGTTACCGGATTGGGTGATGATGCATTTACCGGCCCATTTCCCATAGGATTCAGCTTTTCTTATTATGGTCAAGATTACACTGAATTCTATATCTGTTCCAATGGTTTTCTTGGTTTTGGCCCCAACACTTCTGGTTACACTTCCTTATCTAATGCACAAATTCCGACAGCAGCGGATCCGAATAACATTCTGCCATGGTTCTGGGATGATTTAAATCCCTCCACCGGTGGTTTTATATATTACCAGAACACAGGCAACCAGCTAATTGTTCAGTTTGTTGATTATCCTGAGTATGGTGGTTCTGGAACAGTGACCGCCGAGGTGATTCTCAATTCGAACGGATCAATTTTGTATCAGTACCAAGCCTTCATGAATGGTATTGATATCTTGAATAGTACCGTGGGTATCGAGAATGTGGATGGTACTGACGGTTTACAAGTTGTTTATAATGCAGCTTATTTACATGATAATCTTGCTATTAAATTCTCCAGTGAGAGTAGTTGGTTAAGTGAAAACCCGATTAGCGGTACGGTAGATCCCGGTAGTAGTGTGGATATCTGGGCTATTGCAAATGCAACTGGATTATTGGGTGGCGATTATTTAGCCACTGTTGTCGTCAACAGCAACGATCCGGTAAATCCCGAAGTACGTTTACCAGGCGTTTTAATGCACGTAACCGGTGTGCCCCGGATTTCTGTGACTCCTGATAGCTTGGTATTCGACAGTACTTTTGTGGGTGCCACGCCGGAACTCGAGTTGATGGTTGAAAATACCGGAACCGATCAGTTAATAATTTCCTCAATTACCAGTTCAAATACTGTATTCACCCTGGATACCACCAATCTGATGCTAGCACCATTTTCTTCCCATCCGGTGATGGTTACCTTCACTCCTCTGCTACCTGGGGATTATTCCGGTATTATCGTCTTTGAGACCAATGATCCGGTAACTCCAAATGATACCATTCAGGTCAGAGCAGTAGGTATTGAGGCGCCATTAGCGTTAGTGAATCCAAGCTTTACCAATCCTGTAACGGTA
>CAZTXJ010000206.1:0-4915 GCA_964617285.1 uncultured Calditrichaceae bacterium | reverse complement strand
GAGAACTGGGATGGATTCTCCCTGGAGTATTAGCTGTGGGAATAATTGCCTATTTTCTGTATAAGAAATACCATTCAAAAAACGCCTCCTAAAATCTCAACCAAACTTGATATGAAGAGGTAAAAGATGATATCTCTCATGCTAACCACTTTCATGGAATTATGCCAATAAAAAACCAGTAATCATATCCTAATTTTGCCAAGCGCAGACTCGCCAGACATTTACTTTGATTTTCGGCATGAGGACTCACTGTCATTAAATGGGATATCTCAACAAATGAATGATATTTACCGAAATACAAAAAATATTTCCTGGCAGAAATTCATTTAATCCTCATAAATATTTTTCAGATTATATTGAATAATTATTTGAACCTTGGCGATTAAATGAGTAAAAACAAACCGGATAATCAGGAAATAGCTGAAAATTTGGAACGGATTGCCGATTTGCTGGCTTCTCAGGGCGCCAATCCGCACCGGATAAGAGTCTATCGCCATGCAGCCGGAATTATCCGGGAGTTAAAACAATCCGTCACCGATTTACTAAATAAAAAAGGCCCTGAGGCACTGGAGGAACTACCTGGTATTGGAAAAAAACTGGCAGGTACTATTACCGAATTCGTGAGAACCGGCCGGCTGGGTTTACTGGATCGCCTTCAAGGGGAAATCATACCGGTGGCTTTGTTTGCCAGTATTCCCGGCATCGGGAATGAACTGGCGAATCGAATTCATGATGAATTGGATATTGAAACTCTGGAAGAATTAGAATTAGCTGCCCATGACGGTCGGCTGGCAAATGTGAAAGGTTTTGGCGAACGGCGGTTGGAGGCGTTGCGAGATGTTTTAGCAGGAATTCTGAGACGATCTGGGCGCCGGCGATCAAGAGGCTTCAACCATAATGTAGAAGACCAGCGGGAAAATGAAGTGCCATCGGTAAAAATATTGCTTGATGTTGATGCCGAATACCGCCGGCGGGCTGAAAAGGATGAGTTAAAAAAGATTGCACCGCGCCGCTTTAATCCCGAAGGTAAGGCATTGTTACCAATCATGCATACGGAACGTGGAGATTGGTCATTTACCGCACTCTTTTCAAATACCGCACGTGCCCATCAACGAAAAGCTACCCGGGACTGGGTTGTTCTTTACTACCAGCGCAACGAATCGGAACAACAATGCACAGTGGTTACCGAGGGAAATGGGCAACTGGTAGGCAAACGAGTAGTTCGCGGACGGGAATTAGAGTGCCGGGAGTTATACCGGAAAGAAGTAAAATATGAGGCGCTAACCTAGTTTTATCGCCAATATAAGTTCGATTATTAGCAATTGAGCCGGGGATTTTTCCCTGATTTACTAAAATTATTTTCTCTAGGAACAGAAAAAACGGAACCGGAATGCCCAGCGAGACCATATTTATTTTACTCTTTATCGTGGCAACCGCTGTTGCCATTGCCGTCCGGCGCCTTCATATTCCTTACACGGTTGGTTTGGTGATTGCCGGACTTATGCTTGGTTTTATCCACGCGCTACAAGCGCCCCATCTGAGTAAAGAATTGCTCTTCACCATTTTCCTGCCAGGATTACTCTTTGAGGCGGCTTTTCATATCAATTTTAGCGATTTCTGGCGGAACCGGGTGACCGTTTTTTCTCTCGCGGTACCGGGGGTAATTGCTGCCACAGCTCTTACTACTATTATTCTGACTGCTGTTGTACAGGATCTGCCTTTTGTCAGCAGTTTCAACTGGCGTTATGCCTTAGTCTTTGGTGCTCTGATCGCAGCTACAGATCCCATTGCCGTGGTCGCCATGTTTAAAAGTCTGGGAGCTCCCAAACGATTGGGTATTTTAATGGAAGGAGAAAGCTTACTCAACGACGGGACCGGAATTGTTTTTTTTACCTTGAGTTTATCTGTTCTGGCCGGAACCAGGATTAATGCCGGGTCTCTGGTCCTGGATTTTGTCAGGATCGCGGGAATGGGAATAATTGTGGGACTGGCAGTCGGTCTGGCCATCTCCCAGATTATCCGTCAAATAGATGATGCTATGATTGAAATTACTCTTACCACAATTGCTGCTTACGGAGCATTTGCCGCCGCAGATCAATTTGGTTACTCAGGGGTCATTGCTACAGTAACTGCCGGAATGGTTTGCGGTAATTATGGCGCCCGTACCGGAATGTCTCCTTCCACCCGGATATCGGTGGAAACATTTTGGGAGTATATCGCTTTTGCCCTGAACTCCATTGTCTTCCTGCTCATCGGATTCGAAGCCAATATTCACACTCTGGTTTCTTCCTGGAAAATAATTTTGATCGCTTATCTGGCCATAACCCTGGGCCGGGGACTGGTGATGCTTGGTGTCTCAGGACTATTGAGTTTTACCCGGGAACGCATCCCGTCAAAATGGACCGCAGTATTAACCTGGGGAGGATTACGTGGTGCCCTACCCATGGTCTTGGTTCTCAGCCTGCCTCAGGATTTTTTACATCGGGATCTGTTGATATCCATTACCTTTGGAGTGGTTATTATTTCAATTCTGCTCCAGGGTTTGACTATATCGTCCTTACTGAGATGGCTGGGATTGGCCACAGGGGGAAATAAACGAATCGAAATGGAAGTAGAACGGGGGCGAATACGGGCAGCAAACGCGGCTCTAACAAACCTGGAACATCTTTCCAGCACTCCTGACGGAGATGATGAATTAATCTCAAATCTGAAAAAAGATTATGAGCAAAGAATCAAAGAACATCAGAAAAAAATAAGAGACTACCATACCGGTGAAAATGAATATCGCCGGGAAGAATTTGTCTGGGCCCGTCGTCATCTTATCCTGGTAGAAAGAAGGGAAATCATTGATGCATTTCACCAGGGGCTTTTTAGTCAGGAGGCTTATGAACATTTGCTGGCTGATATCGATGCCCGGCTATTACAGCTGGAAAGCGACAATACTGCTCCGGAAGAAAAGGATATTAAATCATGATTGAACTTCAGACATGAATTTGCTGAAAACACATTGGCAAAATGCCCTGGCCGAATTTTTAGGAACGGCATTGTTGATCAGCATCGGTATATCGGCGGTTATTCTTAATTTCGGAGCTGGGAGTCCGGTAACGGAAATAATTCCGGATCCGGGTTTGCGTCGCCTGATCACCGGCTTTCTGTTTGGATCAACCGGCGGGGCGATCGCCATTTCTTCTCTGGGCAAAATAAGTGGCGCCCACATTAATCCGGTGGTGAGCCTGGCATTCTATATTAGCGGTAAATTACGTTCAAGTACGGCGATAATTTATATCTTATCACAGTTAGCAGGAGGAATTACTGGTGCTTTACCTTTACTTTTGTGGGGTGACATCGGCAGAAGTATTGACTTCGGCGCTACTCTGCCCGGAAAGGGATATACTTTCTGGGAGGCTGCTGGTGGAGAGGTCGTCACTACTTTTTTTCTGATAATCGGTTTGTTTATATTTATCGGACACAAGCGCCTTCGTAACTATACGCCATTACTTTTTCCCTATCTATATGCAATAATGGTTTACCTGGAGGCACCGCTCTCCGGAACCAGTACTAACCCGGCCCGGAGTATTGGCCCCATGATTATTTCCCAAAATTATACGGGATGGTGGATATACTGGATAGGTCCGGTCATTGGAATGTTGATAGCTGTAGCTGTTCACAAATTTGCTCTGTTCCGTTTTTTTGAATTTGAAGTCGCAAAGTTATATCATTTTGACCATGATCCGCATGGTATTTTTCGCAAAGCAAAATCAAACCATAAAAAATGAAATGCCTATAAAATGAACCAAAACTTGAAAAATCATACCTGATTCATCTATTTGATATTTTACAGGAGTACATCATAAAAAAGATAAAGGAGAAAAAATGGAAACGCGCAAACTACTAACCGGACAGACGGCGCTGGTCACCGGAGCCAGTTCCGGGATCGGGAAAGCCATCGCCATTGCCCTGGGTGGAGCCGGAGCCGCGGTCGTTGTTAATTTTATCGGGAACAGTGATCCGGCCGACGAAGTGGTAAAAACCATCGAGCAAAATGGGGGAGAGGCTATTGCTATTGAAGCTGATGTGAGTAAGGAAGACCAGGTCAAAAACATGTTCAAAAAAATGTTTAAGGAGTATGGTACTATTCACATTCTGGTGAATAATGCCGGTATTCAGAAGGATTCTCCCTTTCTGGATATGACCCTGGAACAGTGGAATGGGGTTTTGGCGGTAAATTTAACCGGATATTTTTTATGTGCCCGTGAGGCAAGCAAGGAGTTTGTGCGGCGCGGAATTGTAAGCGATATTTCCCGGGCTGCTGGAAAAATTATCTGCATCAGTTCGGTCCACGAAATTATCCCCTGGGCCGGCCATTGCAACTATACCGCTTCAAAGGGTGGCATTTTGATGTTCATGAAAACCATTGCCCAAGAACTTGCTCCAAAAAAGATTCGGGTAAACAATATCGCACCCGGCGCCATAAAAACCCCCATTAACCGTAAGGCCTGGGAAACCAAGGAGGCCGAAGAAAAATTACTAAAGCTGATACCTTATGACCGGGTAGGTATACCTGCGGATATTGGTTCAGTCGCCGCGTGGTTAGCGTCCGATGAAGCAGATTACGTACAGGGAGCAACTATCTTCGTAGATGGTGGTATGTGCCTATTTCCCGGTTTTGCTACCGGGGGTTGATAATAAATAGTAAAGTCGGGATTAATAAATAATTCCGTATATGGATTCATGTATTTTTAAAAACATGAAAGATTAGAAAATTATTTTAGCAGGATCATTTTTTTCATCTCAATAATGCCTCCTGACTCAAGCCGGTAAAGATATATACCACCGGCCAGGCCCGTTGCATTCCAATTATATTTGTAACTACCGGCAGTCAATCTTTCTGAAACCAATGTTGCAACCTCTTCAC
>CAZTXJ010000205.1:0-4940 GCA_964617285.1 uncultured Calditrichaceae bacterium | reverse complement strand
CTACTCCCCGTTCATCCTTTTAAATACGTTCTCAAAGTCGGTGCGGGAGCTGTTGCGCAGAAATTCTGCCTGGCCGACTGCAATCTCGAATTCATCCTTCGCCATCGCTTCGATGGCCGCAGTGGCAACGATATCGGGCTGGATGCCCCGGTCTGCCTGACCTCTTCTGTCCCGGGCACCCCGGTCCAGTTCGGTATCGGTAGTAGGCGGGATTACTTCGAAGACTTTGATGGAGGTATCGCGCAGCTGATGCCTGAGGGACAGGCTAAAAAAATGCAGGGCGGCTTTGGTGGCACAGTACAGGGGCATAAAGGCGATGGGAATGAATGCCAGCCCGGAGGAAATATTGACAATGGCCGCTTCTTTTTGCTTAAGCAGGTGCGGAATAAACCGGGCGGATAAACGGACCGGCGCCTGCAGATTTATGGCAATCTCATCTTCCTCGTCCTGCAGGTCAGTTAAACCCCTCTTAAAATCGACCTCTTTCTGTATCCCGGCATTGTTGACCAGGATGTTTAAATCCGGGTGGTTTGCCAGCACCTGTACATACAGCTGCTTCTGCTTTTGCCGGTCTGCCACATCGCATGACAGGGTATGGAGTTGAGGAAATTTCTCTTTTGCCTGGGCAAGTTTATCCTCCCGTCGGCCACAGATGATGACCTCATTTTCCTTTTCCAGAAAAGCTTCAGCCAGGGCCAGACCGATACCGGTTGCTCCGCCGGTGATTAAGATTGTGTTTCCGGATATTCGCATTACAATCTCCAATAATGGTTAAATCAAAAATATTCATTAATTATTATAAACGCAACCTTGTTCCTCCCGAATACTATAAAGGTAATCGGAAATATCTGCGTAGTATTGTTTTAAGGGTAGCAACGTTTGAAAGAATGTAATTTCGGTAATTCTACTCTATCAACAACATCCTTCTGGTGGCGGTAAGATTACCCGTTTTCAATGTGTAAAAGTAAAAACCACTGGCTAATTCTCTGGCATTAAAATTAACAGAATAGATACCTGCCTTTTGAAATTCGTTTACCAATACGGCAAGCTCCTGTCCCAATAAATTATAAATCTTAAGATTCACCAGATCGTCCTTCGGTATTGAATAAGAGATGGTGGTGAGAGGATTAAACGGATTGGGATAGTTTTGTTGTAGTTTAAATTTCAGAATTATGCCAGACATATTAATCCCGATAGCCTCATGATAAGTTACTACTCCATTCGTTGATACATCTGCCAGACGATAGAAATATGTCTGCCCGCTTTGAATATCTCTGTCAACAAAACTATACGTTTTCCTGTTGCTGGCATTACCACGTCCTCTTAATTCATCCATATATTCATAGGATGCAATTGGCGTAAACGGCCCGTTTACCGAATCCCTCGATTTTTCAATGAGAAAACCGGCATTTTCAATTTCCGATTCGACAATCCATTCCAGATGGATTCCCAATTCAGTCCGGGTAGCGGTAAAGGATGATAAAAATATGGGCAGGGGATTATCCTCCTCCGTGGTAAATGACCAAATGGGGCTGGTTACGGTATTATATCCATCGGAAACCTGAACATACCATTGATACTCAGTTTCTCCAGAAAGTGAGGATAGGTCTAAAGTAGCATTGGAACCAGAGGAAACACCGGTCAGAACATCAATCTCCTGAAAGGCTTCGCTACCCATATCATAATCCAAAACAAATTCACTGTTACCGTCGGTTTCAAACTGATCCAGGGAAGGTGAATAGGTGGAAACGTATATTTTATTTTCCGAAGGTCGAAATTCCATTATCCGTAAAAATCCATTTCCACCATTCGGATAATCCTGATAATCTGCAAGCAGGGTGTTGATGATATTTCCGTTAAAAATATCCGATCGTCTCCCTTCCCCATGGTTGTGTCCGCAAAGCATCAGGAAAAGATTGGGATTATCTTTCAGACTGTCATAAATAATCTGGCCCTGTGCCCCAAATGCATTCGGGGTTGAACTATTGTCGGTTTCTATTAAATAATGGGTAGTCACGATAGCCCGGCGGTTGCTATAGGTCCCTAATAAAGAATCGGCCCAATCCAAAACATCCTGTTCGGGAGTCGTGTCATATTCGAAATTCAGAACAATAAAATCCATTCCACCGGCACTGAATAAATCATAATGATTATCATTATCTGATCCGTAGTGTCCTCCATAGTACTCGCGTCCCTGAAACCTGGAAACACCAAAATACTGGTTAAATTTAGAGGTTGATGCTGAGCTTCCTCCGCCGATCGGCGTCTGATCGTGATTACCGACATTCAGTCCATAAGCCATACCATCAACCAGGCCAGTGGTTACCGGGTTTTCCACAATACTCCAGGCGGTATTGACAACCTGCCATTCGCTGTCGTAGGTATCACCATTCTGAACGCAATCTCCGAATTGTGAAACAAAAGCAATGTTTAAGGCATCTTTATTTGCCACAATCCAGTTTGTTTGATCATAAAAATACTGGTTATTGTTCACATTATTGGTATAGTACTGGGTATCCGGAATGCCAATTAAAGTGAAGTTACTGCCCAGCGAAGATGAAACCGCCCGCATAAAGTATCTGACCTCCAAATTATCATTATCAGGATCAGTCACATAGACGACAAGTGAGGGTGAGAGGTCGACTCCGGCTGAACCATCCTGTGGGGCTATCAACACTGGTTGATCGGGTGGAAAATTATCAGAATAGACTGCAGTCAATTGAGGTCTTTGACTAACGGTTGTCCATTCGCTGGAATAAACATCGCTGCCATCATCTCCGGTAAATTGAAAAATCCAGCCATGGTTCAAAGACGGATTCGATGACCAGGAAGTAAGGCTGGCAATGACATCAATACTTTGGAAGATGTTGACCGTACCGGATTCTGCGCTTCCGACAAAAGTACCGACATCATTATTAAAATTAAATTGACTCCAGGTTAAGCTGTTATCCCAGAAAGTCAATACTTCGCTAACCGCCGCATCATTACCAGGATTGTATACATAATAGGTTAAAGTTGCCGAAACAATAAAGGAATTATCCGGTATCGGACCTCCCTGAGAGACAAACAGATTATCGAAACGAATAAAGGTTGTATACTCAGCCGGCGACCGGTCCCATAATAGACCGGTTGAACCGCCAAATGAGGAATTGGGATTGGTATTATCAATATAGGTATCTACCGTTCCATTATATCCGTTGACGCCATCCCGAAAATTGACTGTCTGGTTTTGGGACAGAAGGTGAGCCGGTATGATGAACACCACCATTAAAATTAATTTAAATGGTTTCATTCAAAATTCTGATTTTGGTTGATAATACTGTTTATCAATACTACACTGATAATAAGTAAAAAACTAAAAAGATGAGTGATAAAAGTTGAAAATTTGAAGAATTGTAATTATCCGGATATTAATTACCCCGCTCTAGATTATGATTACGTTTCCGGATATGTTTACAAAAGGTCCCAAACTGGGTGTGTGGAATACAAATCTAAACTCTTTTTAAATATTCAAGCTTTAACGAAAAATATCCATTCTGATAAATTTGTCAAGCTACCTGCCGTTAATTGTCTGCACCCAGTTTCTTTAACATCCTCAGCGCATTCTGATTATCCGGATTCAATTCCAGCGATTTCCGGTAATTTAAAATTGCCAGTTCGGTATCTCCGTTATTCATATACGCCTCGGCCAGACTATCGTAACAGTTGGCAGATTCCGGATAAAATTCCACGTTCAGTTTAAAAATGGCCAGCGCCTGTTCATACTTTTGCTTGGCCAGATATTGATATCCCAGATTATTAAAACGGTTTTCCGATACGTAGAAGTCTGCAGGATTCCCTTGCTTAATAGCCCGGTAGCGATCCATGGCCTGGGCAATCTTACCCTCATTTAATAATTCCAGCGGAACCTTCTCATCCGGATCCATCCGGGAACAGGTTGCCGGCTCATTTAAAAAGCGTCCCAGTTCATCGGCAAAATGATAAACTGCTGAGGAAGCATTCCGATCGGCAGCCGTGACAAACTGAAGATATCCCTTCCTGAATTTGGTGACAAATTTTCCATCGCCGACATGATAGAGCCGGGCATTATCGAAACGATTCAGATATAACTGATTATCTACCCTTTTAACCTCGAAATAATCATCCGATCCCATTAAATAACGGCCCGGGTATCGATCCATCGCCGTATCAGCCAGGGCAACAATTTTATACTCTTCCGGCAGATAGCCCTTCCAGCCATAAACCGCAGCGATACCATTAAAAATTTCCCGGATCAATTCCGCTCCGTTCTGAGCATTGGTGAAGACCACCGCACCATAGCCTTCATTTAAGTGGGCGATAAATCCGGCAAAGAATCCCCGGTTATCACCCAGGTGACCAAAATAGTTTTTCTCGCCATTATAATCCCGGATAAAAACGCCCAGACCGTACTGTTCCGATACATGAGAGGACAACATCTGTCCGGCCAGTTCCCGGGAAATAATTTTGTCCGATTTTCCCTGATAGGCTTTCTGAAGCTCCACCACATACCGGGCATAATCGCTGGTGGTGGTCCATAAACCACCTGCCGCCATAATGGGATAAACGTACCTTTTCACGGCCAGCGTTTTCCCGTCAGCGGAATGGCCGGCACAGGCGTTCTTTAACAAGTCCGCTGGCAGGGGTTGTTCAAATGAACTGTTATCCATCCCCAGTGGCCGGAATATTTTCTCCCGGGTAATTTCCGGGTACGGCTTTTTCTCCACATCAATGGTGAGTTGTTGTAAAATAGAATAGCCGGCATTGGAGTACATGTATTCTGTTCCGGGGATTCTGTCCACCACCACCGGCCTGGACTGGGCCGGACTTTCCCCGTTCAGCAGTTGAAGCAGGGTGGGCAAATTTTCCGGTAAATATGAATACGGTGGACTAAACATCACCCCACCGCTGTGGTTCATCAG
>CAZTXJ010000204.1:0-4952 GCA_964617285.1 uncultured Calditrichaceae bacterium | reverse complement strand
ATAAGGCACCGGATAAGCCGCTTTTTCCCGGGAATAGGGATGAGGCCAGTCATTGGCAGAGATTTCCAGGTCAGTATGAGGGGCATTTTTCAAAACATTATTCTCCGGATCGGCCTTCCCATCCACAATTTCCTGAATCTCCCCGTGTATAGCTATCATCGCTTCACAGAAACGATCCAGCTCACCCTTGGATTCGCTTTCGGTCGGTTCGAACATGATCGTTCCCAGCACTGGCCAGGAGGTGGTTGGCGCATGGAATCCATAATCCATCAATCGTTTGGCAATATCGTCCACTTCAATGCCGGCATCCCGTTTAAAACTGCGCAGATCAAAGATCAGCTCGTGGGCCACCCGGTTATTTTTCCCGGAATACAGCGCCGGATAATATTTGGCCAACCTGGCTTTGACATAATTGGCGTTGAGAATGGCAAATTTGGTAACATCGGTCAATCCTTCCACTCCCAGCATTTTAATATAGGCATAGGAGATCAGCAATATGCTGGAACTGCCCCAGGGTGTGGCAGAAACGGCAGTGATGGCTTTGGTACCGCCGGTCTGAACCAGCGGGTGACCGGGAAGGAATGGCGCCAGATGTTCGGCAACACAGATCGGGCCCATCCCCGGACCGCCACCACCATGAGGAATGCTGAAAGTCTTGTGTAAGTTCAGGTGACAGACATCCGCCCCGATCTTGCCCGGGCTGGTTAATCCCACCTGGGCATTCATATTGGCACCATCCATATAAACCAGCCCACCATTCCGATGGACAATCTCGCAGATCTCCATAATTTTCTCTTCAAATACCCCGTGGGTGGAGGGATAGGTAACCATTATGGCAGCCAGATTATCCCTGTTCTCTTCTGCTTTCTTTTTCAGATCCTCCACATCAATATCGCCCTGCTCATTGCAATTGACCAGCACCACCCGGGTACCGGCCATCACCGCACTGGCCGGATTTGTCCCGTGGGCCGAAGTCGGAATCAGGGTTACGTCTCTTTTCCCTTCCCCCCGGCTTTTATGATAGGCCCGGATGATCATCAAACCGGTATATTCTCCCTGGGCACCGGAATTGGGCTGCATGGATGCAGCACTGAATCCGGTAATTTCGCAAAGCAGGTTTTCCAGCTCCTCGATCATTTCCATGTATCCCTGGGCCTGATCGATGGGTACGAAGGGATGCAATTTGCCAAATTCCGGCCAGCTGACTGGCATCATAGCAGTCGCCGGATTCAGTTTCATGGTACAGGAACCTAACGGGATCATGGAGGTGGTGAGGGAAAGATCCTTATTCTCCAGTTGTTTGATATAGCGCATCATTTTGGTTTCTGATCGATGCTCATGGAAGACCGGATGGGTCAGGAATTCCGATTTCCGGATGAGTCCTGATGGATAATTAACTTCAATTCCCTGGTCATATTTTCCAAACTCAACGGTAGAAGTTTCCTTTCCTGCGGCCTGGGCAAAAATCGCCACAATTGTCTGAATATCCTCCGGTGAAGTGTGTTCGTCGCAGGAAATACCAATGTGCTCATGATCGATATAGCGGAAATTCATTTCAGCAGCCAGCGCCAGACGTCTTATCACCTCCAGCTGCCCGGATTTTACCCGGATTTTCAGGGTATCAAAAAAATATTTATTCTCCTGGGTGAATCCAGACAAAAGTAGATTTTCTTCCAGTATCCGGGTGAGGGCATGGATGCGTCCGGCAATGGCTTTTAGTCCCTCGGGTCCATGATAAACCGCATACATTCCTGCCATTATCGAGAGAAGTGCCTGGGCGGTACAAATATTCGAAGTGGCTTTTTCCCGGCGAATATGCTGTTCACGGGTTTGCAGCGCCATCCGGTAACCGATGTTTTCATTCCGGTCGATGGATACACCGATAATGCGACCGGGAATATGGCGCTTGTAGTCGTCCCGGGTAGCGAAGTATGCGGCATGGGGACCGCCAAAACCCATCGGTACGCCAAAGCGCTGGGAATTCCCCACCACCACATCCGCACCCATTTCTCCGGGAGGAGTGAGCAGAACCAGACTTAACAGGTCCGCTGCTACAACTACAAGAATGTCCTGTTCGTGTGCCTTGGTAATGAATTGGCGATAATCATAAATCGCTCCGTCTTCTGCCGGGTACTGTACAATAGCGCCAAAAGTCTTTTCACCAAACTCGTACTGTGTATGGTCACCCATCTCAAGTTCAATCCCCATGGGTTCAGCCCGGGTTTTCAGGACATCTATGGTTTGAGGAAAACAGGTCTCCGAGACAAAAAAGACATTCGCTGCCGCCGCAACTTTATCCCGGCTGCGGAGGCGGAACAACATGGTCATAGCTTCGGCGGCGGCAGTTGCTTCGTCCAGCAGGGAAGCATTGGCAATTTCCATCCCGGTCAGATCACTTACCATGGTCTGGAAGTTGAGCAGCGCTTCCAATCTTCCCTGGGCAATTTCAGCTTGATAAGGCGTGTACTGGGTATACCATCCCGGATTTTCAAAAATGTTTCGCAGTATTACACTGGGGGTAATTGTATCGTAATAACCCAATCCGATGAAGGATTTATATATCTTATTTTTCCGGGCCAGCCGCCGGGCCAGTTCCAGGAATTGGTATTCCTGCATGGCCTGTGGGATTTTTAACGGTTCGGTTAACCTGATTTTTCCGGGTATGGTTTCATCCATTAGCTGATCCAGGGATTGGCAGCCAATTTCTTTAAGCATTTCATCCCGTTCAACTTCATTGGGACCAATTTGCCGGTTCTGGAATTTTTCAAGATTATGATAGGTTACTTTCATGATTATATATCCTGTTTCTTAATAGTTCTCTCAATTTTGATGCTTTTTAATGCACTGACAAACGGACTTAAGTTAAATCTTTCCCGAATAAAATTTCAACCACAATAAAAGATTTTTAGAGGATTTATCACGGAAAGTGGAAATAGTTCCGGGGTGATTTTTAAACAAGGAATGCCAAACCCTTGGACAATTTTATCGATCATCCATGTTATACAATGAAAGGTTAAAGCTGTCATCTCGACTATCCCGCAGTTGCGGGATCGCAAAGACAATTATCACATTATCATCCCCAGACTACACATTTGGGGCATTTTTTATGCGGCCTGTATGGTGCGAGTAAAAATAATGACCCGGCGAATACACCAAACACATTTAAATATTATTACGCTGTTTTGACCTCTGGTTTGTAAATCCAGGCAGCCAGTATGCCATGAATCGTCATCACGATTACGGTGGAGAAAAACCAGCTGAAAGCCAGATTAGCCCCGATGGGTTGGGAAACAAATGTTCCGACACTCATTGGCAGACCGAAAAACACGCCCATCAGCAGACCGAATCTAATGCCTTCCAGGAGTCCTTTTCCCTCGTATCCCTTAACAAATACATAGACAAATATAAAGGCCCAGACCAGACTGCTGATCCACATCATCCACATCATGCTGGTCATTTCCTGCATCGGCCGCCAGAGATCCACTGTCGATTGATACATCCCGGACAGCATCCAGCCGTGGATAAGCCATCCCAAAACCCGATCGACTACCATGATCACCAGACTGGCGACGATCCATCTTCCCTTATTCATGATGACCTCCTCATTTATTAGATTAGATCATTAGAAAGAATCACATGTTTTACTAGCGGGATAATTTAGCGGGCGACTGTGATTATTCAAAGATTTTTTTACGGGTTAAATAGTATGTATCGACTGCTTATTTCAAGTGAACTATTTTAGCTCTGTTTAAATGAAAAGTGTTCCTTTGGTGAAAAGTCAATAATAGCTGACTAAAACCAGCAATACTGGATTCTGAAACAAGTCCAGAATGACAAATCCCGGGAAATCATTCCATCCGGCCGATCCAGACCGGGTAATCTGCATCCCCCTGCTCAAAGACCACCCAGACACCGGTGCCAATCTGCGGAATGGGAATATTGGTATCCACAAGAGAAGGAAGTGCCCACACCTGATTATTCCCGCCCACCGCCGGTATTTGCACCATTAACCGTTTCTTCCCAAGCGGATCCTGATTATTGATGACCATTGCCCGGTAGGCACCGCAGAGGCATCTGCGGTTGGTGACCGTATTTTCATTCCAATCGTCATCCAGGATCACCTGCCCCTCTTGCATAATCACCCCGCTATAACTTTTGTGTGAGCGGTAAGTGACCTCAAAATTATTTTTTTCGCTGGGTAATCTTTTGCCATGCTGCCCATCGCCGAACCGAATACTGGCCGTTCCATCCTCGTTACTCACCACCACATAATGCCGATCATTGGGACCGGATTGACTGAAATCCGCCACCCGTTCCCATACCTGACCATCGACATCCAACAGCACCTGCTTTTCCTGGATTATTATCTGACTATTTCCATTGTCCTTATAGCGCAGCCGGTCTCCGGAACCGCATCCGATGAATATTGTGACAATGATCAAGAAAAAAACTAACCGACCCATATTTCCTCCTGGTTCGTGTGGTTATCTCCGGGAAAATTTACCCATTAGCTGGCATTCTGCCAGAATATGGCCTTTCATAGCATCGAGCAGATCCTTTTTTCTGGCACCGGGATTCAGATCGACCATTTCATCCAGAGCATAGAGTTTGAAAAAATAGCGATGGGTACCACCGGGAGGACAGGGTCCATTATAACCGATTTTACGGAAATCATTTGTCCCCTGCATCGCCCCATTTGGTAAAACTTTCGTTTTGGGCAGATCCTCCTGGAGCTCCCGGGAATCCGTCGGCAGGTTATAAAGTACCCAGTGTACCCAGGTACCAACCGGGGCATCGGGATCATCGGCAATCAGGGCCATACTTTTTGTTTCCTCCGGTACATCTTCCCAGTTTAAAGGAGGGGAAACATCCGGTCCGTTGCAGGTATATTGCGCGGGTATCATACCTCCCTCGCTGAAGGCTGTACTGGTAAGTTTCATATAAAATCCTCC
>CAZTXJ010000203.1:0-4962 GCA_964617285.1 uncultured Calditrichaceae bacterium | reverse complement strand
CAAAAGATCCCGAAAAAGCCTATGGAAATCTGATAAACAGTCTTGTGACTCAAGTGACCCGGGATTTCCGGGTGAGCTGGAGACGTAAATAATATTTAACTTGAATTGTTAGAAAGTCATAAAAAACAGTCATCGATTGCATATCACCACTGTGTTTTACTTGAAATAAAGGCTGAATATTGATTATTTTAAAAGGATAAAATTCATTTTTAATGTGTTTAAAATACTTTAAGATAAGGGTATAGGGAAAAGATGCCAACCGATGCACAGACCATTGAACTGCTCCGGAATCAGGTTGGTGAAATCATATTCGGTACGTTTTTTGTCCTAATCGGAGTGATGGCGGCAGCGATTGCCGCCATAAGACGCGGGAAAGGGATTAAAGTAATTTTTTGGCTGGCAATGTGGAGTGGTATGTATGGTATTGGATTGCTAATTGTATCTCCAGCCATCAGGGTTTATTTTCCCGAGTTCTTCCAGCGCATTATTCCTTATATCAACGTCGCAATCAACTATTTGATTTTGGTCTTTGCCCTGCTTACCTGGTTAGACCTGACCCGCGGTAAACTTCACCTGTATATGCAGATTATGATCCTTGCCGGAATGGTGATCGCCCTGGCTGGTATTGGTTGGTTTATCATGGGTGGTGACGCAAATGCTTTTATGTTGTATAATAGTCTGATAGCCGCCGGCACTCTGCTTATTCTGGTAATCATTGTCAGCATCAGGAAATTATCTGATAAATATCTCGTTCTGCCTAATCGTGGTGTGCTGGCTGTAGGTACACTAATTTTCGCCGCTGAAGCATTATACAGCAATCTCTCAAATCTCTTTGGCTATCGAACCTGGCCCATCCTGGGCTGGCTGGGATTTACCATATTGTTGTTGTCACTGGCTTACGTTGCAGCCAAGATGATCTTCGCTAATGAGCGACGCCTTCTTTCGATCGAAGCTGAATTGGAAACAGCCCGTCAGATTCAATCCTCAATTCTTCCGGCCAATGTGCCAGAATTAGATGGCATGCGCGTTGCGGCGGCCTACTACCCAATGACCGCAGTTGCCGGAGATTTCTATGACTTTATCTTTATAGACTCAAAACATGCCGGTTTTTTAGTGGCTGATGTTTCGGGTCATGGTGTGCCTGCTGCACTGATTGCCTCCATGATCAAAGTCGCAATGCAATCGGTACTGGCATTGGCGAGGGATCCGGGTAAGGTGCTGAAGCGTCTGGGTGAAATCCTGGGAAACCAGCTACGGGGACAATTTTTGACCGCTGCCTACCTTTACATCGATTCGGAACACCGTCAGGCTCGATACTCCGCAGCAGGTCATCCACCATTGCTATTTTGGGATTCGACGACCCGGCAAGTGCAGTTCATCGAAAGCAATGGTCTGTTTTTTGGCGCACCAAAGAAATCAGATTATCCAGTGCGGGATATCAAATATAATAGTGGGGATCGTTTTCTCCTTTATACCGATGGTCTTACTGAAGCAATGAATCCTTCTGGTGAGCTATTTGGTGAGCAACAACTCAGCAAGGTAATAAGTTCTAGCATGAAAACTACTGCCGAAGAACTTAGTATCCGCCTTCTAACCGAATTGCAGTTATGGCGAAACACATCTGCATCACACCAGGATGATATCACCTGGATAATTATGGAAATTTTGTAATTTGTAATGGTTTTACCATTTATTGATTCAAAACCAAGAGCAATTACTTCCTTTGATAAATTTGTTGATATTTTTGAATTAACTCCTGTCCGCAAAAAAGAGGATCGAAATATTCAGAGAATGTTTTTGCATAATAGAAAATGGACTATCATTTCTTTATTAATTATTATTCCAATCGGCTTTTATACAAAATTTTATACCGGACCGTTATCAGGATGGGTAAATAATTCCATGGGCGGAATTCTATACGTTATTTTCTGGTCACTGCTAATTTACTTAATTGTTCCGAAGTCAAACCCACTAAAAATTGTAACCATAGTCTTTATAGTAACCGGTATTTTGGAATTTATACAGTTATGGCATCCGGTGATTTTAGAATTCATCCGGAGTTACTTCCTGGGTAGGGTTATTATCGGATCATCATTTTCCTGGTCCGATTTTTTCTACTATTTTATTGGCGCCATTATAGCTTTTTTATTTACACTATTTCTGCAACGATCGGAGACAGAGACGACACAAAACCTCTAGCTGACAAAATGATTTTATCTTCTTTAAAACCGCATAAATTAAAATAAGGAAGAGTGTTTTAATAACTCACAACTATGTCAATCCAATTGATCATTTCTTCAATTCTGATCACCCTGGCTCTGCTCTTCTATACCCTGGGCGTGTGGTCGGAAAGAATCGCCCGTTATCTTAAACCGTGGCATGTAGCAGCATTCTGAGTAAAAAAATTACAAATGGAAAAATTTTTCAAGGTCAACAAATATTATTTCCTCCTACTTCTTCAATTGATTTTACCATTATTCTTTTCCTGTGACAGTTTTTGGGAGGCAAATTATATTCAAGTCAAAATCCTTACTCCATATAATAATGCTACTGTTTCAGATAATATCGAAATAAAAATTGGAGCCTATTCATCACAAAGGCTTAAGAAAATAGAATTATTTATTCATGAAACTAAAGTTTATACGGTGCTGGATATTGGCACATTACCAGTTTCATATCTCTGGAATTCCAATGAATACAATAGCGGTAATTACAGAATAAAAGTTATTGCCTATGATGACAATGATAATAGTGCTCAAGATGAATGCCGAATAAAATTGATTTCTATTAATTGGGAAATTGAAAATGAATCGGGGTTTCATTCTCCGGCAATTGGTATGGATGGTACAATATATGTCGGATCTTCAGACGGAAATTTATATGCCATTAACAGCAGTGGTAGAATTCTATGGACCGTCTTTATCGGAAGCACTGTATGGGCACCCTCAGTCGGTATTGATGGGACAATTTACGTCGGGACTGATAATCAAAAATTGTATGCTTTTTATCCGAATGGAACAATTAAATGGGAAGTTTCGACAATGTGGTGGATTAGATCGACCCCTGCTATATCAAATAATGGGACAATATACTTTGGTTCTAACGATAAAAAGGTATATGCCGTGTCTCCTCAGGGAGAAAAGTTGTGGGTGTTTCAAACACTGGGAACTGTAATAAATTCTCCCGCGATTGGACACGATGGTGTAATTTATATAGGTTCAGAGGATAATAAATTATATGCTATAAATCCTGATGGAACTCTGAAATGGGATTTCATAACCGAGGGTCGTGTTTCTTCACCAATTATTGGTAACGATGAAACCATCTATTTTGGATCCGAGGATTATAAATTGTATTCCCTGAATCCAGATGGTACAAAAAGATGGGAATATCAAGCAGGAGGCGCTCTATACTCCCCTTCAATGGATCAAGATGGAACGTTATATATTGGATGTCGGGACCGTACATTATATGCTATTACCCAGACGGGATATCTTAAATGGGTAGTTAGCACCAGTGGCATTGTTAATTCGGTACCCGCAATAGGTAATGACGGAATGGTTTACTTTTGTTCAGATGACAAAACTCTTTATGCTATTTCAGCAGATGGACAAAAAAAATGGGAAGTTTATATTGAAGGTGTGTCTAGCCCAGCAATAAGTTCAGACGGATTTATTATTGTGGGTGGGAAAAATCTCTTCGCTATCCGTTGTTCTAGCACACTGGCTAATAGTCCCTGGCCTATGCTAAACCATGATTTAAGACATTCTAGCCAGGCAAATTAATTGAACATCCTCCTGTACACCCGGGTTTTCAGTTTCCCAAGTTTCTGATCTGTTTGAATCGTTTCAATTCTGGAATAAAACCTCAAAACTGACGATTTGAGATTTGTGATGAAAATAAAAGAAAGTGTTGTACTGCTTATTTCTATTTATGCCTTATCATTCTCTGGCGTAAACCCATCAATAAGAGTATCTACGGGATTGAATATTAATCAAATTCACGATGTCAGATGGTTTCTCCAGTATTATGCCGGGGAATTAAATCTTAATCCTCCATATATTCCGGCGAAAGTTACAAAAGATTATGGAATCAATCCTGACATTCAAATCGAAATAGTTTTTCAACCTAAAAATTTAGCAAAAATCGGTATTTTTTTTGAAAACGCTTCAACTAACGGTCAGATTAATTACACCGAATACTCGGGAGAATTAAATGTTGATATTTTTGCGAAAAGATATAATCTGGGTTTAGTGTGGGAAAAATCAATTTATAAAATCAAATCCAATCAAGAATTTGTTTGGAGAATTTTACCCTCTTTTTTGATTAATCGATTAATCATTAATGGTGCTCTAATAATAAATACATCGTTACAAAAACAAGAAACAGTTTTTGAGGCAAATTCATTGGGAATCGGATCCGAAATTGCTTATCAATTTTCTTTTAACAAAATCTTTCTCAGGTTATATCTGGGATTTCTCACAAACATTCCCAGAACTTTCCATCTAAAGGGCAATTCAGATGCAAAATTAGTAATTGAAAACGAAAAAGAAATTAAAATACAATGGAATACCATTAAATTAGGGCTTACCCTGGGATTAGTTCAATAATAATGAATAATCGAAAATAACGCTTGTCAAATGGAAACATGAAAAAACATGCCAAGCTTACTCATCCTCTCTTCAATTCTGATCACCCTGGCTCTGCTCTTCTATACCCTGGGCGTGTGGTCGGAAAGAATCGCCCGTTATCTTAAACCGTGGCATGTAGCAGCATTCTGGACCGGATTTGCCTTTGATGTCTCCGGCACCTGGGTCATGCACCTTATGGCCAGGGGACCATTTGATCCTACACAATTGCACACCTTAACCGGCCAGATTGCCCTCTGGTTGATGCTGGCCCATGCTATCTGGGCTACCCGGGTAAGATGGAAAGGAAGCGATACGGCACGAACAAATTTTC
>CAZTXJ010000202.1:2302-5081 GCA_964617285.1 uncultured Calditrichaceae bacterium | reverse complement strand
ACATCCGGTGGGCCTTCCAGCTTGATTTGCAGAGAGTGACCCGATTCAATCCGATATTTTTCATGACTGACCGTTTCCAGGGCATAGGCAAAAAAGGTCGGTTTAACAAAGGCTGATTCCTCGAATTCCCGGCGACTGACTTTCCGGTCGAGCAATTGCCAGGGAATGTCCTTGGGGTAATGAGATTGAATGAACTGTTCCGGTGGGGTAAGAAAATAATAATCGTTTACCGAACGAACAAATTGCTGATTGTCATCGATATATCCGGCTCCCCAGGTTGCATCCAGCAATCGCCATTGACCATCAATCCGGACGGCATTCCAGGCGTGCATGTTGTCTTCATCAAATAGTTTACCCATCTGATAATTATATCCTTTGGAATACCCGGGAATAAACTCTGCTTCCATACCGGCCAGCTCAGACATTTTTTTAAACAGGTTAGCATACCCACCGCAGACACACTTCCTTGTCTCCAGAATTTTTGCGGGTTCGTTAACGCTCTCGCTCCGGTTGCGATAGGCGACGATATCATAATCGATATTGGTGGTGATCCAGTGATAGATGGCCCTCACTTTTTCCTCCTGCTGATCAAACGGGCTTACCAGATAATGGGTAAGCTTAAGCAGATCGTTATCGGTAAAAGCGGGAATATTTTCCACGTGCCGGTCCACCTGATCATATTTTCCGGCCGATAAAGGGCGAGCAGAAAAAATGAGGATGATAAGTAATAGAAGTATGGATTGGAAAATTGAAAATAATTGTTTCATAACTCTTTAATCGAAAAATCTCTCCCTAAAATTCTGGATATATTTTCGGTTCATTTGATTATCTTCTTAATAAATCATTTCAGATAAATGTACCAGAGGTAAAATCCACTCTTGATTATTTTTGCCCGATTACCACCAATCGTTTTGCTTTCTCGTCATAGGGAGAACCGGTTAAATCCCCATAGATCTGAATTTTTTTAAATCCGGCGGATTTGAGAAGGTCAGATAGCTCGGTGGCGGAATACATTTTAATTTTAAAGATGTACTCGTTTACTTTTGCCTCTTTGCAAATAATCCAGCGGTTTGCCAGGTAGTGCCAATCGTCGTCCGGTGTCCGTTCCTCCAGCCAGAATATCCCATCGACCTCGTGCCAATCGCGGCTCTGGAAATTTCTCTGAACAATTTCCCGGCCCATTTGGTCGATAAGCAGGTAGCCAGCGGGATTCAGGGCCTGATAAATATTTCTGACCACCTTCAGGTCAGCGTGCGGATCGGCAAAATAACCGAGTGAGGTAAACATGAGCAACGCGGCATCGAATGATGGTTCGGAAGTATATTCCCGGATATCATTCAAAATAATTTCTAATTCCAGAGACTCCTTTTCCGCCTGTTCTCTTAAGATTTTCAGATAATATTCAGCTATGTCTACCGCAGTGACATCAAATCCCCGGCGGGCAAATTCCAGCGAATGACGGCCGATCCCACAGGCCATGTCCAGTATGCAACTATTGGCTGGTAAGGCCAGTCTGGCAATTATCTGATTCACTTCCTCAAAGGTTGCTTCCATTCTTTCTTTATCAAAAAATAAAGGGGCAAAGTCTTCCCAGAATTGAGGATTTTCAAACCATTCGCTCATGATATTTCCCTAATTTTTTATTTTAATATTATCTTAATTTCAGACTGGCTTATCGAATTATAAAAAAACTTATCGGGGCCACGGAGAATACAGAGTTTAATTTTTCGAAAATAAATTCCTTCTGACTTTATTTACTTATCTTCAGTCGTTACACATCTTAGTGTTTTGGGCAGTGGTAAAATTGATAAAAAAAATTTAAATCCAGCGCCTCACTCTTTTTTTATAGGCTTGCCATTCCTCCCCGAAAGTCTCTTCCAGCATTTTTTCTTCTACCTGGATGAAGGTTCGATAAATAACAACCATGAACGTGATAGCAATCAGAAATGGCAAGATGGATCCCAGGAAAATGGCGATGCCCAGCAGAATTAGCACAAAACCCAGATACATCGGATTGCGGGTGAACCGGAACAGACCATCGGTCAAAAGTGCTGAAGATTCCCGAAATGGCTTGACCGTAGTGTTTCGCTGTTTAAATGCATTATCGGCAATGATATTCATGGCAATCCCGATTATCGCCGGGATAAAACCTAAAAGCGTCCAGGGGAAATGGATAATTCTGAAAATTGGTACCAGAAAGTGAATGACAATCATCAGCAGACTGGTCAGAAAAAAATAGGTTGGGGGTAAAAGTTTCTGACGTGTCATTTTAGTTTCCTTCCTGATTGAGTGGTCCTAGGTTGTTTATGTTTGAAGTAAAGTAGATCAAAGTTATTTAGTTTATCTTCTTCAAAAGTTTCCAGAATCAACTGACCATTGAATTAATGGACTATTTAAACGGTTCGCCTTTCCCGGTTTCACAATAATCTTTTAAGCTGCGCATATAATGGCCCCACTGAAAATTGCAGGAAGCAAAAAAATCGGTCATCTCTTTCCAGTTGCCGTGGGTGAAACGCACGTTTGTATTTTCCTTATCCGGAATGAGTTCGAAACGAAAAGTGGTGCCGATCCATTCCTTATCACCCATCAAACATTCCCATTCCACTATTTTATGGGGCACCAGCCGGGTGATCCGCATTTTGTTATGATATTGGTTTCCAAAGTTAAATTCAGCGATGGAGCCTATTTGCGGTTTAGCGATAGTTTCCCGGGTCCACCAGCTTGCCAGACCTTCCTGTTCGGTGATTGCCCGATACACTTTTTCCGGAGAAGCTTTTAT
>CAZTXJ010000202.1:0-2202 GCA_964617285.1 uncultured Calditrichaceae bacterium | reverse complement strand
GTAGCCAGACCTTCGGTAATGGCATCGTCAATAACCGGCATAAATTTTTCAATTTTTTCCAGGGTATCTACAATTTCAATAATTATGGGCAAATCTTCCGAGAGTCTCAATATTTTGGCAGTATGAATAATGCTGTGGGCGCCGAATCCTTCTAATCCCCGGAGCACTGTGCTGCCGGCGATGTTGTTTTCTCTGGCTTTGCGGACAATCCATTCGTAAAGCGGCATCCCCTCGTACTTATCGCTTTCACCAATGAATATGCGTAAAAGGTGACCCTTTTCAGGTAGTACCATTTCGTCTCCTCCTAAAACATTTTTGAAAATGCATAACCCACCCAGACTGCACCCAGACCAAGTACCAGGTGGAGAGCCAGATTTAAAAATGAACCCAGGAACTGACCATCTCTGGCAAAGGTAAAGATCTCGTAGCCAAAAGTGGAAAAAGTGGTAAAACCACCCAGAAATCCGATAAAAAGAAACAGCCGGGTTTCCGGGGTGAACAATTGCCGGTTTTCCCCAATGCCACTGAGGAAGCCAATTAGAAAACAACCCAGAATGTTGACTGCCAGTGTACCGTAAGGGAACCAGGGTTTTCCGAAAATCCGATGAACCGCGCCGCTGACCACGTAGCGGGATATCGATCCGAAGAAACCACCGGCACCGATAAGTATGAGTTTGAACATTACCATCTCCTGATTTAGCAACAGGAGTCATCAGCCTTTGTGGCAATCCCCGGTGGACTCCATCACCTTCAGTTTTCAATTACCGGAAATTTATTCAGGATTTCCGGCCTGCTATTATCGGGAATAAATTCCTTGGGAGCAAGCAGTTATTCCCCATTTAAGGAATTTTAGTTAGAGTATTGAACTCCGGCTTTATTTCAACTATTTCTTTAATGAGCCTTATCTTTTCATAATTTGCCGGACTGGTTCGTTATCGGCAAATATCTGCCATTCCAGAATTTTATCTCCCACCACTACTGCCCGCCAGGCCGCCGGGACCTTCCAGAAATTTTCCGGCTTCAGGTTGCCATCCGCGGTATAAGTACCGGAGGCCTCACCCAGGAGAACCAAAGTACGGCCAGACCCATAAATTTCCCGGATCTCAATGTGGTAATCCGGCATCATCTTTAAATAGGCAATCCAGGCTTGTTTCAAACGTTCGCTGCCCTGCATCACTTCACCCATGCCGTCAATAAAGCGATGGTTTACGCTCATCATCCGGGTGATAAGCTCCACATCCCCCCGGTTGATTGCATTGACAAAATCTTTTACGATTTTTTGAACATATTCCGGTGTGTTCATTCTATAATTTCCGGCGCACCCTATTTTTTATGATCAGAAATTTCCCGCAGCCCTTCCTCGACTTCCGGTCGAGGTAAACCGCCCAGAACCAGATCGGCATCGCTCTTTTTCTGCAGCCTCCGGTAAAACAGGATCCCGATAGTTTTGATCTCGGGATAATCCACTTCCACTAACTGGAAAAGCAGATTCTCCGCTGTGGCATACTCGCCGGACCAATCATAGTAGCGAAACAATTTGAATTTGACGGGTTGACTCAAGATAGATCCCTCCAGCAAACTAATCAATTCGTTCACATCCTGTAAATATTCTGTTTCTTTAAAATCCGGAATTGACAGGATAGCCTCCAGATAGAGGCTGAGCGATTTTTGGTATGACTCGCTTAAGGATTGGTTGGTAGGGTCGCTTAATTGTAAAATTTCAGTCCGCTCCTTGAGTAATTTGGCTATGACCAGACATTTACCCGCTTCCAGCTGGTCGCCGATATGAAGCAGCCGGATGATCTCTTCTGCCGGGAGGGTCCGGATTATTTCCGGATCGAGTCCCACCAGACTTTTCAGGGCGGTATTAATCTGGATGATCGCCTGCTCATACTCACCGTTTTTCTTATGAAAAACAATCTGCACAAGAACCCGGGAGAGCTGTTCGATCATGCGCATGATGTAATCACTTCGGATCATGCCGGATTATTTCTTTTTCTTATTTTTCATGACTCGTTTAATCATTTTACCAAATTCCTTATCCCGTTTTCGTTTTTCGATATAGGACATTTGATGGAAGACTGATTCCCGCCGAATCTTTAAATAATTCTGATAACGACTTTCGTCCAGGTCTCCGTTCCGAATCGCTTCAAGCACGGCGCAGCCCTCTTCCCGGGTATGGGTACAGTCCGAAAAGCGACA
>CAZTXJ010000201.1:0-5088 GCA_964617285.1 uncultured Calditrichaceae bacterium | reverse complement strand
CCACCCTTTACCGTATCATAAAACAGCCGCCAGACACTGTCTCCGTCATTCTGATAATTTTTGGCCGCATTAATCCCACCCTGGGCGGCGATACTGTGCGCTCGTCTGGGAGAATCCTGGATGCAGAAACTTTTGACGTTATAGCCCAGCTCGGCCAGTGAAGCTGCCGCAGAGGCTCCTGCCAGACCGGTACCAACCACCAGAATCTCATGCTTTTTCTTATTGGCGGGACTGACCAGGGTTAAATTGTGTTTATAGGTTACCCAGCGACTTTCTATTGGTCCATCCTGAATATCCCCCTGTAAGGGACTACCAATCTTAATTTTTTCTTTGAATGACATAAATAGTAACTCCCGATCAAAATTCAAACCTAGTAAACAAAATAAACCCAGAGCGGAATAAAGATAAAACCAAATGCAAGAATCAGGGCAAAAGCCAAACCCAACCCATATAAATATGAAGATAATTTCTGGTTATTTGCTCCCAGCGATTGCAACCCACTCCAGAATGCATGCCGTAAATGAAATCCCAGGAAAACCATGGCCGCGACGTACCAGATAACAAACCATTCTTTCTGGAAGACCTCGATTACCAGACGGTGGAGATCTCTTACTTTCTCTCCATTCAGATACGTGAAATAACCATCTGCGATACCGGGGCCATATTTAAAAGTAATGAGGTGAAGTATGGTAAAAATAATAATAACTGCTCCGGTATAAATCATGGTGGTAGAAGAAAGGGTTTTTTTACTTTCCCCTCCGGCACTTTTTACAATAACATAATTTTTCGAGCGTGTCCCCCAGTTTTTAAGCGTGGTCCAGACCGCCAGGCTCATATGAAAAAGAAAGGAAGCTGCCAAAAGGAATTCGGCAAAATATAATATTGGCCCGAGACTGGTTAATTTGTGCGAATAAGCGTTAAAAGTATCCGGGTTTCCGGAAATCAGGGTAAGATTTCCCAGTAGATGCACAATCACAAACAGGAAAAGAGCCAGACCGGATATGGCAATAACAATCTTTTTACCAACGGTTGTCCAGAAAACAGATCTGAAAAAGCTTTGCGGCATTATGGTTGATCCCTCGACTAATAATAGAATGAATTGACTAAAATCTATATAAATATTTTATAATCGAGTCAAAATAATATTCACCTAAAATCATTCAACAATCCTGCATTATTCTAAAAATAATAACCAGAATGTATTTATCCGTCAAGCAAAACTTTAGACAAATTCTTTAAAACATCCGGAGCAAAGGATTTCTTGCAATTTCGACTTATTGATGCTCTTTCAGATGTTCTTTTTCTTCGGGCCCGAAGTATGCCTCATGAAATTCAGTAAGAAGTGAACGAAGTTTAGCAATATTATCCAAATCCGTGGTCTGTTTCGCCTTCATGGCATAATATAACATCTGATGTAGAAGCACCACCTTATGGGAATACTCGCCGTAGGCCTGTTTGTCGGTGGGATCAACCGGCTTTATCCGCTGGGTTAAAAAATAAGCATCTACCACATCCTGAATTTTTTGGGCGTGTTCATCTTTATTATTTATCCAGCGAACCAGCTGATTATAATTTATGGGCGATTGCCCGGATAACTCGACAATTTGCTGCATGGATTTTTCAACGGTGGTAATATCCTCTTCAATCATTTGAAAACGCATTTCATCGCCATAAATCCCGCAGGGAATCTGGCAATGGGCAAACACCGAATTCGAGCCCATAATAATTACCAGCACGAAAAATGACACTGACAGTAATTTTAAATAATTCCGCATGATAATCCTCCAATATTTTATTTGAATAAATTTTTAAGTTTATTTTTTGCTTCATCCTCTAATTTTTTTTGCAGTTTCTTTTTTTCCGCTTCAACCTGATCCTGAATTTCTTTTCTTTTTGCCTCTATCGCTTTTTTCTGCTCCTCAATCTTTGCTTCAATATTTTGAATTTTTTCAGTTAATGCACCGTTTTTTTGATCAACAAAATTGTTCAGTTCTGACTGATATTTTTCGACTTCCTGTCGCACCCGCTGTTCGATCTGGTTTCGCGCTTTGTCAACTTCATCAGATACAATTCCTTTCACCTTATTGGCAATCAGATTATCCAGATTACTGTTCAGGCTAAAACTGAATTTACCTTCTACTTCTTTTGCCGCGGCGGATATATTCAAATCCGTAATGGAAGAGGCCAGGGACCGGGAGAACTCAACCAGTCTTTTGTCAAGTTTTCCGGTATCCTCCGAGAGATCGAATGAAAGCTGATTAGCAATAAACTGAATATCAGTTTTAAAATTACCACCCTGGAAATTCATCAGTGCTTTAAGGTTTCCGCTTCCTTTATTGAGCCGGTTCGGCAGCAGGGCAAAGTTGGTCAATTTTACATTCGACAAGGGAATCTGCTGCATTTGCAATTCAATATTTTCCTCCGGTTTCTCACCGCGGTAATCGAAACTTGCTGATAAATTAAGGGCGGCTTTATCCCGGCGTTCACCGGAAATGGAAACCGTGGTCGGCTGATTAATTATTTTTTGCCGGGAAACAATATTGTTAATGGCACCGGATATTTTAACCTCATTCATGACCTGTCCGGACAGAGAGACTTTCTTAATCCAGAATTTTGGAATATCCTGTACCGCCCCGAAACGGATATCCTGACCCTTGAGCCGCGGGGGATTCTCTTTTTCCGGTTTGTCCGATTTCAATTTTTCCGCATAATAACGGGCAGTTCCAACATATCCGGTAACCTGGTCAATCCGGCTGATAATGGCCTGGCCAAACAACAATTTGGCGATATTGCCCACGGTAATGTTTGGTATCTGGGCCATATTCAATGCCCGCCGATAATCCTGACTGATCCAGTTGGGCACAATTTTTTTGGTTTCCTGAATATTACTTAAATCCGTCTGGAATTCGGTTTTCAGGCCTTTAAACTCTTTGGTGAGGGTGTCCGCCTGTCTATAAATATTATTTGCCTTCTGAAGAGTACTTTGCAATTCCTCCACACTTTTTACCTGATCTACCTGAATGGCGGAGATCTGAGTTTGCAATTTGGAAAGCTCATTCTGATAGGAAAGATTATTCAACCGGTCATCCCAATTCTGATAGGTGGTCAGATAAGCCTGTTTGAGGGAATCAATTTTCTTCGGTGTCTGCAGATTAACCATTTTCCATAAACTATCCAGATTAATCTTTTTGGTATACTTCTGCAGATTGAATACCGGCATCTGATCGCTTTCTTTTTCCAGTTCCTTTTTTACCAGGGCCACCACCTTTGATTCTTTTTCTACCGGATGGGGAAGTTTGCCATCTGTTTTTCGCCGGGTATTAAATCTCAGTCCTTCCAGTTGGAGGTTATCAATGACGAACTTTTTTGAGAGAAGCGGTTCAAATTCCATGTCAAAGTTGGCTGTGCCGGTTTCAAAAAGATTATGCCAGGTATTCTTTGGATCGGTAACCTTAAGACTATCCCAATGCATGCTCAGATTGAAAAGGGAGAAATCCACGCCATCAAATTCCACCTTTGCGCCAACAATGGCACTGCCAACCGATTCCATTTGATGCTCCAGCCATCGGTCGGTCAGCAAATAGAAGACGACAAAAATAATGACAAAAAGAATAAGTAAGAAAAGCAGACCTTGTTTGCGCAATTTTAATCTCCAAATAATTTGATCTTTTCGTAGAGTTGATAAATCTGGGATGATTTCATTAATTTAATCCACTTCATTTTCTGAACCTTTGGCTCATATTTTTCCCGATATTTTACAATCCCGGTTTTTACGGTAAAGAAAGCCGGTACTAACAAAATGATGGATATCAGAATACTGCCCATCGCCACCGTATTATTAAAGCGGGTATATGGAATAACCGGGGCGTTATATAATGAAACCCAGAGCGGTTTTAGAGCGGTAATATCCACCAAAACAAAAAAACCAAGCGAATGGAGAAGCGGGTCAAACAGGTAAGCGATTCCGGAAAAGATAGCAAAGGAAAAAATCGCGGTGGAAATATTTACATTTAGAATGATAATCAGCAGGATCAGCAAAACCGCTATCGGATTAAAAATATTGGGCAGCATTCCTAGGAACATTCCCAGAATAAAACCCCCGGCAATCTGCGAGGGGGAAGCAGCAGATCGTAAAATCTTGATAAATTTGCTTAAAAACTGAAGCGGAATCATATTACCTCGGTAATTTGTCTTTTATCGAAATTAAATTTAAATGAAGAACCCGTTATTTTCAAAATGTTTTAGCGGAAAACACAAAAAGAAGGTCGGAATATTAGAAATGTGTATGATTATTACTTTAACTCCAAAATATTATCTATTTAATTTATATCAAAAATTTAATTTTCACGGATCGGCCAACAAAAATGGTTCCTGCTTTTGCGGGATAGCGATACGATGACGAAATTCGAGTGTCATTACGATCCCGCAGCTGCGGGAGAAGTAATCCCAGCGTATAAAGAAATACCCAGGGATGGATGGTCAGGAGGTACTGGAGTAAGATCGCCACGTCGTCCCGCAACTGCGGGACTTCTCGCGATGACTGTAAAATCGGTCTTGGAGACTCAGAAAGAGATAAATCGACAAGAGCCCTATGGGGATCACCGCGATTCGGTCGATTGCCTGCTACAGGCAGGGAATGATTTTTAAACCATTTTTAGGATTATAGTAAATAATTTCAAAAAATTATATAGACTACCAGGTGGGTTAATATTAGAGCATATAATCCGGCCAGCACGTCATCGATCATAATGCCATATCCACCTGCCAATTTCTGAGACAGATTGATGGGCGGTGGCTTGACGATATCAAAAAAACGGAATAATATGAATGCGATCAGATAAAAACGCCAATCTTTATCCAGAAAGAGTAAACTGATACCCATCCCGACAAATTCGTCAATAACCACCAGGGAAGGATCATGACCTTTTTCTTTTTCCAGCTGTGTGCCGGTATAGACCCCGGCAAAAAATAATATGATAAGAACAAGAATAAATATCCAGACCGGAAAAGGTGACAAAAAATAGACCAAAAGCGCGGCAATCAGACTTCCGGCGGTGCCCGGCGCGACCGGGGAAAAACCGGCTCCAA
>CAZTXJ010000200.1:4006-5118 GCA_964617285.1 uncultured Calditrichaceae bacterium | reverse complement strand
GCCATTCCTCTCTTGTACGCATCACCCAATCCTCTTTTTTGTCCAGTCAGTAGGTGCAAGGCATGATATTGTTGTTGCATGTTTTTGACGATTTCTGCTGTTCCATCGGGAGAGCTGTCGTCTACGACCAAAACCTGTAATTCATGAGAGGAAATTTTATCGGATTGTGCAAATATTTCAGGTAATAATATCGAAATATTTTGTGCTTCATTATATGTCGGAAGCACAACACAGGCAATTGGATTCATGATATTTTTAGAGGGTTATATCAAAAATATTTATTGCGTATCTATATTCTTAGTTGTGAACGAAACATCCCAGATATATGGGTTTTTATCGCGAAGATAGAAATTAAGTGCACCAATTATTCTGGAAATAGCCTCAAGGGCGATAAGATATGAAGTAAATACGATCTCTTTCGGATTCCACCTAAAATCTTTGAAGATATACGGCAGAATTTTTTTGGGTTTGAGTGTCGAAACTTTATAACCCTTTGTTGAACATAGATGTTTATGGCCGGCAGCAATCCTGACTCTTTGTTTAATAAAATCTTTAACAGTTTCAGGACCTTTATTTTTTACAATGGCTTCAGGGACATAAACAATTTTGAAACCGGTTTCTCTGATGAGCGACTCAATGACAGCCTCATCCACTGCGGTGTATTCGGGAATCTGGGTTAATATATTTCTAAAAGCAACCAGCTCGCCACATTTAGGACTATCCAAAGCCATTAAATGATGAAGTGACCAAAGTTTATTTACTGCAAAACCAATAAAGTGCTTTTTTGAGTTAACCGGAATGGGATGTGCCCCGGTCATACCTACTTTTTCATCCCGGAAAGGTAATATTAGTTTTTCAATTGTGTCCGGTTGAGTAATGGTATCCGCACTTTCAAGAATACAAACATTAGCATTCGAAACCTTTAAAAATTCATTTATTGCAGAAGCTTTACCTTCCCGGTTTTTTTGTTCAATCAGAGCAATACAAGGATTTTGTTTTTGAAACTCGAGGACAATTTCATTTGTCCGATCCGTGCAACCTGATGAAACAACGTAAATCTTATTAATCCTACCGGATTGAAGCTCTTGATTAATCAAGGCCTTAATACAGCG
>CAZTXJ010000200.1:0-3906 GCA_964617285.1 uncultured Calditrichaceae bacterium | reverse complement strand
GCCATTCTGAATCCATCCACAATTGCCGCACCGATTCCCTGGCGTTCCTCCCGATGGATAACGGTTATTCCCTTGTACTTCTTACCCAATTTTTCCGCAACCTGACCTGTCCCATCCTCAGATTCATCATCAACGATAATTATTGTTACAGAGGGATAACTTTCTTTTATTTTCCGAACAACAATGGAAATGTTTTCTCTCTCATTCAGGGTGGGAATTATGATGCAGGGCTTCATTTTGTACCCTCCATTTCCCTGGCGAATACCCCCTGAAAAAATCCAAAAAACCAGAAGATTAATCCTAATTTTAAAATGATAATAGAAAAATATTTTTGCATGGATTGAATTGAACGGTATCTTAAGATTACCCGCAGTGTTCTTAGAAACTTTACCATTGGTATTCCTGGCCCCACGAAAACGAACAGAAGTTTATTTTTTACAATACGATGTCCGGGTAATGGAATAACCTTTAATACCTGGGAAGTTTTTGAACCAATATTAAATTGATGCTTCAGAAATGGTTTTAAGCTACTACGATGAGTATGCCGTACTTTTAGCGAAGGATCAAAAAATATTTTCTCACCTTTTTGGGTCAAATTATAATTGAAAACCAGATCTTCCTGTGGATAATAATGGGGGTCAAAATAGCCATACTTCTCAAACACCCATTTTTTATAAGAAATATTCAGAGTTGGTATATGAAAGGTAAAATTACTGGGATTTTGTGGCAGGAATTCACGAAACTCACCGAAGTAACTGGACCAACCCACAACATCGCCTGGTAAATTTCCATTTATTACGGATCCGCCAATTCCGGCGGTATCGGATTGGTTCTGATGAAGCTGGACATGTTTTGCTATCCAGTCTTTTTCAGCCTTACAGTCTGAGTCTATAAAAAGAATGAGTTCACCTTTGGCATGTTTTACCCCAAAATTACGAGCTGTACCAGGATCCGTTTTTTTATCAAAATGGAAGTATTGAATTTGCGGAAATTGTCTCCTTACTATGGACGGTGTTGCATCAATGGAGCTATCCACCAGGATAACTTCATAATTGGACTTATAGGTTTGCTCATATAAAGCAGCTAAACAGTTATATATAGTCCCTTCGGAATTATATGATGGTATAATTACCGAAATCATTATGGATTCCTTTTAAAGACAAAATAGCGATGATGACCCCAGAGTATTTTAAAAGGCTTAGGAAATTTTTCCAGAAAATTAAAGCGCAATACCTCGTCCTCCATTTCAGGCTTTTTATTACTAAAAAAATCTAATACGCTCTCCTGAGAATTATTTTGATCTATATTGCTTTTTTTCCTTTTAATTTTTAATAAAAATCCCAAATGAAGTTTATCGAGAAGATCTTCTTTTTTCATCGGGATATCAGGCCAGGGCGGAATATCAAAAAGTCCATGTTTCCAGAGAACCCACCCCTTTCCCTCAAATGCTTCTTTAATTAATTTTGGTTTGATGAAATCTAAATTTAACTCTTTCGGAATGTCCATAAAATTTTTCCGAATCTGATATCCAATTCCCATATCATTAGGTACACATATAAAGATTGCTTTTCTGGCAATTTTTTTGGCACTTTCGGCAAATTGAGAGACATCCTTTAAAAACCAAAGAGCGGCAAAATTCCAGACCAGATCAACACAAGCGGTTTTATAAGGGAGAGTCTGGATGTCGGTCAATATTGGAGAAAATGCATAATCCAGATCATTCCAGGTTTTTTTTATACTATAAACTCTTTTCTTATTATCATCAGAAATAATGACCTTTTTACCATTTCCGGACCACCACAAACTGTTGATACCGGAAATTCCGGTCATGCCAAAACTTGGCGCTTCCAGAACGGAAGATATGGAAAATTCTTTGTCAATTTCTTCAAACAGCTTATGTAAAATAAATCGTTCATAACTGGTTCCCAGGCCTTCGTATGGATTTTGGAAATAATCCTCCCAATTGTCCATAATCGGTAAAAAGGAATTCACCTGGGATACTTCTTTTTTCATCCTACATACCCTTTTCTCAGATAAAACTGAATACCCTCCATGGTGTCTGAAAGTTGAACCGGAAGTATTTTCGATAACGAAGAAGTATCATAGTACCACGATTCTGAAATCAATCGCAGACTAGTCTCAAGTTTGGACATTCTAAATAATACCGTTACTTTTTTTAATAATTCGAAAAAAATGCCTGGTACCCTTAAATATTTGGGATAAGGTGAATTATAATAGTGATGATAGATCCCGTTCACTATTTCTGATAAAAGAACCGGCGATTGATCTGCTACGATCAGTGGATTATTCACTTTAATATTATTTTGGACTAGAAAAAGTACGAGAGTTTTAAATGTTTCGATGTTTAGAAGATGAATATTGACCGGTTGGCGGTTTAATGGAAACTTATTATTTTTAACAAGATGAACCAACCGGACTAAAAAACCGTTATCACCCGGGCCATAGGTAATTGTAGGCCTGAGAATGATAAATGGAATTTTGTCCTTGAGTGTCTCTGTTACAATTCTTTCGGCCTGGAACTTGGTTAAATGATATTTATTATCCGGGCTTGGATTCGTTCCCAATCCCGCGGGCAGACTAATCGGAATTGTGCCGTAGACACCCACTGTGCTGCAATAAATAAATGATTTGACCCCATTTTCCAGGGCATAATTAACCAGTTTTTCTGTACCGATAATATTGACTTTATGGTATTCATCATAATTACCAAATCCCTCTCCTCGTATAGCCGCAAGGTGTATGATGACATCCGGATTAAATTTTTGGTAAGCATCAAATACCGAATCATCCCAAAAATCACCCTCCACAGACAAGAGGTTTTTATGTTTTATCGTTAATTTTCCATGGGATACCGATCTTACCGGTGCCATGACCTCGAATTGGTTATCCAGCAAGGAGGATAATACATTACTCCCTATAAAACCGGTACTGCCGGTCAGTAATATTTTCATCTGAATTAAAAATTACAAAGGTTCCATTCTTAAGTATTCGGTGGTAGAAATTTTTCTCTGAATATCATGGATCACATTGTCCACCTGCTCCGGTTTAAGCTTTAAACTGGCAGCAATCTGATCCGAGCTTACCTTGTTCTCCCATCCATACCAGATAGTATCCAGAATTTCGAAGGGCAGTCGGAAGAAAAATTCTTCCTGGGTCTGCTCGGCACTATAGGTATCGGTTGTCGGTGTTCTTTTTTGAATTTCTTCCGGGACTTCCAGGTATTTCGCCAGCTGGAAGACTTGTGTCTTAAATAAATGGGCAATCGGCTTCACATCAGCGCCACCATCGCCATACTTGACAAAGAAACCCTGTTCATGTTCATTTTTATTTCCGGTTCCGATGACTGCGAAGTTCCTTGCTTCGGCATGATAATATAGCATGCTCATGCGGCTTCTTTGTTTAAAATTCGATGAGGCCACAATCTGTAAATACTCTTTCAATGGCAAACGTGATGTTTTTTCTTCACCTTCCGGGGAAATAATAGTCAGTTGAAAAACATTTAGAGTCTCTTTTTCCAGAAGATTTTTAGGCAGGGTTATCTTTGCCTTATAAGTACTGTCAAATTCCGGGAAAACTCTTTTTATGGCTTCATCGCGTCTCCGGTAACAGCCAAATCCGGCCAGGGAAGCGGTCATATCTTCCACTATATATTGTACCTTATATTTACTGGCTAATTTTCGCGCCAGGACCAGGCTATCCGGATTGGAGTCACTTTCCGGCATCATCACACCAAGAACTTTTTCCGGTCCGAATGTTTTGGCACACAATGCCAGCACCACCGAAGAGTCTATTCCGCCACTTATTCCGACAACGGCGCCACGTTTTTTAAGTGTATTAAACACATCCTTTTTTAGTTTATTAATGATCCGTTCACTTTCAGAAGCC
>CAZTXJ010000199.1:0-5185 GCA_964617285.1 uncultured Calditrichaceae bacterium | reverse complement strand
TCCGAAGGTGGTATTTGAGTTGGTCGGTTCTGGGTTCTTATATCCACCCCGTTTACCCGGAGTGTGTCCCCTTCCGAATTGATAAAATAGGTCTGGAAACTTAAAGCATCCGGCCATTTTTCCACATTCCCGTTGTAACCTTTACCACCAGGCACTAAATCCCAACCCATCGGACCAAAGAATTGGTACCAGGAGGGTGGATCGGGAAGACTCAGGCCATGAAATGCATAGTCAATTAACCAGGTATTCTGAGTGACATCAATCGGATTATTGGGGTCGGTGATAAGTTCGACTTTTTCCAGGGGAATATTCTCCGGACCCCATACTGCACCAAATTGATCATCTACCGGGACATCGATACCCGGACCGTTGAGATCCACCGTTACCCGGAAATCGTCCCAACCATTCATCCAGGGAATACCGGTTTCGTTACCCCGGGCCTGTCTGTGCCAGTCAAAGGTACAGGTGTCTCCGTGCACCAGGGTCCAGCCCATAAATTTTACCGCTGGTTCCTTATCCCGTGCCATTACCCGGAATCCATCAATTACCGGAACGTTATCTTCGGTTTCATCCAGCATTGGGTGATTTTTCAGGAGCGTATCATTCGTGGTAATATCAATTAAATTAAATGTGGTGGTGTATGTTGTATCTGCCTCACCTTCATCTGTTGCTGTTATCAGAAGTCCAACATCATTAAAAGTGACCTGGTAGCGATGTCCCTTTAATTTGGTGGGATCGACCACTTTTATAGACAGTCTTGAATCGCAGTCCCCGCCAATCGGGGCCAAAGAATCTCCGTGGTCTATTTGCACAAAATTCAGACCCTGGGCACTGGCGGAAGCGATAATCTCAATCACATTCGGTTCGGAAGGACTTATCCCTCTGGAACTTTCCAGGGCGGGCAGGCTGGTGGTGACATCCCCGCGATCGTAGGCGGTTACCGAATACCAGTAAGTAACACCATTATTCACGGTGGAATCAACAAAGGAATGTTTGAGACCGGTGTTGTTTCCCAGATAAAAATTAGAATTCGGATCCTTTCCGGAAATATTATTATCCAGATCGTATTGGGCGATTGGGACATACCCGATGAGGTTTCCCCGTTCATCGGTAATTGGATTTCCCCAGGTTAAGCCGAAATCATCACTACGATATATCCGGTAACCTTCAAAATCCGGTTTTCCGGAAAGAAGATCGCGGGACATTTCGGATTCCTGCCCATCCCAGGTTAAGGTTACTTTTTTATCCGAAGCAAATGCCTGAACAACCGGTGGTTTGGGTGCATTCGGTCCCAGATAATTCTTTTCGGACATGCTTTTAACGACTTCGGCATTGGCCAGCATTTCCTCCTTGGTTGCTCCCAGCACAATGGCGAAAGCCGAATGCACCGTATCGTTGGGTGCCAGGGAAATTGATCCGGTGGAAACGATGAATACAAAATCTGTCCCGAGTTTCTGTCCGCTGGGATCCAGATCATCGGCCAGCGCGTCATCATCGATCCGGTAATTATCGCCATGGAAATAGTTGCTGATAGTTATATGCGAACCTGAGGTATCGCTGCTCATGATCTCCCATAACTGTTCATTGGTGCTCGGTTCGTAGATATTATCAAAATAATGAAAGTCGGTAATTCCCTTATCTTCCGGTGTGAAAAGCGATAACAGCCCGATGTGTCCGGTAATATCCCAGATGCCTTCATTCGGATCGGCATCCCATAAATAAACCAGATCTCTGGGTTTGTTTGCTTTTATGTTAGTGAACCGAATGTGATCGTGGGCGTCGAAATCGACCTTGAAGTCTGCCATATAGCCAACAAAAACTGAATCCAACTGATTGCCGGAAGTATTTATGATTTCAAAATCGAAGATAATGAAATTCTGGGCGTAACTTCGGCTGAAAGAATAGTTTTTCTGCAACACCTTTATTCCGTATGGCCCGTTGATGTTGTTTTGATCTGTAAATTCGGCATAGATATCTCTTTCGGAAACAAATTCGCCGGTTTTCTGACCGCCGGTTGCCGGATCGTAGCGAAATGGGCCGGGCCAAAACGGCCGGTTGTTCTGGTTCAACGGCCAGCTGTCAGGATTATCCGAACTGGCCAGCCAGGGTGAACCGTCCGAAACAGTGACATTGCCCGAGTAAAGCTCACCGTATGAATTGTCCCGGGCTTCCCAGTCGAAATTTTCCGCGACTGTGCTGGGATCACTGATTGAGGTAATTACATCGCCATTCACGCCAACCAGGAGTTCCAGCCCAAAACAGTACTGATGGGTATCATCTGCCCAGCTTGGCCAATGGATAGCCGGTGCAAAAAGGTGAAAGTTTGAAAGAACGCCGAAATTGCCGGTCACATTGGTTACCTCACCTCGATCCATCAGCCCAACCGCCCGGTCTGCTTTACCAGCCGGCTTATTGAAAACTCCCTGCGGCCGGTTTTTATATTGTTGATATACCTTCTCTCCCTCATCCCGGTCGTTGAATAGGCTCTGGGCAAAAATCTGGTTTGCTAATAAAAATATGCAAAACGATAACAAAACCAGTTTTTCAAAGAATTTCATAGACATTTCCTTATTTGCAGCAATTTATTTAATTTGAAGTGTAAATATTTTTCCTAACTGAATTATTACTGATTTGTCATTTCGACTGTAGCGAACGAAGTGAGAGAAATGCCTGTCCGGCTGCCAGACGGGGAGAAATCTAAATTATACAAGATTTCCCAATCACTCGAAATGACAAGATTTATTTCCCAAAATTCCCATATTCCTATATTTTTGACATTTAGAACTAAAAATAATCATATTTTAAAACATAACCAGCGCACCCACCCGGATCAGTCGCGGAGAGCCGGCATCGCTGGGGTCATGGACATAATCCGTTCCGGTGGCAAGCAGATCAAGTTTCCCAGTATCCCATAATTTGCCGGTATAGGGTTGTACCCGTATGGCATTAAGCTTGTTAAACAAATTGTTTACCTCCAGAAAACCACCGATTTGTGTTCCCGATACCGGCCATCTTTTTTCCAGCCGGATATCCACCGTCCCTGTCCAGGGCATCCGGGCAGAGTTTGGCGGAATAAAAAGGGTAGGATCGTCAGTTACCGGCGTATAGGGAAAACCGGAAGCATACTGGACCACCAGATTCAGATTCATATTGGATAAAATAGCCTTTTCCCAGGATGAGGCACCTGCTCTTCTGGGATAGGTAAAGGTTAGCGATGTGCTGATGTTATGTCTGCGATCGAAATCGAGAGGATATTCCTGCTTTGTTTCCTCTAATCCGAGGTAAGGGTTATGAGCCTGATCCGTAGCAAAGGAACTATTACCAGTGGCAACGGAATAGGTATAGTTTAAAATTGCATTAAAATATCTTAGCTGTCGAAGCTGCAGAGAGAGGTCAACCCCCTTTACACTTCCGTAATCCACATTGGTAAATACAGAATATCTGTAGATTAGTCGGCGTC
The DNA here is from genome assembly GCA_964617285.1 of uncultured Calditrichaceae bacterium. Classification (GTDB taxonomy): domain Bacteria; phylum Calditrichota; class Calditrichia; order RBG-13-44-9; family RBG-13-44-9; genus CAYVKM01. The sequence continues at coordinate 1,725 of CAZTXJ010000199.1, read as the reverse complement.
GGTAGTAATGGGTGCCCAGAAGATTTTCCAGATCCTTATAATAGGCATTGATTTCCAGAACACTATTCGGACTCATCTGGAATTTTAATCCGGATTCATAGCTCACCGTTTTCTGTGGTTCCACTCCAGGATTCCCAACAATAACAAATGCTTCCTCACTTATATTTTCAGGATTCTGATAGAGCAGGTTACTGTAAATATCTGCATAATTGGGGAACTGAAAAAAGTGTCCATAGGAAAAATGAAAAATCATTGTTTCGGAGATTGGAAATGCCATACCCAGTCGGGGACTGATTTGACTGCTGGGGGGTGTATTGACCAGAGGGGATAACGGATTATCAATGAATTCCCATTTCCGGGCCCGGACGTCCACATAATCGAAGCGCAGACCGGCATTAATGATCAGATAATCATACTCCATCTTATCCTGAATATAGACTGCCCCCTCCAGTGGATCTTTGTCCAGAGAAATAGTCCGGTTAGCACCCCCCTCATCCGGCCAGGGCTCCAGTCTTTTCAAGGATGTCAGCTTATTATATTTTACCTCGAAGCCAGTCTTAAATTCATGGTGAAATCCGGATTGATAATTCAGATCGCCTTTAATGGTATAAAGATCGGAGGTCGAGTTCAGATAAAGATCATCGGTGCCTCTGATATAGAATTCCAGTTCATTATCTCTTTCGCCCTTCTGATATTCCAGATCGGGATTCAGAAAACGGTTCTGATTCCAATCCCACACGCCAAATTCACTACCTTGATTGGAAGCTGAAAAATTTAAGCTATAAAAAGTGCGTGGGGAGAGGGTCTGGGTTATATTTAAAATATGTCTCCGCTGCTGAACATCGTTCAGACCCTGATTTTGGGGAATGTATTTCCAGGCATGGCTGTAAACCTGAAAAATTTGTCTGCTGTAATTTTCCGTATAATTAATTTTGAGCGTCGGTGAAAGATGGTAGCTAAGCTTGGCAAAATATCCCCGGTCCAGGTTAAACCCATGAGGTAAATAGGAATTATTATTTGAATATTTCCCGGAGACAAAGAAAGAAAGTTTTTTGAGCAGGGGAATTGGCCCGCTGAATGAACCCTGAAATTGACCCGGCACATCTACCATGGCCGGATATCCCTGAAAATTTTCCTCAGGTGTACCATAGAACAGACGTTGCCCGGAAGAGGCATCGATAATCGGATTTTTATCCGCAACAATCGAATTGATCTGTCGATAGGGTGAGGTATTTAAAAAATCTGAGGTAATCTCTGCTTTACCGGTATACCGCTGACTCGGTTCCTTGGTCACAATATTGACAATACCCGACATCACATTGCCATATTCCGCATTAAAGGTACCACTGATCACCACCATTTCGTCGATTGCCTCTTCGTCGATGGCCAACCCGAGATTCCCACCCATGGTCTGGCGGGTGATGCTGCTTTCTTCAAGTTCATTCCCGAATCCGCCTTTCAATGGGTCTTCCACATAAACGCCATCAATCAGATAGGCAATTTCTCCACTCCGGCCGCCACGGATGTGCAACCGCCCGGAAGCGTCTTTGCTTACTCCGGCCTGAAGCGCCAGAACATCCTTAAAATCCCGTACCGGTAGCTCGGTAATTTCCTTACTGTCAATGTAAGCCTGTCGGGAAGTAATATCTTTCTGTACCAAAGGTCTCTCCGCAAAAACCACCACTTCCTGTCCCATGATGGGTTTTTCCTCCAGAGCGAATTTCA
>CAZTXJ010000198.1:0-5190 GCA_964617285.1 uncultured Calditrichaceae bacterium | reverse complement strand
TCAAAGAGGTTTTCATAATATGCTGGGGTTTTCGATGAGAAACAATTTTACAAGTAGAGTGCAAAAAGTAATTCGCTTTTCGAAAGAAGAGGCGATGAGACTTGGGCACGATTATATCGGCACAGAGCACCTGCTGTTAGGAATAATAAAAGAAGGTGAGGGTATTGCGGTAAAAATACTTAAAAATATTGGGGTCGATCTGGAAAAGCTGAAACAACGCCTGGAAGAAGCGTCTGGTCCGGCTGGTGGTATGATGACCCTCGGTAATTTACCGCTGTCCAAAAGAGCCGAAAAGGTATTGAAGGTAACCTATCTCGAAGCAAAGAATTTCAAATCCGATATCATTGGCACAGAGCATTTGCTGCTTTCCCTGCTTAAAGAAAAGGAGGGACTTGCTTCCCAGGTTTTAGTCAGTTTTAATGTGGACTATAATGTGGTCTTTAATGAATTAAAAAATATTCTGGAAGGGAAACCCGCTGCGGCTTTCAGCAGTCAACCACGCTCCAGTTCGCAAAAAGTGAAAACACCAGCCCTGGATCACTTTGGCCGGGATCTTACCCAGCTAGCTACTCAGGGGAAACTGGATCCGATTATTGGCCGGGATAAAATTATTGAACGGGTTGCTCAGATCCTGAGTCGCCGAAAAAAGAATAATCCGGTGTTAATTGGTGAACCCGGCGTGGGTAAGACCGCTATTGCCGAAGGTTTGGCCTTACGTATCATCAGCCGGAAAGTCCCCCGTGTGTTGCATAATAAACGAATTGTTGCTCTGGATATGGGCAGTATTGTGGCGGGTACGAAATACCGCGGTCAATTCGAGGAGCGGATGAAGGCGATTATGAGTGAACTCGAGAAAGCAGAAGATGTGATTCTGTTTATCGATGAATTACATACTATCGTTGGTGCCGGTGGTGCTTCGGGTTCATTGGATGCATCCAATATGTTTAAGCCGGCGCTGGCCCGTGGGGAACTGCAGTGTGTGGGGGCAACCACTCTTGATGAATACAGAATGTATGTGGAAAAGGACGGCGCACTGGAACGACGTTTTCAGAAAGTGATGATCGAACCAACGACACCCGAAGAAACGCTGGAAATATTGCGATGTATCAAATCGAAGTATGAGGAGCATCATAATGTGATTTATACCGATGAAGCGCTCCTCTCAACTATCAGGATGAGTGAACGTTACATTACCGATAAATATTTCCCGGATAAAGCGATTGATGTGCTGGATGAGACCGGTTCGCGGGTTCACATATCCAGTATCGTCGTTCCCAAAGAAATTCTTGAGCTTGAGCAACGGATTGAAAAAATTCGCCAGGAAAAAGAGCAACATGCTAGGGAACAGGATTTTGAAAAAGCAGCGAAAATGAGGGATGTGGAAAGAAGGCTGCAGGAGGAATTACAGTTCGAACGAAATAAATGGGAGCGGGAAGAGGAATCGAAGCCAGCCACAGTTTCCGAGGATGATATTGCGGAAGTAGTTGCCATGATTACTGGTATTCCGGTCCGGCGTGTGGCAAAGAGTGAGTCCATCAAGTTAATTGAGATGGAAGAAGCTCTGAAGAAATTGGTAATTGGCCAGGATGATGCCATCCGGACGATTGCCAAAGCGATCCGGCGTTCCCGGACTGGATTGAAAGATCCGAATCGTCCGGTTGGTTCATTCATGTTTTTAGGACCGACCGGTGTTGGCAAAACACATCTTGCTAAAATATTGGCAGAGTATCTCTTTGAACGGAAAGATGCTCTGATCAGAATAGACATGTCCGAATATATGGAAAAATTTTCGGTATCCAGGCTGGTTGGATCACCTCCCGGTTATGTTGGCTATGAAGAGGGCGGTCAGCTAACCGAGCAGGTAAGGCGCCATCCTTATTCGGTGATTCTTTTCGATGAATTGGAAAAGGCACACCCGGACGTCTTTAATCTGCTCCTTCAGGTTTTGGACGAAGGTCAACTGACCGATAGTCTGGGCCGGAAAGTAGATTTTCGCAATACCATTCTTATTCTTACCTCGAATATCGGAACCCGGGAGATCAAGAAAAACATCTCTATCGGTTTTTCCCAGACGGAGGGTGATTCTGAACATGGGGTGATGAAGGAAAAAATCACGGTGGAGTTGAAACGAATATTCAATCCAGAATTTCTTAATCGGTTGGATGATTATATTTTCTTCCGAAAACTCACCAAGAAGGAAATTCTGAAAATAGTGGACTTATTGGTCACCGAAATGAGCACGAGATTGCTGGAACGAAATATTACCCTGGAACTGACCGATGGGGCCAAAGAATTTATTGCCGATCAGGGATTCGATCCCATATTAGGTGCCCGGCCGTTAAAACGGGCAATCCAGAAAAATGTGGAAGATCCTTTGGCGGATGAAATCCTGAAGGAAAAATTCACCGATGGATCGACTGTGAAAATAAAAATGAAAAACAAGAATGAGCTAGGATTCTATCTGGTCGAGAAAAATAAAAATATCAATGTAAACTGATTTCATTTCATTTATAGTAGCTATTAAGAAACCCCGGTTAAAATGCCGGGGTTTCTTATTTCATCTATAAAATATTTGCACCTTACCTAAAAACTGAATATTTTGTTTATTGAAAGTGTAGCCTTTTAAGGAGTTTAACCTTAAGATGTCATAATGAATAGAATTGAAGCATATTCTTTTGGCAAAATTGTAATTAACAAAGAGCAATTTCAATCCGATGTCATCATCTATTCTGATCGGGTTGACGACAAGTGGTGGCGGTCGGAGGGACATAACCTGATTATTTCCGACCTGCCGTTTTTACCCGATCATCAACCAAAAATTCTGGTAATAGGTCAGGGGAAATTTGGTTTTATGAAGATCAGCCAGGAATTCCAGAACTATATTCAGGAAAATAATTTGGATTGCCGGATTGCGAAGACAGGGAAGGCAGTCGAGATTTATAACAATTTATGGAGTAAAGGCGAAAGAGATATTATTGCGGCTTTCCATTTGACTTGTTAAGGTAAGATAATATTGATTGACTGTAAATCTGATTCAAATAAATAGACTCATAGAGTTTAGCGGATGAAAAATAGATTACGGCAAATTCCTGCACTCTTGTTTACCCTGGCGTTGGCCGCAGGAATTCTTCTGCAACAGTATCTGCATCCTCCCATTCTTTTTATCTATATAACCTCAATTTTCCTGATTATTCTCGCTGTATTGCTGAAAAAGCAACGTATATACTTGTTAATTGTAATTTTCATAATCACGGGTGCGCTCAATTTCAGGATTTGGCACGATCACAATCTAAATCATCCTGTGATGGACTATGTGCCAATTGAACATGTGGATGTTATATCCAGGATAATTGATCCGCCACCAAAAGATAAATATAATTTTGTCATCCGGGTTGAAAAAATAGTCTTTGACGGAGATACGGTAAGCATTGGCAGAAAATTTCAGGCTTTGGTTAAGAATGAATTTGATAATCCTTTTCCCGGTGACTGGTTGATTTTTAAGAATGTAAGATTAGATCAACTTCCCCAACTAAGGAATCCCGGTCAATTTGATTACGCCGCTTTCCTGAAGATGCGGGGTGTAATGGCAGCTGTTACCCTTACACCCGAATCGGTTGTGAAATTTGAAAAAAGTGATGGCGACTTTAGTTTTGGCCGTTTTTTCTTTAAGATGAGGAAAAATATCTCCGCTCGCGTCAGCAAATATTTAGACGATCAGCCAGCTCAATTTTTGATCGCTATCTTACTCGGAGAAAAGGAGGGTCTCTCACCCGAGATCAAAACCGATTTTCAAAATAGCGGGGTAGCCCATGTCTTGGCAATTAGTGGTTTGCATGTGGGCTTTGTTGTTTTGGTTATTATGCTGCTTTTTTCTTTTTTGCCAGTTTCTTTCCGCTGGCAAAATATCCTGACTATTCTTTTTTTGCTTTTCTATGTTTTTCTCACCGGAGCCAATCCGCCGGTTGTACGGGCGTCGATTATGGTGGCTCTTTTTCTTTTTGGAATTAACCTGAACAGATCTCCAAATGTTTATAATACGGTATACTTTGCCGGTTTCATTATCCTGCTTGTTCAACCTCAACAACTTTTCTGGATAGGATTTCAATTTTCGTTTATCGCCGTCCTGTCTATTTTGTTTTTCTATCAGAAACTGAAACAATGGGAGGATAAATGGCTTAGCAAATTACCGGATACAACCTCCGTTCGCCATCTCCGACACTGGATATTGACTCCTTTTTTAGTGTCTTTATCCGCGCAATTGGGTACCATCCCCCTCATGATATTGTACTTCCATAAATTACCCCTCATTTCTTTTATTTTGAATATTGTGGTTATTCCTCTGGTGGGATTGATTGTTCCGATTGGATTTTTGGTAATTTTTGTTTCTTATTTTTCCTTTCATCTGGCAACCGGAATAGCCGGTCTTTTGTCTCAAATTATCAATTTCCTGATCACAGTCGTTCACGCTGCTGCCAATTTACCCTCTGCATATATAAATTTACCCAATCTGAATGTACTGATTATTTGTGCTTACCTCCTGGGTTTGGGAATTCTATTATATTGGCAGGAAGAAAAACTTCGCCAATTTCGGATTCCTGCTATTGCAACGCTATTATTGATCGTGATGTTTGTTTTCTCACCAAAGAAAAATTTGCCGCAGATCATCATGCTGGATGTGGGGCAGGGAGAGGCAACACTGGTAACAACCGCTTCCGGTGAGCAGCTCTTGTTCGATACCGGACCGGTTTATCCTAACCATGATAGCGGGAAGGATATTATCTTTCCCATGTTGCAGGTCCTGGGAAAATTGCATTTGGATAAAATAATCATTAGCCATCCGCATGCCGATCATTTTGGAGGCTTAATTTCTCTGACCGAATTGGTTTCCATCGACTCGATTTATTTGCCATTGATTCAAATTTCATATCCGGATCAGGATAGTTTGGTTACGTACTTGGCCCGAAAAAGCATTCCGGTAAGATTTATAAAAATGGGAGATCAACTGCAGGTTGACCGGAGTACCCGGATCTTTGCATTGGCTCCCTTTCCACAATTTTCAAGACCAACGGATTTTAGTGGCGACCAGATAAATAACACCTCTATTGTTTCACTGGTTAAAATCGAAGATTCAGCCATCTTGATCACCGGCGATGCCGAAGTTCCAGTGGAACAAAAGCTGAGTAGTTGGGG
>CAZTXJ010000197.1:0-5205 GCA_964617285.1 uncultured Calditrichaceae bacterium | reverse complement strand
TTTCATTGACTTTTTCAGATCATTTTCTGAATATTAAGTTGAATATTAAAAAAAGCTTTTGCGTTTATGACAATCCGACTCTAACCGCGGGAGGAGATATGTGCGAATTTTGTACTCAACACGGGGAGGGTAAAAAGTGGTATCTTAATGCCCGGAATTACGCAACCGATCTGCTGGATAACCTCGAGCGAAGAAAATTCATTGGCCATTTTTACCACGAAACAATTGTGAATGGCCATAAACAACTCTCCTTTCTGGAAAAGCGTTTTTTTGGTAGTATGCTTTTACCACCTTTTATAAGAAAGCGCATGACCAGGCGAAGCCAGGCGATTCATTTCGGACAGGTGATTCCCCTGGAAGAAATTCCCCGGGTCCTGGATATGACCAATTCAATTACCCGGGTTGCCTGCGGGTGCCGGTGGGCCGCCGAGAAAAAAGAAAGCCGGGTCTGCTATGGTCTCAGTACCGGACCACCCCACTGGCACGATCTTCTGGACATGGATTTTTTCGGGTCACCCGATGTGGCACGGATGGAATCCATCAGTAAAGAAGAAGCCTACCAGGACATGGCTAAAAGTGAGCGGCAGGGTATGGTGCACAGTCTCTGGACCTTCGATACACCTTTTATTGGAGCCATCTGTAATTGTGATGGCAAATACTGTCTGGCCATGCGTAGCACGGTTGGCCAGAAGATGCCGGTCATGTTCCGGGCCGAATATATTGCCGGTATTGATGCCGGAAAATGCGACGGTTGTAAAGCCTGCCAGAAAAAATGCCAGTTTTCTGCCATCCGTTTCCTGGAAGATGAAAAGCGATGTGAAATTGACAGTAATAAATGTTATGGTTGTGGCGTATGCCGGGTATTCTGTAAAGAAGATGCTATTCAATTGACGGATCGCGCCATGCATCCGGTGGCGGCTCAACTGTGGGTGTAAGAAAAATTGTTGTTATTTCCTTAGCACCCCTGCTTGGCAATGATATGTAATTTTGTTATCAGGACCGGCTGGTGGAGGTCACTTCACTGGCACTTTGCAGACCCCGGGCAATTTCGGGGATAATGCCCATCCGGGCATAGATGGGACGAACCATCTTCCGAAGAGAGGGAAGTCGCCGGTAAAAAACAGCTCCGCCGATCAGGCAAATCGTCCCGCCGATTACCAGAGTGGTGGGCGCACCTATTGAACCAGCCAGCGATCCGTAAAGAAGGCTGCCGATGGGCATCATACCCATGATGGAAACAGTGTAAAAACTCATCACCCGTCCTCGCTTGTCATCGTCCACAATGGTTTGCAAAATAGTATTGCTGATGGCCATCAGGGAAATCATACCGAATCCGGTGAGCAGCATAAACCCCATGGAAAGCAACAGAACCCGGGAAAAGGAAAAGGCGATCAGTCCGATGCCCAGGGTGATAATTGTTCCTACCATCCATTTTCCCAGGCCAATAACCGTAGATCTGGAAGCCAGAGCGATGGCCCCCACCAGGGCTCCCAGACCGGCAGCTCCCATCAGTAGTCCCAGGGTATTGGGACCACCCTGCAAAATGGTTTTGGCGAAAACCGGCATCAGAACGGTGTACGGCATACCGGTAAGACTGGCAACACTTAACAGCAACAGGATCGCCCGGATGGGAGCAAAAGAAAAGGCATATCGGAATCCGGTGACCAGGTCCTGCAGGGCATGAGATTCCCGTTTTTTCGGCTGCCGGGGCGGTAGATGCATTATCAGCAGGGCAATAATTACCGCCAGATAACTGGTAGCATTCAGTAGAAAACAGATCCCCTCTCCCACCGCGGCAATCAGAAATCCGGCCAGGGATGGCCCCAGCAGACGGGCCAGATTTACCATGGAAGAATTCAGGGCAATGGCATTTCCCAGGTCTTCCTTTTTACCGACCATTTCCACCATAAAGGACTGGCGGGTGGGCATATCCACCGAATTGATTATACCCAGAAGTGCACTCAGTCCGATAATATGCCAGATCTGAATCAGGTTGGTCAATACCAGAAAAGCCAGTATCGATGCCTGGATCATGGCCATAGTCTGGGTGGCAATAACCATCCGATGCCGGTTTAACCGGTCTGCCAGCACACCGGCAAAGGGGGTGAGCAGGAAGGTGGGAAATTGGCCGACGAATCCCACAAGTCCCAAGAGAAAAGCCGAATTGGTGAGGCGGTAAACCAACCAGCCCAGAGCAATCCGCTGCATCCAGGTGCCGATAAGAGAGATGCCTTGTCCCATGAAAAACAAACGGAAATTGCGGGATTTTAACGCCCGGGTGGTGGTGCGCAGTCTGGAGATCATCCGGTGCTTATTTCTGTTTTGATACCGTACCTGTTCTCATCATAAATATCACATTTAATGGTTGGGAATATACAATAAATATGAGAGCGGAGTTAAAAGAAAATAATCTGTCTGCATTGCCGAAGAATAGATACGTTACAAAATTTGGGAGATATAATAGAGGATAGAAAAAATATAAGAACCCCTCCTCCCCCTGCAGGGGAAGGAAAGATTCTTCATAGATCACGCAGTTCTATGGGAAACTTCTCCGTGTGGAGTTTCCGATAGCGCACCCCATAGACCGAGCAGTGCCATAATAATTCCGGTGATCACGAAATTTGCCGGTGCCATTAGTACAAACCAGATGCCGGAGAGAAAGAGCCAGACTCCACCAATACCATTTATGATGCCCTGCCAGTTTTTATAGCTGGCAAAACCAAATAGTACGGCCAGAATACCAAAGATAATCAGATTCCATTCAGCGCGAAGTTGGGGTACTAATCCGGAGAAAAATATCCAAAGTCCTATCAGGAAAGAAATCCAATTCGTCCACATGATATGATCTCCTTTCATTTTATCACTTCAGACAGCCATCCTGGCATGAATTGACCTCCCGTTTTCACTCAATAATTTCTACACATAATATTTAAGATGAGCATGAAGATTCGATGAAGAGTTGATTTTTTTTTAAACTTTATTTTCAACCAAGCAAATTATCCCTGGCAACATATTACTGCCATATGCGTAAATATTTTTGTCACACTCGCATATTTGAACTGTCCAAGTGGAAAAGGGCAGGAACAAAAGGTAAAAAAGAGGGAAAAAATTTATGATAAATCCATTCAGTGAAAAATATCTGACCGATCGCACGGATGAAAAACTGGTGAGTGAAGCGGTTAGTGGAAACCGGAAAGCATTGGAAGAACTGATTCTGCGTCACCAGGCCTGGATTTATAATATCTCCCTGCGTATGGTGTGGGATCCCCAGGATGCCAAAGACCTGACCCAGGAAATCCTGATTAAAATTATCACCAAGCTGGATACGTTTAAGGGAGAAAGTCATTTCCGGACCTGGGTGTACCGGATTACCGCCAATCATGTTATTAACATGAAGAAACGTAAATACGAGCAGGTTTTTCAATCATTCAGCCAGTACAGCCAAAGCATCCGGGAGACCCCGGACCTGGATTTTCCAGATGAGGAACATACCCCGGCCGATGTACAGATGATCATCGACGAAACCCGTATAGGATGTATGCTGGGAATGATTATGTGCCTGGATCGCGAGCAACGGCTGGTGTTCATCCTGGGAGAAGTATTCGGCGTGACTGATAAGATCGGCTCGGAAATATTAGAGATCAGCCGGGATAATTTCCGGAAAAAACTCTCCCGTGCCCGGCATAGCCTTAACCGGTTTATGAACCAGGAATGCGGGTTGATCAATCCGGAAAATCGCTGCCTCTGTACCCGAAAGGCAAAAGCGATGATGGACGAAGACACCATAAATCTGCACCGGTTACGGTTCAGCGATAATTATGTTTACCGAATAAAGCAGGTTGCCGAAGTGAAAGACCGGCTACTGGGCGATTATCTGGAGAAGAAGAGCCGGCAGCTTTTCCGGGATCACCCTTTTCAAAACTCCCCGGATTTTGTCCGCTCTTTCCGGGATATGTTTACCGATCCTGAATTCCGCGATATTTTTAACCTGAAAGCATAAAAGGAGGTCATTGTGTTTATAAAAAATATACTGTTCGCACTATTTATTATTGCCCTGAACAGTTTCCAGGTGGAGGCAAATATGGTGCAGGTACCGGGGGATTACCAGACCATTCAGGGCGCGATTAATGCGGTGAGTTCGGGTGATACGATTCTGGTAGTGGATGGAACCTATCCCGAGAATATTAATTTTCGCGGTAAAAATATTGTCCTGGCCAGCCACTTTCTACTGGATAAAAATCCCGAACACATTCTGAATACCATCATTGACGGCAGCGCACCAGCCCATCCGGATACTGCCAGCTGTGTGCTTTTTATTTCCGGGGAAGACAGCAGCGCAGTTTTGCAGGGATTTACCCTCACCGGGGGCAGCGGTACCAAATGGCCGGATATCCACATTGGGGGATTTTACCGGGAAGGCGGTGGAATCCTGATCGAGCTTTCCTCCCCCACCATCCGGAACAACCGGATTATCAATAATCAGGCTATCAATACCAGCGGGGTAACCAGCGCCGGTGGTGGGGCCATTCGTTGCGGAGACGGGAATCCACGCATTTTCAACAATATAATCATGAATAATCAGGGACGGTACGGCGCCGGGATCGTACTGAATTTTTCCGGAGGGATTATCCGGAATAATATTATTTGTCAGAACAGCGGCGGGCAGGATTATGGTGGCTCCGGCATCTGGATGTACAGCAACGGTGCCCATCCCAAGATTATTGAAAATAATACTATTGCCGGGAACACCAGCAGCGGGAGCGGTGCCTATGGCGGTAAAGGTGGTGGACTTCTGGTATGGTCCACCAGCATGACCGGACGGAATAACATCATCTGGGGAAATGTGCAGAGCAGCGGTGCCCAGATTGCTCTATTGAACGGCGGTACGGTTAGCATGACCCACAGTGATGTGGAAGGTGGCTGGTCCGGTCAGGGAAACATTGATCTTAATCCCGCTTTCGCCGACACCAATTATTACCTTTCTCCTACTTCTCCGGCGGTGGATGCCGGAGACCCGGATCTGGTTCATAACGATCCGGAGGATCCCAACAATCCGGGTAATGCCAGATGGCCAGCCAGAGGCGGGTTGCGAAACGATATGGGTGGCTATGGCGGTCCTCTGGCTCAGGCATTCCCCTTATTTCTGATCACCGATATAATTCTGAAGAATATAACTGCCCGGGGATTCCGGCTGGAGCAGAACTA
>CAZTXJ010000196.1:2949-5243 GCA_964617285.1 uncultured Calditrichaceae bacterium | reverse complement strand
GAATCTTCTCGGATTTATAAGACATATTTTAAAAGCAACTGACACTTTGATCCCGATTTAACCAAATCAGAAAGGGGAAAACTATGGAAAAGTACCCTAAAGAGGTTAAATTAAAAACTGAGGAAAAAGTTGTTTTACGTCTGTTAACCTTGGATGACCTCGAGCCATTGATTTACTTTTTTCAAAATCTCTCCAGCAAAGACCGGATGTTTTTAAGAAGCGATGTGATGCAGAAAGAGTACATCTACCGCCGTTATGGCAAGATGAATTATGATGTGATGTTTCCACTTATTGCTCTGTCAAATGGGAAAATTGTTGCCATCGGAACACTTTTCCGGGCGGAGTATGGATGGATGAGACATCTGGGGGAATTACGCTGCGTTGTTTCAGAAGATTACAAACGAAAGGGTCTTTGTACAATTCTTATCAGGGAATTATTCCTGCATGCACTTTCTACTGATCTTTACAAAATCCAGGCGGAGATTATGGAAGATCAGGCTTCGGCCATTTCCGCTTTTAAACGAATGGGTTTTAAAACAGAAGCTATCCTGAATAAACACGTTACCGATATTAATGGAAAACGGCGCAATCTGGTTATCATGAGCCTGGATATTCAGGAGTTGTGGTATTTAATGGAAGACTTTACCATTGGTAAAACTTATGTAGTTTAGGGCCATAACCTAATTTTTAAATTTAGAGAGAGGAAAGGGAAATATGTACGAGGACATCAGAAAACCGGACATTTTACGAGATATTCCACTGCTGTTAATCCGGGGATTATCTCCTGTATATTATTTTTGCCGATTCGTAAATAATCACCCATCCGAAAAAGCAGAAAATATTTATCTGGGACATTTAAATTTTATTGCCTCTTTGGTCCGAAGGATGGGGGAAGAATTAAAAAGTAAAGAGCTGTGTCAACTGGCAACTCGCCTGACCATGCTGGAAAATATGCCGGATACTTCCCAAATAAAAGAACTGGAAAAGATTACTTCTTCCCTATCGGATATATGCAAAAAAATGCGCACACCAATAGAACAATTATTCCGGGACAAAAAAACTGAATTTGTAAATTTGTATCAGCAAAATATCGACAAATTAAAAATATTATTGGTGGACAATAACAACGAACCGGAGCGGGTAAATAAAGTAGCCTCCTTGCTTAAGAATTTCTGTTTCTACGAAGTGGACACTTCAAGAGATAATGCCTATAACTATCCCAAGAAGCTGATCGACAACGATTTTATCTTTTTTGCATCAACCCATCCCGCTACCATACATGATCTGTTCAAATCGCTAAATACCTATAAAAAGCCCGGTCTGGCTGTTGCATATATCGAAAAAGATGGAAATGTGGACCGGCAGGCAATTCGGCACGGAGCCCAGCTACAAAAAGTAGGATGTCAGGTACTTTATAAAGTTTTCACGCCCATTCGATTATTTACCAGCATTGATAAAATTTATATGAAATATCAACTTGCGTCATAAGGTGCGGGTTTGGGCATAAAGGAAAATAAACCTTCCTAGTTTCAGTATTTTCCAAGTTCTATTTTTCAAAAAGAAAGGGTCAGATTTGAAATCTGACCCTTTTAAATAAGGATGGGAGTTTGATTTTTTTAATACGACTTAGAATTCGAAAAAAATCAGTCCTCATCTCCCCAGTCGAAATCATCACCCCAGTACCAGTTCCAGTAATCATACGGCCAGCCGAATGCCGGACCACCGTACCAATATCCATCCCATCCCGGCCACCAATAGCTCCAGTCCTCTAACTGCTGATTCCGCCTGACCGATGCAATATAGGTATGCTGCATATAATTGATTACCTCAGCCGATACACCCTCTTCCTTAAGCTGAGCCAGCTGGTCCGCTTTCAGGCGATATACGGTATGGGATTTCTTCATCTTCTTGATAATATCCTGCGCCGGAACACCTTCCTTGCTCATTTTCACAATCTCGGGCACGGTAACCGGGGGTACACCATAACCTCTAACACCTGCGCAACTTTGGATAAAAATAAAACTGACACCGATCAACAACATAAAAATCCACAACCTAACATTCTTCGAGTTACTCATCGCAACTTCCTCCAAATTATTGTTTAATGATATTATTTAGCTCTGTTCTTGCCTGAGAAATTTTATTTCCAGAATTACTTTTAAGGGTGATGATTAAAATATTATTTAGTAGTATCTATTTTTCGAATCATAATAACATCCAAAATTTTTCTATCCATAAAAAATCTGATAAAATTTTATGGAGTTATTATGAAGGAATGATGAAGTATAAAAATT
>CAZTXJ010000196.1:0-2849 GCA_964617285.1 uncultured Calditrichaceae bacterium | reverse complement strand
GTTTTGGACAATCCAACGATCCCCATCCGGAAGGTGTTCGATAGCAAAAGATTATCCAGTACCCTTTTTACTGAGGAAGAGGTAATATTCAGGATCCTGCCCTTACCCTGTTTTTTCATCGTTGGTAAAACCTCCCGGATACTCCGGATATAACTCAGCAAGGTTAATTCAAAGGCTTCGGTCCATGCTTTATCGTCAAACTTTTCGAAGGGTCCGGCGGGGGGGCCGCCGATGTTATTTACCAGGGCATAGATCGGACCATTTGCTTCTGTCGCCCGACTGATTACTTTTTTAATGTCCTCAATCTTTAACATATCCCCGCTGAGATATTCCGCTTTTCTTCCGGTCTCCCGTAAAATCTCCTCCTGGACTTCTCTCAGTTTCTCCTCCCTTCTGGCAAACAGCATTACTTTTGCGCCCTCCCGGGCAAACTCCAGTGCAATCCCTTTTCCTATTCCATCGCTGGAGGCCATCACCAGCACAGATTTATCTTTCAGTTTCAGATCCATATCATTCACTTTCCCTAGAATATTTTGTTTTCTTTAAGCCCCAAATTTTTTGAATCGATGGGCATTGGCCATGGCAATCAAAATAATATTCTTCATAGGCATTCGACCAATATAACCTTCCCGGCAAAATCGTTCTCCGAATTCCTTTACCCCATCCGGCCTTGCATATTTCGACCACAACAAGACAGGGACAGGATGCCAGCTATGGGATTTTAATAAAGCCGGCGTAGAATGGTCTCCAGTGACCACCAGGACATCAGGATTCAGTTCCCGCAACTTTTTCGACCAGCTATCTACCGTCTCGATCATTTTTACCTTCGATTCAAAATTACCATCCTCGCCATAGCTGTCGGTCTTCTTAAAATGAATAAAGAAAAAATCATATTTATCATAATTTCCTTTGAGCTGATCCCACATATCATCGAATGTTTCCGGAATCGGGGGCACAGTCATTCCTACCAATCTGGCCAGCCCACGGTACATAGGATATTGTGCTACCGCCAACGAACGCAAACCATAGCGTTTTTCCATATCGGGAAATACCTCATGCTTGGCGAATCCCCGGGCCAGAATAAAATTGGCAGGATGCTCATCTTTTAGAATTTCCTTAACCTGCTTCAAAAACTCCCGGACATACTTGGCCGCTTTTTCGGATTGCGCATCAGATCCTTTTGGATCAACCGGTTTCTTTCCCACTTCCTGGGGATCGGTATCGTTAATCTCACCACCCAGATCATCACCACGGAGGATTAGTACAGCCCGATGTTCCGATTCTGTCCGGATAAAAAATTCCACTCCCGATAGCTTGACGCCTTTCTGAATTTTGTCACACAATTTCTGATTCAATTCTGTGGCAATTCTGCCGGCCCGGCGATCGGTAATCACTCCATTTTTATCAACTGTACAAAAATTCAATCGAGCCGCCACATCGCGGTGGGTTAATTCAAAATCCACACCCAGCGCTGACAGTACCCCCCGCCCAATGTTATACTCAACCGGTTCATATCCAAAAAGGGCCAGATGGGCCGGTCCGCTTCCCGGGGTAAAACCGGGATAGATCGGATCCAGTAACCCGCAAATTCCCTCGCTGGCATATTGATCAAAAATGGGTGTTTTTGCCGTCTCCAATTCAGTTTTGGTTCCGCCGGACATGGGTAATCCACCCAAACCATCCATAATTAAAAAAATGATTTTTGAATCGTTCTTGATCAGTAAACTTTTCCAGGTATTGGCATCCATAGTAGGTGCTCCTTTCTCATGGAGAATTTAATCCTTATAAATTACGAAACGGATTATGTTTCCGCAAAAACAAAAACTTTTGGATTTCTGATAAGAATTACGAGGGTTTAAAGTTCGAATTTCATTTTCTTCCCTCCTTACATTACCACACAAACTGTAAAATATTAAAATTGCTTTAATTCGTATAAGCGTCTATATTTTTGAAATTAAATAGTCATGATGGGATCTATTTGCAGATGTCAAAAAAAGTCGCACAAATCATCATTGTAATAGCGTTTATACTCTTCACGGGCACGTTGACCTATATTGCGGTGGATAACCAGTTTAACGTAAAAGTCCTGCACGCGGATCAGTATTATCAATGGGTGGGAGAAAATCGACCCATCATTATCGATTTACGTGAGGGCAACGAACTTTACAAAAATCCATTGACCTATCAGCCGCTCATAAATCTGCCTTTTCTTCAGATCGAAGGCAGGATGGATAGTATTCAAATTCCCCAAAAAAGGAAGGTTCTGTTTGTCTGTTCCGATGGAAACAGGGCCAGACTCATCTGCTCATTACTCAAGCACAAGTCAGCGAATATCTATTACCTGGAGCACGGCCTGTTAAGTTTACCTAAAGTGCATAAAAAGATAACTCATCAATGAACATATCCATCCAGAGAAAAATTAAATTCCGCAGTTTCTTTTCCGGGATTGGTATAAAATTTTTACTGTATTTCTTTTTCTTCTCAATCATCCCAATCATTTTAATCTCATTATTGGGCTACAATATCAGCAAAGAAATTGTTATTAACCAGAATTGGCACTACCTGGAACTCCAGAATGAATTTATTGATAATCAACTCAGCGATTTCATTAATCGTATGAAATACACCATCTCACCGGATAATCCACAGAATAAATCATTTCTCCAGTGGATCGGACAACGAATAAATGAGCCGCTACCGGAGAATTGCCAAGACGCCGGGAATATCCGTTTCTTTTTGAGTGATTTGCAAAGCTCAAATCCGGCCTTTGCCGCCATAGCCCTGGCCAATGAAAACAACAATATTATCTGCAGCACGGATTCCACTATATCCAGGTTGATAAGACCAGC
>CAZTXJ010000195.1:0-5257 GCA_964617285.1 uncultured Calditrichaceae bacterium | reverse complement strand
AAGCAGGGAAAGGATTCACTGTTGGCCAGAGCCATAGGAAAAGATCTGAAGGGAAATGTCTCAGTGGTTATTTATGCGGTGGCAATCGCCGTCGCCTTTCTGAACCAGTGGATTGCCGACGGTCTTTATGTACTGGTAGCGCTTATCTGGCTGATCCCGGATCGTCGGATAGAACGGATGCTCTTTGAAAATGGGAAAATAGATTAATGAACTTATTTCAATTTTAATGTCGAGAAAAATCGGCAGTACTGGTTCAGTTTAAGAAAATTAAATTTTAGATAAAGGTTAATGACAGTGGATGTCACAGCTCATTAGAGAAAAATTTGTATATTGAAATATATTTTTTTACTTTTATAAGTAAAACCTGGAATTTATACCCTGAAAACGCGATAAATTCCCGAGATAGGACATACCAACAAGAGGTAATCTAAATAATTAATATATAATCGGGTGTGAAGCAGCATCTTATCCTTTCCCTCACCACCCCGTGAATAAACTGCGACTTTATTAATCTATTCATTATATTGGGACTATTTGTTAGATAAACCAATGAAATAATCTAAAGAATTGTAGGAATTTATTGAAAAGGCAGTATACTAGGACAGTTGTTTTTATTCCCAAGTTCAAAGCTAACACAAAAGTTTGAATCGGAAGGTGGAATTGGCATTTTATTTAACATCCTCGCCTTAGATGATAATGGATAACATATGAAAAATTTATTGGATAAAGGAACCAGGTGTCTTGTTGCACAATCAGAATTTTCGGCATTTAGTTTTTGGAATTACGTCGACATATGCAAATTAGTAGGAGCAAAATATCCTGCTGCCCCACTGGGTTTAATGACAGTAGCGGCATTGTTACCACAGCAGTGGGAGTTTAAATTGGTTGATGCAAATGTAGATCCTCTGCTGGCTGAACACTTCGAGTGGGCAGATATTGTTTGTATTGGTGGTATGCTACCTCAGCAACAAGGTATGATTTCTATCATCGATAAAGCGCATCAATACGGTTGTTCTGTTGTTGTTGGTGGTCCGGATCCATCATCCCAACCAAATTTGTATCAGTCTGCAGATTACCTTGTTCAAGGTGAGGGTGAGGTTACCATTCCTATGTTCATAGAAGATTTAGGAAAAAATTGCCGGAGTGGTGAATACAAGTCAGTTGACAAGGCAGATATGTCTAAAGCGGTCGTTCCCAGGTTTGATTTAATACGGTTTAAAGATTATATACAGATTGGGATACAGTATTCTCGTGGCTGTCCGTTTAATTGTGAGTTTTGTGATATTATTGAACTTTATGGCAGGAAATCCAGAATAAAAACTCCGGAGCAAGTAATTAGAGAACTTCAGACTCTTTATGATCTTGGCTATAGAGGACATATTGATTTTGTTGACGACAATTTTATTGGAAACAAATATAATGTTAAAAAAGTCTTGCCTGTAATCAAAGAATGGTCAAAAGAAAATAATTATCCTTTCTATTTTTCGACAGAATCTTCTATAAATCTGGCAGATGATGAGAATCTTTTACAAATGATGAAGGATGTGGATTTTAGATTCGTTTTCATCGGTATTGAAACACCGGAAGAGGAAATATTAAAACGGGCAAACAAGATAATCAATGTAAACAAAAATATTGTAAAAGCTGTAAATAAGATCTATTCTTATGGTATAATCGTTAATGCAGGTTTTATTCTTGGTTTTGATAATGAAACTAATCAGACCGCTGAAAACATGATTCAATGTATTCAAAATTCGGGAATATGCATGGCAATGCTTGGAACATTGTACGCTTTACCGAACACTCAATTGACAAAGCGTTTAAAAAAAGAAGGGAGATTGTTTGAGGACGGTTCAACGCTCAGGGAGGTCCATACCGAAATAGATCAAATGACGAGCGGTTTAAACTTCATCACTACCAGACCCAGGATAGATGTTTTAAAGGACTATGTCCGTGTTATTAAATATATCTATGAACCGAAGCACTATTATGAGAGAGCCCTCTACACTGGTCTTCATTTGAAGCCGGATTATAAATATAATCCTACTTTTGGGAGTATGTTCAAGTTAGCAAAGGCATTATTCAGGCTTTGCGTAAAAGTGGGATTTAATAAAACAACCGGAGGGCTCTTCTGGAAAATGCTTTTTATAGTTTTTTTCAAAAATCTAAAGGCAATTGAAGCGACGGTTAATTTGGCTGCAATGTTTATCCATTTTCATAAGATGTCAAAATTCATTATTGATCTTACAACCAAACAGATCAGAAGTATTGAGAGGTACGGAGAGAAGAAGTACAATCAACTAATGTTTCAAGAAGAAAGAAATTCGAATGAGCACAAAAAAACATTAATGACAATAGTAAAAAAATAATTGGTACGGGTTACTTCTTTGCCTTGGTCAACTTTGGAGATAAATCAATTTAAATATCCGGTTTCTTTTTCCTAAGGGTGAGATGTGCAATACAAACATAGACATAACAGAGTGGTAACAGATCCTTGCTTAACAATTGCAGTTAGTGAATAGATTTAATTGATTTGTTTAACTATTCTTAGTGGTTATTTACAATGTTCATCTTCTCATCAATTTTGTTTTACGGGATTTCAACCATTGAAATTTTTCGTTGAAAGTATTCATCTTGAGGTTTTTAATTAATCCTCTAGATTTTTAACAGAAAAAAGGTCACAAATTTTCGTAATAACAGCATCAAACTACCAAGTATTTATTTTAAAATAGACCCTATTATTAATACTGCTTGACTCAGGTAAGGAATTAGCTTAAGTTTACTTGATTTTTTAGAAGTTCCGGCCTGTTCAGGATTATATTCTCACCAGTCTAGAATAACCCAAAAGTCAATTAATTTATATTTTATTATTTTTTATTTAAGGAGTATTAGTAATGTCAGATCGAGTAAATGGAGTTGTGAAGTGGTTTAACGCTGGTAAAGGTTATGGTTTTATATCAAACCAGGACGGCGAAGATCTGTTTGTTCATTTTAGTTCCATTCGTGAGAATGGTGGGTATCGTTCCCTGGAAGAAGGCCAGGAAGTAGAATTCACCAAGGGAGAAGGTGCCAAAGGTCCCCAGGCACAGGATGTAGTGGTATTGTAGCGGTGTGAGTTCCTGGTGGATCAGAAAGTGCAGGATACCATATCGCGATATACTGTTCTTTTTGTAGAAACCAAAAATAGTTTAAAAACTGAGTAAACCATAAGCGATAGAGAACAATAAAGGCGATGCTCATCAGTATCGCCTTTTTTTAACCAAAACAGTATGGTAGTGAAAGGAAAACAGCATGAATATTTATATCGGTAATCTAACCCAGCAAGCGAGCGACGAAGACTTACGTAAAGCGTTTGAGGCATTTGGAAATGTGAAGTCTGTTAACATTATTAAGGATAAGTTTAGCGGCGCATCAAAAGGATTTGGTTTCGTAGAGATGGAGACGAAGACTGAAGCTCAGGCAGCAATTCAGGACTTAAATGGAAGTGAATTAAAAGGTACCAAAATTATTGTGAACGAAGCCCGCCCCAAATCCGATAACCGGAGAAGCGGTGGCGGCAGGGGCTGGTAAATATTTCTATTGGTGACTGATGAAATGGGAAGTCACAAAAATCAGATCCTTATCAATGGGGAAAGGTCATCATGCCTGGACCGGCACAAAGTATGAACTGGTTGCACCCGATAAAATCGATTCAGAATTGGTTCTTTGACCCGTCTGAGAAAAAACCAGATATAATTGAGGCGTTAGTCACCGGAGAAACGGTAAAAACAATTCAGGTAAAATATAAAAATCAGACTGCCTGGTTGCAAAAATCTTTATTAATACTGGAACTAAACGGGGAGAATAAGGTTACCATCATGATTCCCCATTGGTTATTTATTCGTAAATTCACCGGTCTGAAACGAACAAATGGGAGAAGGTGAAGCTACACTTTGAGTACTTTAATGGGGTCTATTCTATTAATAAGCGGGAGAATCCATGAAAGAATTTCTGGAGTTCGTTGTCAAGCAACTGGTTGATAAGACTGACCAGGTTCGGGTGGCGGAAGTAAAGGGTGCACATTTGACCATTTATGAATTACATGTGGCTAAAGATGATATAGGAAAAGTGATTGGTAAAAAAGGTCAGACTGCCTATGCAATCCGTACACTGTTAAGCGCAGTTTCTGCGGCAAAGAAAGGAAACCGCAGCATCCTGGAGATTCTTGACTAAAACTAAGATGATTTTAGTGAGGTAAAAAAGGTATGTCGGGTCCGGGAGTACTCTTAATTTGGAAACAATTTCAAGTTTTAAAATTACAGCAAATTCTGTTTGTCAACCTGTTGGTTGATTTCATCTTTTCAACAATTTTGATTTAAATTTTTGGTATGCTTAATTTTCTGACCCCTTAAAAACTGTTAAGGAGATTTGAACAGAATGATCAAAAGTTTTGAAAACCGGGCAAGTCAGTCCATAGATCGATATCTAAAAGAAATTGCCGAAGTTCCCTTATTAACCCCCGAGGAAGAGATTGATTTAGCGCGGCGGATCAAACTAGGAGATCAGCAAGCATTGGAAAGATTGACCGAGGCTAATCTTCGGTTTGTGGTGAGCGTTGCTAAACTCTATCAAAACAAGGGTTTTTCTTTAGGCGATCTCATCAATGAAGGGAATTTAGGCCTGATTAAAGCGGCAACACGCTTCGATGAAACCCGGGGATTTAAATTTATTTCTTATGCGGTTTGGTGGATTCGTCAGGGGATCATGCAGGCTTTGGCCGATCAATCCCGAATTGTTCGCCTTCCCCTGAACAGGGTTGGTGCGCTCACTAAAATTGGAAAAGCATATTCCAAACTTGAACAGAAATTTGAACGCGAGCCGAGTCCCGGCGAAATTGCCGAACAATTGGACATGAAAGATCTTGAAGTGACGGATACACTGATAGTTTCCAGGAGACATTTGTCTGTGGATACGCCGTTTACCAACAGCGAAAACAATAGTTTGCTGGACGTGATCGAAAACCATCATCAACCCCCACCGGATTCCGATTTGATTGACGAATCCTTAAAAATTGAGATAGAATCTTCCCTGGCAACTTTGACAAAGCGTGAAGCAGAGATATTGCGATTGTATTTTGGGCTTGGTCATGAGCATCCCTTGACCTTAGAGGAAATTGGCGAACGTTTTAACCTGACCCGGGAGCGGATACGACAGATAAAAGAGAAAGCACTTCGGCGGCTACGCCATGTCTCACGAAGCAAGGCTTTACGTGCCTTTT
>CAZTXJ010000194.1:0-5298 GCA_964617285.1 uncultured Calditrichaceae bacterium | reverse complement strand
AATGGGCAAAGGTTTGTCCTTTCCAACCATCTTCTCCATTCATGGGGAAACCTTGCATAATCATGGTTATGATAATCTGATGAAAGCCGGAGACATTGCGGTTAATGATTCCGGCGCCGAGTCACTTTTGCATTATGCCAGCGATATCACCAGGACGATACCGGTAAATGGGAAGTTTACCAGTAAACAGAAAGAAATATACCAGATTGTGCTGGATGCGCAACTGGAAGCGATTAAGGCGATGAAACCGGGGGTTAAGTTCCGGGAAGTCCACCTCATTGCAGCCCGGGTGATTGCCAAAGGGCTAAAACAACTGGGATTCCTCAA
This sequence comes from uncultured Calditrichaceae bacterium, assembly GCA_964617285.1. Classification (GTDB taxonomy): domain Bacteria; phylum Calditrichota; class Calditrichia; order RBG-13-44-9; family RBG-13-44-9; genus CAYVKM01. The sequence goes on along the minus strand of CAZTXJ010000194.1, from coordinate 4,971 downwards.
GGGAAAAACCGGAGAAATTGTTGCCGCCGGAGCCCATGCCCTGTTTTTTCCCCATGGTTTGGGACACATGCTGGGTCTGGATGTCCACGATATGGAGATCCTGGGGGAAGAGTATGTGGGTTACGATGAAAAAACCAAACGGAGTGATCAGTTCGGACTGGCCTATCTGCGCATGGGTAAGGAATTAAAACCGGGCCATGTAATGACGGTTGAGCCCGGTATTTATTTTATTCCGGAGTTAATTGACCTGTGGAAGAAGGAAAAAAAGTTCACCAATTTCATCGATTATGGTAAAGTGGAAAAGTACCGTAAGTTTGGCGGTATCCGAATTGAGGATGATGTATTGATAACCAAAGACGGACACCGGGTTCTGGGAAAACCGATTCCGAAGACCATCGCTGAGGTGGAAACAATGTGTGTCGGTTAGACGTATTTTTTTAAAATCTTAACCTCGACTGAAATACTTTGATACCAGTCTCATCGACCTCTTGAAATACCAGTTTGGATGTATGATTGTCTACGATTAAATCACGAACAGTTAAATCGGATCTGCTGTTATTGCTTGCCTCGGCCATCTGGGGATTTGCCTTTGTCGCCCAACGAAAGGGAATGGAATTTGTCGGTCCTTTTACTTTTAATGGAATCCGTTTTGCGCTGGGGAGTCTGTGGCTCATTCCGTTTCTGTCCCGGAAAAGATTTATATTAACATCAAATTCTGATTTACAAACATCTGTAAAAATGAATCCGGTTTTTGCCGGAATTTTGTTGGGAATAATTTTGTTTAGCGGAGCATCGCTCCAGCAGATTGGCATCGTCTATACTTCTGCAGGTAAGGCCGGATTTATTACCGGTTTGTATGTGATTATCGTTCCCATTTTCGGGATTTTCCTGAAAAAACCTTCAACACCGATTACCTGGATAGCCGCCATTTTGGCGACCATCGGTCTCTATTTTTTGAGTGTAAAAGGAGACTTCTTAATCTCTAAAGGAGATCTGCTGGTTTTACTCAGTGCTTTTTTCTGGGCGGGACACGTCCAGTTCATCGATTGGCTGGTCAATAGATATCAGCCGCTTCTGCTGGCTTTTCTTCAATTTATTACCTGTTCCGTTTTAAGCTTGGTTGCAGCCTTATACTTTGAGACAATTGATCTATCTTTGATTTGGAAAGCCGTGATTCCCATTCTTTATGCCGGTCTCCTTTCGGTGGGCATGGGTTATACCCTGCAGCTGCTTGGCCAGCGGGAGGCTCATCCATCCCATGCCGCAATTATTTTGAGTCTGGAGTCGGTCTTCGCCGTGCTTGGTGGTTTCGTTCTGTTAAATGAATTCATGCAATTCAGGGAGATATTGGGGTGTTCCTTAATGCTGTGTGCTATGATTTTATCTCAAATCAGATTGAAAAAATCGCGGCGTGTGCTGTTCAATGAAACCAGAGTTTGAAAATCAGTTCAAAAAATATAGGAGCTGAACATGACGCAACAAGAAGCCCATTGCCAGTGGGGGTGGACCGGAAGACAAGGATTTATTCAATGAAGAAAAAACACCCAAAAGGATTGGCAATTCTCTTTTTTACCGAAATGTGGGAACGATTTGGTTTTTATATCATCATGGCTGTCTTTGTTCTTTATATGGACAAGGAATTTGGCTGGTCGGACTCCAGAAAGGGAGATTTTTATGGCTGGTTTTTAGGAGCCGTTTATTTTATTCCTCTCATTGGCGGGTGGATCGGCGACCGGTTTATGGGGCAAATTAATACCATCCGGTTGGGAGCAATATCGATGTTGTTTGGATATATTTGTCTGGCAGTCTCATCACTTGATCGGATTATTTTCTTTTTTATCGGTTTAATTTTGATTGCCTGGGGAACTGGCATTTTTAAAGTCAACATGTCAGTGCTGGTAGGAAATTTGTACCGGGAAAAGCCCGAACTGAAAGATGCCGGTTTTAATATTTATTATATGGGTGTCAATGTCGGAGCCGCTCTGGCACCGTTAGCGGCCACTTTGATCTATAACATTTTCCACAATTATCAGATGTCCTTTTGGGCTGCAGCTGCGGGACTGATCATCTGTCTGATTATCATTCAGGCCGGAAAAAAAAGTTTGTATGGTGCAGACAATCTGAAATCACCACACCTCAAGAATGATGTGGGATCGGGTATTGATGATAAGAATTATGTAATGCCTAAAAAAGAGGTTAGAGAAAGAATCGCTACTTTAATTACCCTGTTTATCATCGTCATCTTTTTCTGGGTGGCCTTTTATCAGAATGGTTTTGCTCTTACTTTATTTGCGGAAAGATCGACCCGGGTATTCAGCTTTCTCCGGCCCGAAACTTACCAGTTCTTCAATCCCTTCTTCATCCTTGTACTTACTCCTGTTCTTCTGTCATATTTTGGCAAACTGGCACATTCGGGGAAAGAACCTTCTACCCCGGTCAAAATATTTATCGGCATGCTGATTATGGGGATATCCATGCTGGTGATGGTATGGGCATCTGTGGCAGGAGGAGATTTGGATGGAAACAATATGTCGCCGGTCTGGTTGATAACCACCTATTTTTTTGTTACCCTTTCCGAGATTATGATATCTCCCATGGGGCAGTCTTTCGTTTCCAAAGTTTCCCCTAAAAAAATCCAGGGTTTAATGATGGGTGGCTGGTTTGCCGCTACAGCCCTGGGTAGTTATGCTTCTGGTTTATTGGGTAAATTTTACAGTGATTTTTCCCATCATGAATATTTTTTAATTCTTACCGGTTTGCTTTTTTTCTCGGCGGTTTTAGTGTTACTTTTTCTGAAAAAATTAAAAAGGTTTGCAGCTTAACAATACTGGAGGAAATATGCTTATTCAGGAAAAAATCAATCAGGCCAAAGCGATTTTAAAAGAATTTGATATCGATTGCTGGATTACCTTTGTTCGGGAGAGCCAGCTAAACGGAGATCCAACCCTGGCTTTTCTGGTTACGGCGGATCTTACCTGGCATTCGGCATTTATTGTTACTAAATCGGGAGAAACGCGTGCCATTGTAGGGAAGTATGATCAAAAAACAGTGGAAGAAACCGGTGCCTATGATCAGGTAGTCGGTTTTGTGGAAGGATTCAAGGAGCCATTGCTGTCTTACCTGAATTCATTAAATCCCCGTGAAATTGCGGTAAATTACTCGGAAGACAGTGAAATTTGTGACGGTCTTACCCATGGAATGTATCTGATCCTTTTTCGAACTCTGTCGGAAATCGGGATGGAAAAACGTTTGACTTCAGCAGAACGCATCGTCTCTGCGTTGCGGGAAAGAAAGTCGAAAAGTGAACTTGAATATATGACCAGGGCAGTCAGGATTACCGAAGAAATATTCCGAGAAGTAACCGGGTTTATCCGCCCGGGAAAGACTGAGCAGGAAATAGCTGCGTTCATGAAACAAAAGGTGCGGGAAAAGGGGGTGGATTTTGGCTGGGAAGAATCGGTGTGTCCGGCAGTGTTCACCGGACCGGAAACTGCTGCTGCTCATTATGCACCTACAGATCGTAAGGTGGAACCGGGTCAGGTGCTGAATATGGACTTTGGGGTAAAATATAACGGATATTGCTCCGATATGCAGCGTACCTTTTACATCCTCAAATCGGGTGAACGTGAGGCGCCGGATGAAGTCATGAGGGGTTTTCAAACAATTGTAAATTCGATTGAATCCGCCAGAAAAGCTCTTAAGCCAGGAGTAGAGGGAAGAGAAATAGATAAAATTTCCCGCGAAATCATTCTGCAAGCCGGTTATGATGAATTCCCCCATGCACTTGGTCATCAGGTGGGCCGGTTTTCCCACGATGGAACAGCTTTACTTGGACCGGCCTGGGAGAAATATGCCCGGAAACCATTTCAGAAAATTGAGCAGGGAATGGTTTTTACCCTTGAACCAAGACTTACAGTTCCGGGGAGGGGAGTGGCTACCATTGAAGAAATGGTAGTTGTAACCGCAACCGGGGCAGAATATATTTCTGATCCCCAAAAGGAAATAATTTTAATTCCATCGGAATAGCATTATTATTATAATTGATTATCAGATGATTGAAAGGACAACTGGATGGAAGCAACTAAAGTGGTTTTGGGAATAGATCTGGGAGGCACAAAAACTGCCTTTGGCTTTGTGAATAAAAAAGGGAAGTGTTACGGGGTAAAAAGTATTCCTACCAATTCTCATCAACCGGCAAAAGATCTGGTAAAAAGAATCTATGATGTTTATTCCGATTGGATAAATAAAGACAAGGAAAAATATCAGGTGATGGGAATTGGGATTGGCGCACCCAATGGCAATTACTTTAAGGGAACCATCGAGAATCCTCCCAATCTTCATTGGGGTACCACCAACATGGTAGAATTGATTGAAAAAGTTTTCGATCTACAGGCAGTATTAACCAACGATGCCAATGCTGCAGCTATTGGAGAACAAAAATTTGGGGCTGGTAAAAATCTGAAAAACTTTATCGTTATCACCCTGGGAACGGGCCTGGGCAGCGGCATAGTGGTGGATGGCCGCTTGGTTTACGGGCATGATGGATTTGCCGGTGAACTGGGACATATGGTGATCCGGCCCAATGGACGGCTCTGTGGCTGTGGTCGACGGGGCTGTCTGGAAACCTACGCTTCGGTAAGCGGGATTATCCGAACTGTTTTTGAACTTCAGGCAAATTTACCGCAGGATAGTAAATTGCGAAAGATTGCCTATCACGATCTGGATGGCGAGCAAATCTATAAATTAGCCAAAGAGGGAGATCCGCTGGCTCTTAAAGCATTTGATGAGACGACCAGGATTTTGGGCGAAGGACTGGCTACCTCTGTGGCTCATCTTAGCCCGGAAGCCATTATTCTTTTTGGGGGACTCAGTCTTGCCAAAGAGTTTATTTTTGAACCGACCAAAAAGTATCTGGAAGAAAATTTATTAACCATTTTCAAAAATAAAGTCAGAATCATTCCCTCGGCATTA
>CAZTXJ010000193.1:0-5310 GCA_964617285.1 uncultured Calditrichaceae bacterium | reverse complement strand
TTTTGAGTTGTTTGTCCCTGCAGATTTGATAATATTAAGGTTAGAGTGCCAATAATGATAATGATTGGTTTCATGATTAGTGCTCCGTTTTGTTGATTAATGATAATATTTAGTTACTGTTTATCAGCCTAAAACACAACTGCCGAATTAAAGATAAGACCATTATTTAAATTCTTCTGGACCTGCCCAACTTAGATACAACTTTGATTAATTGATTTTAGAGACCAGAAGAATAATTACTGAAATTTATGGTAATTCCGTATCACATCTTGAAGCAATTAGTCGATACAGATCATAATCTCCGAACACATGTATTAATATGGATGAAGGTTACAAATAAAACATTCAATAAATCAAGTAATTTCTGAAGGACTGTTTAGAAATTTTCTCTGTAGATTATTTAAAATAAATTCCGGTAAGGAAATATTCCCTACCGGAATCTTTATCTTCTCCCCTGGAGCCCGAAAAATATCAGATTCTCGCCTGGTAGTTATCTTGTTGACCTTTTAACTCTAATTTTTCAATCGAAAGTGAAAGGGAATGCTCATCCAGACTTTTACCAGTCGGTCTCTCTGTTTAGCCGGAGTAAATTTAAACTGCCAGGCAGCGGCAATTGCAGCATCATCCAGCATGGGATTTGACTTGATAACCCGGACATCTTCCACATTACCTTTGGTATCGATCAGCACCTGGACCACAACCATTCCCTGAATATTTGCTTTTTTAGCCATCTCCGGATACACAGGTAAGGCTCTATGAATTTCCCTGGGCTTTTCGGACAAGTCTACAAAATCGACAATTGGTTCCTCTTCTCCATCGGGCATTGGAAGAACATCAGTAGGTGCTTCAAATAAACGATCGAGGTCGCTTATAGGAATTTCCTCTGGGAAATCAGGATCTTCTGCAATTGCAAATTGGCTAGGTCTAACCGGGGCCGGAGGTGGTGGTGAATTCTGCGTCGTTGGGGGGATGTCCACCACGTCAAATGTGGTATCAATTATCTTCTCAACTTTTACATTAGTTTTAAAACTTTTAAAGGAGTAAAGCAGGATAATGAGTAGAATGAGACTAACGATCAGAGATACCTCAAGAATTTTGCGATACTTGAGGCGCAGATCCGCCTCAGGTTTTTTGTAAATTGTTTGATGATGTGCCATAAAACCCTCCTTTTTTTAATTCGCCTTCATCTCCGGTTTTATGTCAAATCCGGAAGACTTTTCAGGCTTCTACCGGAATTATCCCAATTATTGTGCCAGAATATTTAAAAATAAGTTAAGTTTTTGTTCTACATGAAATAAAAGCTGGAAAGGAGGAAAAGCAGGATTCTTCAGAATCTTGCACTTTGCAAGAAGATTGTGTTTCAGTGAAAGGAAAAAGTTTGTAAATCCCTGAAAAAGATATGGTCTATGGGAATTACAATTTTGCAATATTCAAATATGGGAGAGAGGTGATTAGGAATAATTATAAGTTGTATTTTTTTCTTTTCCGCCAAAGCGTGGCCGGATCTATTCCAAGGATTTGTGCGGCGTTATTTAAATCTGCTGCTGTTTGAATAACTTTCTTAATGTGCAGTTTTTCAGCTTCTTCCAGGGTAAGATTTTGGGGTTGGTTTTCGATGGATAATCGAACCTCCTCCGGCAAGTCGGTTAACTCAATGCAGTTATTTTTGGCCAGAAGCACTGCACGCTGAATCGTATTTTCTAACTCTCTTACATTTCCACTCCAGCGGTATAATTTGAGTGCTTTGAGGGCTTCCAGGGAAATATTAATTGATTGTTCCCCGGTAAACTTATCGAAAAAATGCCTGATCAGCACTGGAATATCTTCCGGCCGTTCCCGAAGTGGTAATAATTTTATTCTGACCGAGTTGAGCCGGTAGTAAAGGTCTTCCCGAAAAGCGCCTTCCTTCAGAGCCTCTTCCAGATTTTTGTTGGTGGCAGCAATTATCCGTACATCCACTTTATGGGTCTGGCTTTCTCCAAGACGTTCAAATTCTTTTTGTTGGAGGACACGCAGCAATTTGGCCTGGACCGAGGGCGTGAGCTCTGCGATTTCATCCAGGAATATCGTTCCTTTATCTGCCAGCTCAAATCTACCCTGACGGTCTTTGATCGCTCCGGTAAAAGCACCTTTCACATGACCAAAAAGCTCGCTTTCCAACAAGTTTTCCGGCAGGGCAGCGCAGTTTACTTTGATAAAAGGTTTATCAGCTCGATCGCTTTTCTGATTTATTAACTGGGCAAATAATTCTTTTCCGGTACCACTTTCTCCCTCGATCAGAACACTCATATTCGTTTCGGCTATTCGCTCGGCCAGATTGATCATTTCAATCATTTTGGAATTTTTCGTTATGATGTTTCCCGGAAGCAGTGCTTTATCTCTTTCCGCCCGAAGTTTCTTAACTTCGCTTTTTAATTGATGATATTCCAGGGCCTTCTTGGCAAAGATCTGTAATTCCAGATAATCGAATGGCTTCTGCAGATAGTCGTAAGCCCCCTTTTTGATAGCTTCTATAGCGCTTTCTATAGAGCCATGTGCGGTGATGATAATAACCGTGGTTTCCGGAGAGAACTTTTTTATCTGTTCTAAAATGGCAATGCCATCAATGGGGATCATTTTTAAATCTATAAAAGCCAGATCGAAAATCTCCTTTTTGGTAAGATCCAGGGCTTCCTGAGGTTTGGAACATAGCTTTGTCTCAAACTCAAGTTCCTTAAAACAGATACCCATTGTTTTTAGAATGTGTGCTTCATCGTCAACCACTAAAACTGAAGGTTTCTTTTCTCCCATCGTTACTTCCTTATTTAATTTAGAATCAAATGGAATTTCAACATTTTAAATTTGTTAATATTACAATCATAAACTATCTTTACCTGACTTTTTGCTTACCGGTCTGACGAATAGGAAGGGTAAAGTAAAACCGGCTCCCTGCGCCGGGTTTACTTTCCACCCAGATCTTTCCCTGATGCATGTTTATAACTTCCTTAGCTATCGCCAGGCCTAAACCAATGTTTCCTTCTTGTGCATCTTTAAAATCCTTGACCCGGACAAATTTATCGAAAATCAGGTCAAGTGCTTCATCAGGTATGCCCGGCCCATGATCCTGAATACAAAATGTCATCTTTTTGGTATCCGATTTAATATCTATATTGATATTTCCCCCCTCAGGTTCATATTGAACTGCATTTTCAGCCAGATTGGTAATGACCCGGGCCAGATGCTTGAAATCGGCTTCGATTTCCGGATCCTCCTCTTTAAAATTAATATTGATCTTAACGTTTTTTTGTTTAGCGTATAGCTCGATCGGTTTAAGCGCATACTCCAAAACTTCTTTGATATTGAACCTTTGATACTTCATCGGGTATTTCCCTGATTCCAGTTTGGACAAGTCAAGAAGATCTTTGACCAATCCCTTCAAACGCAGGCAATCATTTTTTGCATCGGCCAGCAATTCCCGTTGTTCTGGGTTAAGGCGACCAAGTACTTCCCGGGAAAGAATATCTATTGCCATATTGACTGAGGTCAGGGGCGTTCGGAATTCATGCGAAATGGTCGCCATGAATTCCGATTTTAATCGATCCAGGTTTTTAAAACTGGTTACATCCTGTAGAATAGTCACTAACCCTTCAATCTTTCCATCATCATCTGTTATTTCAATCTGTCGTTTGAAAAAAAATAATTCACGATCATCTTTTTTAATTGAGGCAAGAGATTTATACGGATCAAAACCTTCGCTTGCTGAAACAGGCGAAGGGGAAAGAATTTTTATAATTTCTTTATCTTGTATAACTTCTCTCACTTTTTTATTCTGCCAATTTTTCTGGGAGAGATCCAAAATTTTCAAGGCATGCGGATTCAATAAATTAATCCTGTCTTCCTGGTCGGTCACAATAATTGCAACCGGTAAACCTTCTACGATGGCTTCAGATTTTTTCTTTTCAGTAATAATTTTCTTAATATTCATTTGCTCATATTCTTCAAGGCGGGAAGTCATCTGGTTAAATTCACGTCCGAGTTCTGCAATTTCGTCATCAGTGGTAATGCGAATTTTCTGGTTCAATTGTCCCCGGGCAATCTTGCGCACAGTCTCAGTCGTTTCTTTTACCGGTTTGAGAATAGTGTTGGTAAATTGAATACTGGCAATTATACTCAGGACAATTGCAATTAAGGCTATAATAATGATTAATACAGTTCCTTGAGAAGAAAATTTTCGGGCTTGTCGATCTGCACTGAGTATAGCTTTTTGATTTACCTCCTTTAGCTGGTTGCCCAGACTTTCCAGTTTTGAGACTAAGGGCGCAATATTATTCTGATAATAAACTCGCCCTTTGTTTTGCGAGGTTTGTTGACTAATAATTATTTGTAAGGAATCGGAGTGCAATAGATAACTCCGAAAATTGGTCATAATACTGTCAAGCAGATCCGGTTCGCTGGGAAGAGCAATTCCCTCGATAGCCCGTTGATGCCAGTTCAAAAATTCATTTTTATAGGTATGAAAATTATTTATCAGCGTTGAATCCGGGCCCACCTTCAACATTTCGGTCTGGGCCAATTCCTGTTGCTTTAGAGATTGTATCATATTTTCCGCAGCGCTCACATTCTGATATTTTTCCCGGAGCACCCGGTCGATAGGACTGCCAAGTTGATGGATATAATAGACGGCAAACAGGGCAATAGAAATATTAATGCAGATGAGAACAAAATATCCCAGGCCGATTTTGTAGCTGAGACTCTTCATATTTAAACTTAAATTGATTATGTTTTAATATACGATATGCCTGCCGTGAAATTCAACGGACAGATATATTAAAACTGAAAATTTTAAACGATAAAGTTCAATTCAAATTTTACTTCGCCGGCAATGTATCGACAAATGTTTTAGCCATTTCCAGCCACCGCCGAAGTTTCTTATCATCGTTGTATCCCTCCTGACTAACCATAACCCATCCCCTCATCGGTTTTCCGGTGATGTCAAAAGGCAAAACGTGATCAGAACTCAAAGCTTCTATGGCATTTTCTACTCCCAGCCTGAGAATTAAATAATCTTTATAAACGCCTGAAACCATATTGCCATTCAACAGGTAGCAGGTGCCCCCGAACATTTTCCTCTCCGATATATTTTCCCATCCCGTTATAAATTCATTTATCCGTCGATCCAGAACTTTATCATAGGCCATGGATTGTTCCTCTTGTTAATTTTTCATGTGAGTATGAGAACAGCTGTTTTAAATATATGAATTTTCCCCATTTCAGGGTAGTGGGAACTTATCATTGCCGTAAGTGTAAGTACACACAAATGTGAAACGGGTC
>CAZTXJ010000192.1:0-5329 GCA_964617285.1 uncultured Calditrichaceae bacterium | reverse complement strand
CGGGGACCTGCTCCCAAATTATCATCAAAATCTGCCACTACTTTTACATACCTGGTGCTGATTTCTCCAGACAGATTCATGCTGGTATCGGCCATCAAAGCCACTCCGGTATAACGGCTGGTGCTGGTTCCAATACCTACATAACAATAAACATCCGCCTGGATAGCAATATGGTCGAAAGTAAATACATCCCCACCGCATAGAGCCGCCCCGGTATAACTTGTATCAGTATCTTCAAGCTTTCCCACATTGCCGGACCCAAAGGGATTGGGTACTACCTGAATATTTTCCTCCCATTGCATATTGGTATTGTTGTAGAATAAGGGAACCCAGGTAATATTACCACTTCCTTCAAAATCATCCTGATATATGACCTGGGAAAATCCGTACTGAATTGTTAAAAAACTCAGTACTAATATCAACATTAAAATTTTCTTCATAGCCTGCTCCTTTTATTGTAAACGATTAATTGATTTAAGTTATAGAAAATAAGAAAAAAGTAAAGTAAAAGAAAAGTAATATTTATTCGCTGGATATTTTTAAAAAATATGAATTTTAGGAAATTTAAGTTTACCTTTATACCTGGATTAATTATTCAATTGATATTTGAATTCCGATCTCTCATCACCTGTGTTAAAGGTTTTTACTTGATTTTATAGTTAATGTTTCTCCTTGATTTTTTTTGTTTTAAAACGTATACTATTGCATGTTTTTTGAAGCAAACTTCCGGGTAAAATATGGCTCACATCCTGAAGGATGAGATTGATATTCACCCCTCGGCTTATATTGCCCCATCCGTTCGCGTTTATGGTAAGGTGAAAATCGGGCCATATGCCAGTATCTGGGACGGTGTAGTGATCCGGGGGGATATGGCGCCGATCGAAATCGGAGAGGGAACAAGTATTCAGGAAAACGCAGTAGTGCATGTGGATACGGATGTGCCGACCAAAATTGGAAATTATGTGACGGTAGGACATGGCGCTGTGATTCATGGGGCGACGGTAGGAGATCATTGCATCATCGCCATTAGGTCGGTGGTATTAAATAACGCGGTGGTAGGGGATTATTCCATTGTTGGGGCTGGTGCCATCGTAATGGAAGGCCATGTGATTCCGCCAAATTCGGTGGTATTTGGCGTCCCGGGAAAGGTAGTTAAAACAATCACCGAACAGATGAAAAAAGATATCGAATTAAACGCAAATGTATATGTGGAATTGGGAAAGGCCTATAAAAAACGGAAGCTCAAATGAGCATGATGCCGGACTGAATAGATAGTCAATGAAATCTGATCGAAATTACTCTTCATTAAATGTGTTATTGGATAATATTGAGGGTACTAATCTCCTTCTGGAATATTATTCTGATTTCACAAAACGCATTTTTGAATCCCGCGATTTTAAGGCGGTTATTGCCGTTCTGTACGAAGAATTGCGTAAAATATATATCAAGCAGCAGATTGAATATCTGCTCTGGCACCCCAACAGTAAACTGGTAAAACTTACTTACCACCCCAGATTGAACAAAGTTACTCCGGCGGAAGAATTTACCGAATCGAACACACTCTACCACTATGTTTTGGAGCAGAAGCAGGTTGTTCTGACCAATAACTATCATCAGTTCTGCAACAATCTTGGAGTTCAGGATCGGGGTCTGAACGCGAGCTCCTGGCTGGCATTACCTATGATCGTCAAGGGAAAGGTGCTGGGAATGCTGGTCGTGTGGGATTCTAATCCGGAGCATTATTTCCGTCTGCAGGATAAACAGTTTCTGACAACCATTACCAATATTGCCGGTTTCGCTCTGGAAAATATTTATTTGTATGATTACATCGTGGAAAAGAGCGATTCCTTCCGGTTAATCGAAGGCAACGGGGCCGATCGGAAACCAAGGAAGGAATTGAAAGATCCCATTCAACAGTTACTCTTCTCTGCCTGCCGATCAGTGAAATCCCAGTATTCAGCTCTGTTCGTCCGGCCCCAAAACATCGACCGATGGCGGCTTTCCGAAGAATATTATGACAAAGAAGATTACAATAATCTGTCTTTGGAGATTTTGAAATATCTGATTTACCTTAAAGAGGAAACCCTGCAAAGTTCAGGCTACTTTTTATATCATAAGGATTATCCGGATCATCCGTTAAAACCGGTATTACAAGAGTTAAGTATCAAATACCAGCTTGGTTCATTCCTGATCTTCCCCTTTAAAATATCCCATCTCTACTATGGGGTGTGGATTCTGTCTTTCCGCAATGTGGAAAAGCCACCTAATCCGGATGAATTGGAGTTTCTGAAGAATCATTTTGTTCTGATTACGCAGTTGATTGAAAAGAGAGTGCTGGAAGAGCATAAAGATAAATATGAATCCTATATACAGCATTTGGAAAAAATGAAGGTGGTGGGCGAGCTTGCCAGCGGTTCTGCTCATCATTTAAATAATATTTTGAGTGTTATCCTTGGGCGATCCCAGATTCTCCAGAAAAAACTGGAAGGCTCACCCTATAACCGGGATTTGAAACTTATCGAGCAAGCTGCTGAAGATGGCGCCAAAGCAGTCCAGCGCCTGCAAAGTGTTAAAGTGAAAAGCGAACCGATAAGCAAAGCGAAGCCATTACAGATCAACGACTTGTTACAGGAAGTGGTGGAAATTGCCCGACCCAGATTTGAGCGGGAAGCGCAGTCTGCCGGCATTGTCTATGATCTCCGATTAATGCTGGGTGAAATAGAGCAGGTGAAAGGCGATCCGGCTGCTTTACGGGAAGTTTTCCTAAATCTGCTGAATAATGGTTTGGATGCCATGCCCAGAGGCGGAAAATTGACCATTCAGACCACCCAGAAAGATGAAAAGATATTAGTATTTTTCAGTGATACCGGTATTGGTATTGAGGAACAGATCCGGGAAAAAATATTTGAACCTTTCTTTTCTACCAAGGGTGAGAAAGGAAATGGCTTGGGTCTGAGCATTGGGGTCGAAATTATTGACCGGCATGGAGGAAGAATTTATGTGGATTCAATTCCCAACAAGGGCTCCATATTTATGGTCGAATTACCGGCGGTAAAAGAGGAACCGGTCAAGAAAGATGAGAAGGCGGGGATAGGGGATGACATATCCTGTCATGTGCTGTTGGTGGATGATGAAAATGTAGTTCGGGAAACGTTGGGCGAGATGCTGGAAGATGAGGGATGCCAGGTAACCATGGCCAGCAACACGGAAGAAGCCTATCTTAAATTTCAGAAATTCGGGTGCGACGTGGTTCTAACTGATTTAAGCATGCCCGGGGCGAATGGGCTGGAATTAGCCAAACGGATCAAATCCGTCAGACAGGATGTCCCGATAATTCTTATTACCGGCTGGAATCAGGTTGACCGAAAAATTCTTGAGGAAGGGAATTTGATTTCCGGTGTTATTGAAAAGCCATTCAATATGAAGCAAATCAAGAAACAGTTTACTACGGTTCTGAAGCGAAATGGGAAATTCAGTAAATCTCCTTTAAATATCTAATCAATAAAGCAGCACCCACCCTTTAAAATTTGAAGAAATATCCTTAAAATTATTCGGAAGGATTCAGTACGTTTGGAGAGGTCAGTGTTCTGCTCTATTCAAATGCCGATATTTCCTGATCTTTATACTGCAGTTGATACAGCCGGTAATACAGGCCACGTTTTTTTAGCAGACTCTGATGATCACCGGTTTCGTGGATCCGGCCATGATGCATTACAATAATCTTGTCCATGTATTGGATAGTGGATAATCGATGGGCAATCACAATTGCGGTCCGGTTTTTCATGACTACCTTCAGCGCCTCCTGGATCAGGAACTCCGATTCACTGTCGATGTTTGAGGTGGCTTCATCCAGAACGAGGATTTGAGGATCAAAGACAATAGCCCTGGCCAGTGCCAGTAACTGTTTCTGCCCCAGAGATAGGTTACTTCCCCGCTCCCGGATATGGGCGTTATAGGCGCCATGCAGCCGCTCAATAAAATGATGCGCATTTACCATCTCGGCAGCTTCAATTACTTTATCTTCGGAAATTGCCGGATTTCCAAGCCGAATATTTTCCATTACAGTGCCGGAGAACAGGAAAACATCCTGCTGAACTACTGCCATATGGGTTCTCAGACTTTCCAGATTCCATTCCCTGATGTCCACCCCATTAATCAATATATTCCCTTTACGGATATCATAATATCGTCCCAGAAGCCGGGTAATGCTGGTCTTACCGGCTCCGGTATGCCCTACGAAGCCATAACGCTCTCCCACCGGGATGCTCAGATTGATATCATGCAGGACAAACTCTTCATCATAGGCAAAGGAAACATTTTTAAATTCAATGGTGCCCGAGATCCTGTCCGAATGATAACCGGTTTCCGGAGTGGTAATTGTGGGAGTGGTGTCAAACAGTTTGAAGATCCTTTCAGAAGCAGCAAAGGCAGACTGCAGGATGTTATATTTTTCCGATAGATCGCTGATCGGACGAAAGAACATCTGGGCATACTGGATAAATGCGACCAGGATGCCAAAGGTCACCAGATTACCCTGGATGTAAAACGCGCCACGGTAAATGATGATGGCCAGTGCTACCGCACCGATTAATTCAACTGCCGGGTAGAATATGGCATAATAGAAGATGGTTTTAATATAAGCAGAAGTGTGATTCCAGTTGATGGATTTAAAGGTATCAAAATTCTGTTTTTCCCGGTTATAAAGCTGAACGATATGCATTCCGGAAATATGTTCCTGCATGTAAGAGTTGATCTTGGCCAGATAAAACCGGATCTGACTGTATGAATCTCTCACTTTTTTTCGAAAAACAAAGGAGATGATTACTAATACCGGTACCACGGAGAGGGTCCACAACGCAAGTTGAAAATGGATGGAAAGCATCATGATCACGATTCCGGCGATTAATAGAATATCTCCAAATATCATTACGATGCCCTGGGTAAACACCTCGTTCAGTGATTCCACATCCGAGGTTACCCTGGTCATCAATCGCCCGATGGGATTCTTGTCGAAGAATTGCTGATGCAGACCCTGAAGGTGAGAAAACAACTGCTGGCGAAGATCGAGCATCACCTTTTGACCGAGGTACTGAGTGAGGATTATCTGGGCATATTTAAACAGAAAGTTACCCACCAGAACTCCTAAGTAAATAAATCCAATGGTGTATAGTCCCTGCATGTTACCGGGGAGGATATAGCGGTCAATGGCCACTTTGGTCAGATAGGGACCAAGCAACTCCAGTCCCATGCCAAAAATGATGAGGATAACTGCCAGCAGAATAAGATACCAGTAGGGTTTCCCGAAGGCAAACAGCCGGCTCAGCAGCTC
>CAZTXJ010000191.1:2515-5350 GCA_964617285.1 uncultured Calditrichaceae bacterium | reverse complement strand
TATAAAGAGAGATTTGTATGCCCCCACCCTCCGGTTACTGCGTCTCCGGTTGCAAATGGGCTAACAGTGGGATGATATGGATCATGCTCATGCAAAGCCTCATAGGCAATCACAGAAGTTGAATCATAAAGGAAAGCCCATGACTCACTATCCTGATTTTCCGGAGGAAGATAATTTGAATAGTATAATCTTGAAGCATTTACTGCATTCAGGACCCATTTGCCTATCGCACGGGCGAACCTTTCATCATATCTGGTTAGTGGCACCAGCGCCCCGATTTGCTCAAAGGTATTCATGGTAAAGGCGTAATCATTACCACTCACCTCACCTATTAAACCGGAACAATCATATCCCCCCCAATTTCCGACAATTGCTCCCCAATTCCTTACGTTCCCGGACGTGGTAAAACACCAGTTAACCAGCTTTTCAATATCATAGCTTGTCCCAAGTTCGGCATTCATTTTCGCCGCAATCTGTGCGCCATATGGAAGTTGCAGTTCATACGACGGGTTAGTACCAAAATTATTAAGGAATTCCATTGCCCATTCTGCACCGATTCGATATTTTGAAACTCCCATTTCTTTATAGGCATTGTACAATAGCCAGGCAATTGCTCCGGCAGCTTCCGGCTCAGTTGGCGTTCCAGAATACGGTGTCATGGTCATTAAATTATAGGCACGATAGTTCATGTTTGGTACATGCCAGGGTGTACTGCTTCCTCCCATGGCTACCACCGCCGACAACCATCGATCGGCAACCATGGTAAATTGGTAGTCAAAATCACCAGTATGAGGGTAAAGATCATAAAGCTGATAGAAAAATACATTGGGCATAGTATCGTACCACCAGTCATCCCAATTGCTTCCCGACGGGTGGTTTAAATAAACATTCGCTCCATTGTCCCTATTAAAATATTCCTCGCACATAAGTGCCCAGTTATTGCCATTCTGATTACTTTTATCGATCCCAACCAGGCTGGCGCTAATAACGGCTGGCAGAACATTAATGGCTTCGGTTGAACTTGGTGAGGTTGTTCCGACCACCGTATGCAGACCAAAACTTAAATGATTGGGATAATTAACAGTATTGGTCCTCCACCAAATCAATGGCAGGTATAAACCGGTTTTGTTAAAGTCAAATACAAAATCGTCATATTCAATGGTAACTTGTCTCCAGTCTCTCAGTTGGTAGGGAGTTGGTAAACTGGGCATGAGTTCGATTCGAGGGATATTAATTTGCTGGGATTTACATTCTTTCCCAGTAAATAATATCATTGTTGATAGAATTACAAGAAAAACAATCAGGATGATATCTGTGCGTGTATTCATGATTACACCCACTATTTTTTGTCTAAATATACATTTAATTTAACACTGTTTTTCGTTTTTTTAGTTTTATCACTTTATTACTGATTAATGGTTTTGACCAGAAGCCGATACTCAGAATGTAACCAAGGGTAAGGAATATTATCATCATTCCAAGTCTAAGACTTAAAAGGTCCCCAACCCATCCTATTACCAGAGGTATTAAAGCACCACCAATAATAGCCGTACATAAAATACCGGAGAATGAACCATGGTGCTCTTTCACAGAATTTAGAGCCAGTGAAAAAATGATGGACCACATTACCGAAAAGCAAAAACCGGTCAGAGGAAATGCAAATAAGGCCATTTTGGCAGTTCCAAAAATAGCAAAACAGAAACTAACGATGGCAGAACCAGCAAATATGATTAACACTTTTCTACTATCCATAAATTTTAAAAGTATCAATCCCAGTAGACACCCTAAGGTCAGTAATCCCCAAAAATATGATACCGTATTTGCCCCAGTGGTTTGGGGTTCAAACCCATGATAATCCAAAAGGAATTTTGAGATCCAATTTGCCACACCCTGTTCCGAACCGACATAAGCAAAAATTCCGATAAAATAAAGGATGACAATTTTATTCTTAAAGAGGTCCCGATGGATATTCCAGACACCGGTTTTTTCATCCGCCTTTAAACTCACTTTCGGTAATTTGACAATTAAAATAAAAACCAGCATTATAAGAGTAATGATGGTAAACAACCAGTACAGTGAAACCCAGGAAATTTCATCAGGGACAACTTGGGATAATAAAGAAAATAATAAATTATTCTGATTCGATGATGTCCTGAGGTTTACGACTAAATAGGAATATACATGAGGAGATAAAAAAGAAGCACCCCCAAAAACCAATTGTGCGATTACTGAATTTAAGGCAAAGTGTTCCTCACCTCCGGAAACTCTTAAAAGTGGATTAATTGCAACCTGAAGCATGGCCATACCGGTCCCTATGATAAAAAGGGAAAAAATTGCTACCTTATAATTTGGAAACGTAGCAAAAAGTATTGAGCCTAAAAATGCCAGTAAGAATGCCCACAATATGATACGTTTCTCCCGATACTTCTCCACTAACATTCCGGATGGTATAGACATAAAGCCATAGGCAATAAAAAAGGCAAATGGGAGGAAACCTGCTAAAGTTAAAGATAGATTAAAACTTTTGATGATATCCGGAATTATTGGACCTAAGATATTCGTGATAAATGATATGACAAAAAAGATCAGGAATATTAACAAAACAATGGTGTAGCTTCGTTTCATAGATTTTTCAGATAAATGTCAAAATTTGTTATATTAAAATTACATGTCCTTAACATTTCAATTTTGTAAATATTTATTTAAGGCAAAAACATTTATATCTCCGGAATTGATTGGTTTATTGGATATTCTCGTGATTTTTATTCTCTTAGATTCACCTGGCAAGAGTATGAATCCCCTATTCTCAAATTGTAAAGAGGGGTGGTATAAATC
>CAZTXJ010000191.1:0-2415 GCA_964617285.1 uncultured Calditrichaceae bacterium | reverse complement strand
TTTCAATTCAATCCCGATAGTCTGACTTTCGGTTATTTTTCCGGATGCAGTTTTAATACAATTGATTTGCAGGTTACCGGATAATTTTTCATTTAGTTCATTTTTGATGAATATTCTTATATCACTTTTTACCTGCTTTGCAATGGCGATAACAGGATTAAATGCGAGTTTCACAAACTCATAGGATATTTTAGGCAGCAAAGCAGAGTCAATCAGCGACCAGCTGGTTACAGGCCAACAATCATTTAACTGCCAGATAATCGACCCAAAACATTCGGGAGATCGAAATCTCCAATATTCAATACAAGTTTTCAAGGCAAATGCCTGATTTAATTGAGTTAGGTAAATATAATCTTTCCAATCGATTGATATCGGTAAATGGGTCGCTAAAAATCTAATAAGTCTTTCATTTCCCTCGACTTGTTTATTATGAAATTCAAATAATTTATCTTGGGGTCGCCAACTATTTTGGGGGAGTGTTTTTTGTAACGTTTTTATATTTGCTGGGGCTTGAAATCCAAACTCGGTAACGAATAGACTTTTATCATTTAGTACCTCTGTATAATCCTTCCAGCCACTCCAGATGCCCCATTCATGTCGGTTACCGTTTTTGTGCGAATTGGGATCATCGTCCTTGCCGAACGGGCTGCTCGGCCAATACAGAGCATACGGGTCAAGATTTTTTAATATTTTTGGAATCAAATCATGGTAAATCCTGTAATCGGGCATCTCCTTAACCGGTTTCTTAAAATCTGTAAACCACCCCCATTCGTTCTCATTATTTCCACACCACAAAGTAAGACAAGAGTGATGCTGCAATCGGTTAATATTTTGCTTAAACTCTTCCTCGATATTTTTTTTGAATTTTCTACTAGTTGGATAAACACCGCAGGCAAACATAAAATCCTGCCACACCAGAAGACCCATTTCATCGCAAAGATCATAAAAAGCATTATTCTCATAGATTCCCCCTCCCCACACACGAAGCATGTTTAAATTGGCATCTTTTGCCAATCCAAGTAATTTTTGATATTTTCTAATATTCAGCCGATCCAAAAAAGAATCAGCAGTAATCCAATTTGCCCCTTTAATAAAAATTGGTTTATTATTTACAATAAACTGAAAGCTAGGTTTGCCTTTTTTTTCTAACCTAAGTTTAATCGTTCGGATTCCGGCTCGGGAAGACCATTCATCCAGATGAAGCCCATGCTTATTCTGAAGGGTTACTTTAAGATGATACAGGTGAGGTTTGCCCTCTCCATTTGGCCACCACAACTTTGGATTTTTTATAGAAAACTCAAATTTAACAGACTTATTTTTCTTTGTGTTTATTTCTTTGCGGATTGATTTTTCTCCATCATCCAAATCAACTGTCAGGAGCAATTGATTGAACTTACCAGCAACATTTATATCTATTAGCACAGATGCTTTATTTTTTTTCAGGGATTTGGTATAGAATTTTACACTTTCTATCCATGCAGATTGAGGCTGTATCAAAGCAACTGATTTCCAGATCCCCATGGTAGGAAATTTGGGTCCCCAGTCCCAGCCAAAAGAGTACTGAGCCTTTCTGAGATATACCCGCTCGGAATTTAAAGCGACCGGAAGTTTGCCATATTTATTTTCCTGTTGCCGGCCATATTTAGTTGGTGAAATTATTTTAATTTCCAGATGGTTTTGGACTTTTTTTATCCAGGGCTTTATATCAATTTCATACGATCTGAACATATTTTCTGTGGTGCATATTAAGTTACCATTCAGATAAATTTCTGAAATAGTATCTATGCCCTCAAAACGAAGGAAAAGTGGATCATCTAAACTCATACTATCGGGGATATCAAAAAAAGTAAAATAAATCCAGTCAATCTCATGAATCCATTGCAGTCTGGTTTCGTTATCCCCATAAAAAGGATCCGGAATTAACCTTGCCTTAAGTAAATTACTGTGAACTGTACCTGGAATTTCTACAGATAATCCCTCTTTCGGGAATGCAAACCTTTCAGGCAATTTCGCATTTGATGAGGTCTTGAGGTACCAATCCTGGAGAAGAATTTCTTTTTTCATTTAGCGGTGCAGCGATTTGTTAGATTAAATGTTTATATATACTGTTTTGATTGTCTAGCAATCGAAGAGCAGAAAGTTTCTGGCAGGCATGGATTTGATCAATTTCAAATTTTTGGCTTTCTATTAATGGCTAATTTTATTTTAGAATTACCTTTCAAGTCCAAACATTTACCGCAGCATTATAATTTTTATGATAAACCGCTTTAATATTATCTATATGCTTTCAACTCATGAAGTAATTCCTTCAAATTAATCAGAGCAAAACTACAGGCAAAATCAGACATTGCATAAGGAATTACAAGCGATTGACCCCAAATTTGACCACCGCAGGTATAGACTACATTTGGGACA
>CAZTXJ010000190.1:0-5368 GCA_964617285.1 uncultured Calditrichaceae bacterium | reverse complement strand
GGGGGTATAATCCGGTTGCATTTTTCGCACCCCATTGTGGATACAGCTCCGATAAAAGTGCGTTGGGGCCGCTGAACGAGTTCCGCCATATGGTAAAAGCTCTTCATAAGGCTGGTATCGAGGTAATTCTGGATGTGGTATTTAACCACACCGCGGAAGGGGATCATCGCGGTCCGACCCTTTCCTTTCGTGGCCTGGAGAATGAAGCTTACTACCTGCTGGAAGAGGATAAATCAAAGTATTCAGATTATACCGGGACCGGAAATTCAGTGAATGCAAATTTTTCCGTCGTTCGTCGTTTAATTCTGGATTGTCTGCGATATTGGGTAAGGGAGATGCACGTGGATGGTTTCCGCTTCGATCTGGCTTCGGTACTCAGCCGGGGAGAGAGCGGCGAACCGATGAAGAACCCGCCTCTGCTCTGGGCCATCGAATCATCTCCGGAGCTGGCAGGGACCAAGATTATCGCAGAAGCCTGGGATGCCGCCGGATTGTACCAGGTTGGATCTTTTATCGGAGATCGCTGGGCGGAGTGGAACGGACAATTCCGGGATGATATTCGGCGTTTTGTCCGGGGTGACGAGGGCGTGGTAAAAAAGGCAGCTTCGCGGATTATCGGCAGTCCCGATATCTATCAGAATCCCGAGCGCGAACCAAACCGCAGTATTAATTTCATCACTTGTCACGATGGCTTTACCCTGAATGATCTGGTTTCCACCAACCGAAAACACAATGAAGATAATGGAGAGCGCAATAAAGACGGGGCAGATGAAAATTACAGCTGGAATTGTGGTGTGGAGGGACCCGCTGAGGATCCGACTATAGAAAATCTACGGTTGAAACAGATTAAAAATTTCCTGACTATCTTGTTCGTTTCCCAGGGAACTCCTATGCTCCTAATGGGGGACGAGGTGCGTCGTACCCAAAAGGGGAATAATAATGCCTATTGCCAGGACAATGAAATCAGCTGGTTCGATTGGAATCTGGTGGAAAAAAATAAGGGGCTATTCAGATTTACCAGCGGCCTGATAAATTTTATTCAAACCAAAGATATATTTTCGGAAGAAAAATTCCTTAAAACCAAGCCTGATAACAATCATCCCTATGTAAGCTGGAGTGGTGTTGAGCTGAAAAAACCAGACTGGCAGGGGGACTCGCATAGTTTAGCTTGCACACTAATCGATCCAAAGCGAAAGGAAAAGTTGCACATTATATTTAACGCTTTCTGGGAACCTCTCGAATTCGACTTGCCGAAAACAGATAGAGATAAAAACTGGCGCCGCATCATCGATACCTCCCTCTCTTCCCCCGACGATTTTTGTGAACCAGAGAAAGCACCAGTCATTAAAACAGATTCATATCAATGTAAATCCCGCTCAGTGGTTTTGCTCTATATGATGTAACATTTAATTTCACCCTTTGATTATTTTAAAAAATAGAATACCAAACCGATTATAATCACTATACAGTTGAAATATTTTGGAAACTTTTTGAATTAATTCAATTGTTCCGAGATCAATGGATTTAGCGAAACAGGATCATAAACACACTATTTACGAATACCCATGAATCTCCCAGGCAGAAAGCACATCAGTTTTCATAAAATCATCAAAGACCTATCTCTTCTGATCATAGCCTGGCTTATAATTATTAATCCTTTCAAGGTCAAAGCTTCGGGTGAACAGGATTCATTATCCCGGGATAACAGCAAAGTATTTTTTTATCCCTATGCTTTCTACACGCCGGAAACCCACTACGCTTTTGGTGCCGCTGCAATTTCCTATTTTCGCAGTTCATCGGACACCAGCAGTAAACCTTCCAAAATCACCTTGTCCGGTTACTACTCTACCAGGAAACAATATATAGTTACCTTGACTCCGGAAATATACCTGCAAAATGAAAATTATTTCATTCCCATGGATTTGCACTTGGGAGACTTTGCGGATAAGTTCTGGGGTATTGGTAATAAAACTCCGGATTTTCCGAATCCCGATTACATGATACGATCATACGGAATTAAAATAGCGGTCAAGCCAAAAATAAAAAGTAATTTTAAGGCCGGAGTTATCTTAGAGCTGAAAAATGCAGACATTGTGGATAAAAAGAGTAATCCATATCTGATCTCCAATTCAGCCAGGGGTAGCAACGGTGGAATGACCTTCGGATCGGGCATGGCAGTCTCTCTCGACTCCCGGGACAATATTTTTTATCCCTCCCGGGGCAGTTTTTACGAATTAAATATTTTAATTTTTAGCCGAATGTGGGGAAGCGATTTTGACTTCAACCGCTATATTCTGAATTTGCGTCAATATCTTTCGATTACCAGTAATCATTTACTGGCAATTCAGTTTTATGGAAATTTTGTTAGCGGCTACCCTCCTTTTTATGAACTGCCTGCACTGGGTGGGCAAAATTTAATGAGAGGTTATTTTCTGGGACGATACCGGGATAAACAGTATGTATTAACGCAGGCTGAATACCGGACTTCCCTCCTCTGGCGTATCGGACTTGTTGGATTTGCCGGTGTGGGAGATGTAACCGACCGGCTTGAATTGATACAATTATCAGAATTGAAATATTCAGTAGGTGCAGGACTCCGGTTCGCCCTGGATGTTAAAGAAAAATTAAATGTACGAATTGATTTTGGGATTGGGAAAAACAGCAGTGGGATTTATTTCGCGATAGAAGAGGCTTTTTAGAATTTAAAGGATTTGCTTTTCGTGTTTCATCCGGAGAGTACAGGAACCTACCCAGATACTTTGCTTGTAATTATTAGAATTATCAAGTATATTTAGTTAACAATAACGATAACTATATGTATCTGATGAAATTTCTCAAATTAAATAAAATTACCAAGGATTATTTTGGACTTGATGACATTGCCAGAGTATTAGGAATTACACCAGCAGCTGCCAGAGTATTTGCCCACCGCTATGTAAACAATAAGATTTTAATCAGGCCTAAGCGAGGTATTTACATTCTCAGACAAAAATGGGAATATTTCAGCAGAGAGCAAAAATTTGAGATTGCCAATCTCCTGCAGGTTCCTTCTTATATTTCCTTGGTAACCGCATTGGATTATTACCAGATCACCACTCAAATGCAGCAATCGTTCATAGAATCCGTAGCCATTAAGCGAACCAAAGAAGTAGAAGTTGATGGAAGTATTTTCAATTACACCAAATTAAATCAGGATTTCTATACGGGATTTATCAAGCAGAATAATTTCTTTATTGCCACACCAGAAAAAGCTCTACTGGATGCGTGCTATTTAATGTCCTTTGGTCGCTATAAATTTGATGTGAGTGCTATTGATCCGGCAAAACTTGATTTGAACCTTTTGGTAAGCTATGGGAAAATATTTCCCGAAAGAACTCAAAATTTTTTGGAGAAACATGGATATTTTTCAACAACATGAGATATTTGAAATTGAAGTTCTGGAAAAATTGAAGAATAACCGGTTTTTAGAATCTCTGGTTTTCGGTGGGGGAACTATGTTAAGGTTATGTCATAACCTGCCTCGCTATTCAGCCGATCTGGATTTCTGGATCGTTAAAGATTTCAATTATGAAACCTTTTTTGAGGATCTAAGACAATTTATAGCAAAGTCCTTCGAAATAACCGATGCTCAAACAAAACATCAGACATTGTTATATGAATTTCGCTCAAGTGATTACCCCAGACGAATAAAAATTGAAATCCGAAAAGGGATTAAGGAATGTGACTTTCAGGATAAAATTGCTTTTTCCCCATTTAGTAATAAACAGGTTATCCTGAAAACCATGACGCTGGACCAGATGATGAAAAACAAAATTGAAGCGATTCTGAAAAGGAAAGAAATCAGGGATGGCTTCGATATTGAATTTTTGTTGAGGAGAGGTATTAAATTCCCGAATTTGACAACCAAACAATTTATTGAATTGAAAAAGGTGGTTGAAGGATTTACCATAAAGGAATTTAAGGTGACATTGGGCTCCGTGCTGGAACCCGATATCCGTGAGTATTATGTCATGAATCGGTTCAGTTTTCTTATGGAGAAGTTATCAGTTCAAACAGGATAAAGGGAAAGGAAGCAAAGGAAATTCTAAGACAGATGATATCTCTCGATATCTTTTTTCTTTAATCTTTGACCTTTAATCTTAATTTTGTGGAGACGGCGGGAATCGAACCCGCGTCCGGACAGGAGGCTAAAGGAACCTCTACATGCATAGTCTGGCGATTTAATTTAACCGTTGCCTGGCAGCCCGACCAGCCTTACAACAGCGATTCCGAAAAATACAAACAACTAACGTCCGGAAACCGTTAGCTGCCGCCCTGCCTTAATCGACGTCCATCTCAAATTCCGGCAGGAGGGAATTCAAGTGGACGGGTTGCATTAGTTATGCAGCCAGTGCGTAATTATTGTCGGCATTTTAACCGTTTCTCACTAATCACGGGATAGCGAGAAATCCCGGCATGCAGTTCCAATCTCCTTCGACTGCCCGTCGAATCCAGATCGTCCCCATGTTAAAGACCAATTCATATTTAATACACCATAATATACCACATGTTCCCCGGATAATGATAGCAAAAAAGATTAGCCCCCGATGTATAGCACCAATTGGCCACGAATCGGGGGCCAAGCTAACAGAGGTTGACTCGCCAGCCAGTAGTTGCCTGCCAGTTAAAGCAGGAGGGGGATAACTTCTGCCTGGCTTTCACCGCCCCCCTCTGCCGCGGTCAGACCACCCGGGTAGGGGGAACACCCGTCTTTCGGATCTGACTGCTGCGTACCCCCGGAAGGACTCGAACCTTCAACCAACGGATTAAGAGTCCGCTGCTCTACCAATTGAGCTACGGAGGCAAATCCAACGCGCAAAATATAAAAGAAGTACCAAAATGAAGCAATGAATAAGTTATTTTTGATTTTAAAGGAAAAAAACTGGAGCTACAAAATATTCAGAATATTGTTAGCTTTAACCATGTCAACAAAACCAAATTAAAATGAGGGTCGCCCAGGTAGTAAAGTGGAATCCCTGGATAATTGATCTCCACATTCAGAAGCAGTTAAAATATTTAAATGTTCATATAAAAGAAAATTACCAATCGTCAAAATATTTCCGATGAATTAGCAATGATGATATATTTGGAAATTATATTCAACACTAAATCAAAACAGAACAAATAAAATCATAAATTATATCACCCAGAGAATCTATCTTACCGACAACCGCCCTACCAGGTAACGCCCTAAACTATCGCGATTTGTGTTGGCAAACATCACTCCCGGCTGATTGGTATTTGGATCAGTAATGGCCAGTTTAACCTCATAATCCGCATGGAAAAGGTTAGAGGGTATAGAAAGTTTAGACGTATTAATCTGCTCTCC
>CAZTXJ010000189.1:0-5372 GCA_964617285.1 uncultured Calditrichaceae bacterium | reverse complement strand
ATTCATAATAATTTTTCTGCGATACTTTGAATACAGGCCATAATCCAGATAAACTTTATCGCCGTTAATCACATCCCATGTTTTAAAGGTCACGTTCCTCACTTCATCAATTCTTTCGGTTACTCGCCAGACAAAGCCATCACTCCCGGCGCCTGATCCGTAAGAGACCATGAGGATCAAATCTCCCTTTTTTGCCACATCCAGGATAGCAGTCAATCCTAAAGGAGATGCTCCTGAATAAGTATTACCGATTTTCGGACAGAGCAAACCCTGGGTAAGCTGTTCTTTTTTGAAGCCCAGAATTTTACCGGCTTTAAGTGGGAATTTTCCATTGGGCTGATGAAAAACCGCATAAGTAAAATCAGAAGGTTTCAGTTTAGCCTTTTCCATCAAAGCCTGGCCGCAACCAACCACATGTTTGAAATATGCCGGTTCGCCGGTAAATCGTCCCCCGTGCTGAGGATAAAACTGATGTTCCCGGCGCCAAAAATCAGGAGTATCTGACATGTAGGAGAATGAGTGTTCGCAGCTTGCGATAATGTTTTTCTTACCCATTATAAATGCTGCGGCCCCGGCAGAGGCGGTGTATTCCAATGCATCACCAGGAGCTCCTTGCGAAGTGTCCGCACCAACGCCCAGGGCATATTCCATACTCCCGGCCTGAACCAATTGCAAAGCGACAAACATAGCTTCGGAACCGGCCTTGCAGGCAAATTCGAAATCTGCACAATGCACATCCGGTGTTGCCCCAATGGCCTCAGCCAGGGTAGTCCCGCTGGGTTTTACCGCATAAGGATGGGATTCGGATCCGACATAAACTGCACCAATCTTCCGGGGATCAATACCAGCCCGGGCCAATGCCCGGTGAGTTGCTTCCACGGACATGGTTATAGTATCCTGATCCGGGGCCGGTACGGATTTTTCCTCCACCAGCAATCCTTTTCGATAGCTGTCAGCATCGGCACCCCATTGTTTGGCAATCGCTTCAACTTTTATCCGGTATTTCGGGATATAGCTTCCGTAACCAACAATTCCAACCATTATGCGCTCCTTCAAATTCTGTGCAGAATTTCTTCCTTCTTAAATTTTTTCGTTTCATAATATTTGGTTTTACACCAAACTCTTAAGCAACCGCCGGCTTGAAAATCATGACCGCCACGGTTTTGTCATTGCCACCCATATTAATCATCATGCCATATGGCTTCTTCGATTTTATCTTGAGTTGGCAATCCCCGGCCTTTCCGGTCAGTTGCTGCCAGATATCTACAGCCTGCCTCACGCCTGTACCGCCGGTCGGGTGACCGAAACCAATAAGACCACCAGTCGCGTTGGTCGGCAGTTCCCCATCTTGATGCGTTTTGCCCTCCCGCACATAATCCGCACCTTCACCTTCTTTGACAATACAGGCCGCCTCCAGCGCGAGCAGGGCAGTTATGGTGAAACAATCATGAAGTTCCAGAAATCCCAGATCCGTAGGTTTAAGTCCGCTCATCTGATATGCTTTTTCAACCGCCTTCTGGGTGGTCACTAATTTTGTCAAATCCTTTGGTGGTTGTTTGAGATCGTCCACGCTTATTCCAAATCCAACCAGCTCAACTGCATCTTTCTTATCGATACCCAACTTTTTCAATCCCTCAGCCGAGGCAACAATTGCGGCAGAGGCACCATCAGTCACCTTGGAACAATCGAAGACATTCAGGTTCTCCACAAACACTTTTGGATTAGGTGGGGTCATCCCCAGGGCATATAAATCACCGATGCCATTATGATACTCCTGCGCCTTCGGATTTTTACGGGCATTTAATATGGCCTGCTCGTACCAGCGTGCCATTGCCGTTCGAATAGATTCCTGACCATATTTTTTGAAGCAGGCTCCAGCTCGTTCCGAGAATTTGTCCGGGAAAAAGTGAGCATGTCCGTTTTTTCTCTCACCATCGTAATAGCCTGCACCCGCCAGGTAATCCGCACCATAAACTGCCTTGACTGAATTTTGTACTTCCACTCCGATGGTCAGTACAGTATCGGAGACACCGGCCAGAACACTTTTTATGGCAGTGAATACGCCAAGGCCACCAGAACCGCAGGCACCTTCCACCCGGGAACATGGCTTATAAAGCAGGGCTGGATCAATTGAGGGAATAAAAGCGGCCAAATTTCCCTGCCGGTTGAACCGTGCCGCCATAAAGTTTGAAACAACTCCTTCATCGATATTTCCGGCATCATTAATCTGGGAGATGGCCCCCTTTCCAGCTTCGATGATATAGTGGTCAATTCCCGGTCTGGGTTTCTTGGGATGAAATTCCTTTCGGCCCGTCCCTAAAAATATTGTATGATATCCTGCAGCCAAATAAACAGGTTTTGCTAACTGAGTCATATTTATTTCCTCCAAAATTTCAGATCAAATCATGCAATCGACTTAAACATAGTCATTTATCGGCCCATACAAATGGAAAAAGCCGTTTAACAAAACACCATTGACATCATTCGGAGAATGAGCAACACCCTCCGAGACCAACTTTTCTCCAATGGCTTTACTTTCCTTTAGATAGTTCTGGGCCAGTTGAGTGCCCAAAGTTTTACCGGTTTTCACCTTCTTAAAAAATGTTTTTAATTTATCAGCTTTCTGCGGATCCTGCAGAAGCCCCCGCCAGGGGATGAAACCTTCCGGCAGATCGCCCAGTTTTTTCTCCGCTTCCTTCACCCAGTTACCCGAATCCAACATCTGGTATGCCGATTTCTTAAGATCATACACCCCGACCGGGCGGTTTTTTTCATACTTTAAAAAACCGTCTTTCTGACTGCCATCCGGATTCTGTCCGCCCAGGACCTTCTTTGCTACCATTTTGTCGATCAGATCGCTGTGAAGATTCTCTTTCGGGAAATACGGATTCATGGTTTTCAGGATCAGCTGGAAAACGTCAATACCCACATAATCGATGAGCTGGAAAATACCCATGGGGCGTATCAGAAAATCCTGACTTATTTTATTCAGCATATAGATTGCCTGAACCTGACTGACCTCTTTTTCCAATTTTTCAACTTCGCTGATGGCATGGAGTCCATCCCGCATGAAATGGCCATTTCCAATAAATCCGGCGATATCGTTCGAAGGAATCAGCGTTTTGCGCAGGCGTTTGCCCAACTCCAGTGCAGCATCCTTAAGTTGGGGATTTATCCCTTTGGGCAGGATAAGCTCCACCAATTTTTGCACCGCCGGTGGATTGTAAAAGTGGTACCCGATGATTCTGCCCTTCAAACCGACCTTATCATTCAGTAGTTTGATGGGTATGGAGGAGGTATTGGTAAAGTAAAAAGTATCCGGCTTACAAATTTCATTTAGTTTTTTCAAAACGCTGACTTTGGTATCGGCATTCTCCACAATGGCCTCAAAAACCATATGGGAATCTTTGGCAATATTCAAATCCGTACCGGTACGAAGATTAAGATTCAAATCGTCTACGAATTGGTTGATAATGTCCTGATTCTCAACCAAATCTTGGCGATCGCCGTATAACTGTCGAAGATTGACAATATTTTTTTCAGCCAGCTTTACCGACTGCGTTTTCAGATATTTCAAGAGTCCTACCAGAGCCGCTTCACTCACATCGATCAGATTCAGAACGTAGGTTTTCTTTTGATTTTCCGGTTGTAATTTCTGGAGCGCCATTTCCTGAGCCATAAGAAGGGCAATACCACTTCCCATTTTACCGGCTGCGCCGATGATTGCCACATTTTCAAGGCGATCATTTAAGGTCATAATCTTCTCCTGCATTTAGTCTTTAACCGCCGCCCTTTCATCAGACGGCATTCTCAATTGAACTAAAACAATGGTTAATTCAGATTCTCCGCAAAAACTTCGGTAAAATCCTTTATTTTAAACTTCACTTCTTCCTTCAATTGTTTATCCAGCAGGGCGCACTGAAAATGGATCTGGCATTTGGGACAGGCGGTAATCAGCGTATCCGAACCGGTGGCATTGGCCTCACGCAGACGCTGTGTCTGAATCTGCTTGGAGATCTGGGAACAATTCATCCAGCTGGTAACGCCGCAGCAGGTGGCCCGTTTATGATGATGCGCCATTTCTTTAAATTCAAAATCCGACAGATGGGAAATGGCCTGACGAGGTGGATCGTAAATACCCAAATGACGCCCTAACCGGCATGGATCATGAAATGTGGCTTTATGAGGTTCCGATTTAATTTTAATATTTTTATCATTCAAACGCTGGGAAAGAAATTCAGTTATGTGGATCACCTCGAAGGGTTGGTTACCGAAGAAATTGGGATAGTCAACCTTTAAGGTCCGGAAACATTCCGGGCAAGCCGTGACCACGTATTTGGCGCCGGATTTTTTGATCTGCTCGATATTCATTTTTGCCAGCTTATTAAAATTCTCCAGATCTCCATTCCAGAAAAAATCATGTCCACAGCATTTTTCATTGGGCAGCATTTGTGGCTTGATATCAAAATAATTGAAAATCTTCAGGGTGCTTCGGGCAATATTGAGCGGCTGCACATCCAGCTCAGTGAAGAGAACATCATAATAAGGCAGGCAGCCCATAAAGTAGAGATATTCTCCGGAAGTAGAGGTCTGATAGTCTTTGCTCAACCAGTCCAGCCGCTGCTGTTTCAGATTAGGCGAAGTCATGATTTTCAGGATAGAATCCAAAATACCGCCATGGGAACAGGTCCCCTCCCGGTTTTCTACACCCACAAATTGACGGATCAGCTGGATAAAATCGATATATTTTATATTGGAAGGACAAATAGTATCGCATTGCTGACAGGTCAGGCACGACCATAAATCGGCACCTTTTAAGGCATCGGGATGGGAATTTCGGATTGACTTTATAAGAATGGATCGCGGTGAGAACGTTTTCGAATATCGTGAAACCGGACATACCCCGGTGCACTTGCCACACTCCAGACAACTCAATGCGTTGGTTTCACGAATTTTGACTAAATCTAATTCCATTTTTTCTCTTTTCGTTTATTTGATTCCAATAGTTAAACTGCCTCAACCGCCGCTTCCAATTTGGCATCCATCTTTTCCGGTTTAACCGGTTTTAAAGGTGTGGGGCCAAGTTTTTTCACCTGCTCCACCATTTCTTTGACCACCTGAACAAACTTGGGAAATTCTGCAGCGGAGATGAATTCCTGGCGCATTCTTTCCTTTTCGAATCCCAGTAGTTTGACAATTTTCTCAAGCTTTTTATATTGTTCCGCGGCTTTCCGGGCCCCAAAGCTATAGTGACAATCTTCAAAGTGGCACCCGGAGACCAGCACGCCATCCGCCCCCATTTCAAAGGCTTTGAGCACATGGCCGGGATTAACCCGCCCCATACACATGGTGCGGATAATGCGTACATTGGG
>CAZTXJ010000188.1:2986-5391 GCA_964617285.1 uncultured Calditrichaceae bacterium | reverse complement strand
TGGTGATCGAAAAAATGCAGTTTTTCCAGTTCAAAACCAATCTGAATTTTATCCCCGACCCGATGAAGTTTTTCCGGGGACATACGCATGCAGTAGCTTTGCTCCGCACCTTTAAAATAGACAAAAATTTCATTTCCAATCGGTTCAACCACATCAACCACAATTTCTTGAGGATTACTTAATTTTCGGCCAGTTGCCAATGTTGAATCGAAAATATTTTCCGGTCTCACTCCCAGAATAATTTCTTTTCCCGAATAATCTTTCAGCTTTTTCATGTCTGTTCCGGTCAAATTGAATCTAAAAAGTTCTGACTGGAAAAAAAGCTGCCCATTTTCCGATAGAAGATTTCCCTGGAAAAAGTTCATGGCCGGACTGCCAATAAATCCGGCGACAAATTTATTGACCGGATGATTGTACAGGTTGAGGGGTGAGTCCACCTGCTGAATAAATCCATCCTTCAGGACCACAATTTTGTCCCCCATGGTCATGGCTTCAATCTGGTCGTGGGTCACATAAATCATAGTGGTTTGCAGCTGATGGTGCAGCCGGTTAATCTCAATCCTCATCTGCACCCGCAGCTTGGCATCCAGGTTAGACAAGGGCTCATCAAATAAAAACACCTTCGGTTTCCGGACGATTGCTCTGCCCAGGGCTACCCTTTGACGCTGGCCTCCGGAGAGTGCCTTGGGTTTCCGGTCGATATAATTTTCGATATCCAGAATTTTGGCTGCTTCCAGCACCCGCTGCTTTATTTCCTCCTTGGGAAATTTTCGCAATTTCAGGCCGAATGCCATGTTATCAAAAACGGACATGTGAGGATAAAGTGCGTAATTTTGAAATACCATGGCAATATCGCGGTCTTTGGGGGCCACATTATTGACCACTTTGTCATCAATTTGGATCTCACCGGATGAGATCTCTTCCAGACCGGCGATCATCCGCAGCAAGGTGGATTTTCCACAGCCGGAGGGACCGACCAGCACCACAAATTCCCGGTCAGCTATACTCAAATTCGCATCCGAAATCGCTTTCACATTCCCCGAATAAACTTTACTGACTTGATTTAATTCGACGGAGGCCAAAGGTGTTCTCCTTTTTTAAAAGGTACCTTACATTTTAAAAACTGTCTAAAATATACCTATTTTTTAAACAAATCAAAATATCTGAAATTGATTCAACAGCAATTACTAAAACAACTGGTATATCTTCCAATTGATTTTACTGATATCATCTTCAAGTACATTTCTCTTAATCGGTACCTGTTCAGAGTTTAAAACATTGCGGGCTTGTTTCAGACCTAATACCTCAGGCAAGGGTATTTTCACCTGCATATTCTTGTCAGATTTATTGAGGACCACCAATATCCGCCCATTTGGATCGGAACGGAGAAAGGCATAGATCTGGTCATCAGCATGCAAAGGTAAAAAATCTCCGTATCTCAAAGCCGAATATCTGCGACGGATTTTAACCAGCTGGCTGACTTTCCGAAGCATTTCCCGCTCATAGGTGTTAAGGTCCGGTTCAAAACGCATGGGTCGGCGATTATCCGGATCAGCCGCACCGGTCATACCAATTTCATCCCCATAATAAATGAAAGGTATGCCGGGAATGGTTAAGAGATAGGCCTGATACAGCCTGACCTTGCGGTAGCTCAGGGTGTCATCCACCTGGGGCGGATTATCCCAGCCAATTTCAGAAGTATTGGGTGTACTCAAAGTTATATCTCCGTCGGCATAGGCCATATACCGCACTTTATCATGGCTGTCCATCACATTTCCCATCAAATGATTCATGCCATAGACATCGAATGTTTTGGACATCTCCTGATCAAGAAGGGTAAAACTCGCTTCCGGATTGAGAAACACCTGGAGCGCCACATCATAAAGATTAAAATTGAACTGAGCATCCAGTTGTCCGTTGTTTACATAGGAGCTAATCAATTGATAACTGCCGAATGTTTCTCCGATCTGGAAAATACCCGGACTGTGCTTATCTCCAATTCTGGATTTAATTTTCCGGGTAAGGGTGCGCCAGAATTCGTTGGGCACGTGCTTCACCGCATCCTGACGGAATCCATCCATGCCGGTTTCTTGCAACCACCAGACACCCACATCGGTCATGGTCTCCAGTGCCGCCGGAGAGCCGGTATAATCAAAGGAGGGTAAAAAAGTATCAAACCAGGTGGTTAAACGATACTCATCCCACAACCGAATATTTTTCCGGCCGTTTGGTAAATCCAATGTGCCAAACCACTCCGGATGGTTCCGGTAGTAGGGATGATCCTTATGCACATGATTTGATACAAAGTCCAGCAGTACCTTAATATTCTTTTGATGGGCGGTCCGCACCAGCTTCTTGAACAGATTTAAATCGCCAAAACGGACATCCACGATTTTGCTTTCGAT
>CAZTXJ010000188.1:0-2886 GCA_964617285.1 uncultured Calditrichaceae bacterium | reverse complement strand
ATGGTTCTCCTGAATCAAGAGGTTGGTCATTTGCAAAGTAAAATGAGTGAAATCTGGAAAAAGAGTCATTCTTGGCAATTGCCACCCGAATGACCTGTTTGCCCTGTTGTTGGGATTTATCCAGAGATATATTGATTTTCTCACCTGATACTGATATTCTCTGTATTGGAATCATTTGATTTCCAGCGAGTACTATAACCTGATCCGGAGAGATTATGGACTCCCGGTTATCCAGGTTATATGCAAGTTCAATGGAGATGTCTGTATTTGTTTCTTTTGTATGCAGAAAATATAGTTCCGGCTGACTCGAATTCCGGGGTAGAATGGTGAGAATAGAATTAAAAGAACCAAAGGGGTTGCTTACTTTATCCGGATTTAAAGGATCTAAAATTTCTTCTCCATCTACGAAGAATTTATATTCATATCTCCCCGGTTCAAAGGAAAGGGTAGTCGTATATATACCGTCTCCATCGGTATCAGTGAGGGGCAGATCATTCCGGTTCCAACTATTAAAGGATCCGAAAACGTTTACGGCTTTAACCCTGTGCTTTGGTTTGTAGAAAAAAGTGTGTTCCTGGAGAACGGTGGTCACTGACGCGATTTCATATTTCTTGCCAAAAAACAAAAATGAAATAAGTGATAAACCCTGGTAATTTTTTTCCGGGGTGAGAATTAATTTTCCTGCAAGAGAATCGTACTTTATACTAATATGAGCATGGGGCAGAAATTTTAGCTGATAGTCCCGGGCAAAGAAAATATCCTGGATGTGAAGCGTATCCGAGCGACCTGCCTGCAAATGTAATGGTTGAATTAAATCGGTGATATTATTATTGGGTGAATGGTGGCAATAAAATAAGCCATTGCAAAAAAGAATCAGAGTGATAAACGCAAATTCTAAAATTTTCATTTTGGGCTTGAGAATGTTTTGTCCGGACAGCTTCATAGAATGATCCAATTATTAGTTTAACTGTGCGATAAAATAAAAACGGGAATTAACCGATACTATCTTTTTCTTTTAAAACAGATGGATAATCATCAAAAAAAATGTGAATTGTACAAGCAAAATGATATAGCACTATTTTCTGCCCGCATTTCCTGCGTATCTTTGCATCGATTTTTTTCTAATCAGAAGCATTAAAATTCAGCAAGAATAACCGGTTTAAATATTAGTATCGTTTTTGTCAAACAAAGATAGTATATTTGCACCTTCGAAAACGAACAGCGCTATGGAGATAATTAGATGAACAGAAGAGGTAGTGGAATCCTGATGCACATATCGTCCCTTCCATCGGAATATGGAATTGGAGATTTAGGTCCGGCTGCATATAAATTTGTTGATTTTCTCAGAAATTCGAAACAATCTTTCTGGCAGGTTTTGCCACTCAACCCAACCTCATTAGTCAGTGGAAATTCACCTTATGCAAGTTTTTCCGCATTCGCGGGAAATACACTTTTCATCAGCCCGGATTTGCTAAATCAGGATGAGCTTTTAACCAAAGAGGAGCTGTTAACCCTTTCGTCTTCCGCCGAAGAAAAATTAAATTTTGAAAAGGTAAGCAGGGAGAAGACAAAAATATTCAAATTGGCTTATTCAAGGTTCCTGGAGAAAAAAAATAAGTTTATAGAAAATTATAACGTTTTTTACCAGCATAACAGGGACTGGCTGGATGACTTCGCAAAATTTATGACTTTTAAAGCCCATTTTGATGATCAGGTATGGAGTGCCTGGCCCGAAGAAATCAGGGATCGCAATCCTGAAGCAATAAAAAAGCTCGGCATTAAATTGCAGGATGAAATTGACTTTCAGATATTTTTACAATTTTTGTTTTTCAGACAGTGGCAAAATCTGAAAAATTATTGTAATGAGAATAACATACGGATTATCGGGGATATTCCTTACTATGTGAATTATGACAGTGCCGAGGTCTGGACAAATCCACAGTTTTTCAAACTGGATGAACATAAGAGACCAGCATTTGTGGCGGGTGTTCCACCTGATTATTTCAGCGCCACCGGACAGTTGTGGGGCAATCCGGTTTATGATTGGGACATGCTTCAAAAAAATAATTATTCACTTTGGCTGGAAAGGTTACGGCAAAATTTAACACTGTACGATATCATTCGGATCGATCATTTTCGTGGATTCCTTGCCTACTGGGAAGTTCCGGCGAGCGAAGAAACCGCAGAGAACGGCACATGGGTAGAAGCCCCCGCCGATGATTTATTTCAGAAGTTGCGGGAGCAGTTTTCAGATCTTCCCATTTTAGCAGAAGATCTTGGTGTTATTACGGATGATGTTATCGCTCTCATGAAGAAATACAGTCTGCCGGGGATGCGTATATTAATGTTTGCTTTCGATAAAAGTCTTCCCAAAAATTCCTATGCACCGCATAATCACATCAAAAATTGTGTAGTCTATACCGGTACTCATGACAATAATACGGTACGTGGCTGGTTT
Organism: uncultured Calditrichaceae bacterium; assembly: GCA_964617285.1. Taxonomy (GTDB): domain Bacteria; phylum Calditrichota; class Calditrichia; order RBG-13-44-9; family RBG-13-44-9; genus CAYVKM01. The sequence goes on along the minus strand of CAZTXJ010000188.1, from coordinate 428 downwards.
GAACAGGAAATTTCTGAAGAAGATCGTCAACGTATTTACCAATATCTCGGCAGAGAAATTTCTGCAGCGGAAAGCCCTCAAGTTTTTGTACGGATGGCATTGATGTCTGTGGCCGATATTGTCATCATTCCCATGCAGGATATCCTGGGATTAGGTGCGGAACACCGGATGAACCGACCGGCTACTCTTAATGGTAATTGGAAATGGAGATTAAACCATAATTTATTTCCCTCTCAGGAAATCAGTAAGCATCTTGCAGAAATGACAGAAATTTTTGGAAGAAGTTAAAAGCTGGAAAAAAGTCAGAAAAAGATTTTAGTAAGAAATAATTCTAAATCTAGTTTTAAAAATTACCCATTAAAATAAAAAAGGCCTGGTGACGACCGACTCTTCCACCCCGGTTACCGGGGCAGTACCATAGGCGCTAG
>CAZTXJ010000187.1:3470-5428 GCA_964617285.1 uncultured Calditrichaceae bacterium | reverse complement strand
ACCACCAGGCCCCATCCTTCGCATTCGAACTCCGGCTGTTCCTCAAACGGCTCCAGCGCCGGGGTAATCTGCAGGTTTTGCTTTTTTCCATCCCGCAGAATGGTCAGCTGCACTTTCTGAAAAGCGGGTAAATCTGAGATAACCTTACGAATCGCCGGCAGGTCCTCCTCAAATTCCGCATTGATCTCAAGATTATTCACGGACAAAAGCACATCACCGGCTTGTAAGCCTGCCTTATCCGCGGGGGATTTGGCATCCACATTGGAGACAAGCGCTCCAGTCAGGTCCGGGTTCTGCAGATAATCCCGCAGATCCTTAATGGACTGCAGCTCAATGCCGATCCAGCTGCGGCTGATTTTCTTATTGGCCATTAATTTCTGGGAGACTTCCCGGGCCAGGTTAATCGGTATGGCAAATCCCAGGTTCTCCGCCATAAAGACACCCCGGGCATTGATCCCCACCACCTTGCCTTCCAGATTGATCAGCGGGCCGCCGCTGTTGCCGGGATTGATGGCGGCATCGGTCTGGATCCATAGGTTATAGGGGGAAATCATCTGCCCCTGATCTTCAAAATAGCGGTCGATGGAACTGACCACACCCATGCTTACCGAGCGGGAAAGTCCCAGGGGACTTCCCAGCGCCAGCACAAACTGCCCCACTTCCAGGCTGTCTGAATTGCCCAGGTTTACAAAGGGTAAAGGCGCTTCTCCCCATTCCTGCATGTCCAGGCGGATAACCGCCACATCGGTATAGGGATCGCTGCCGATAATTTCCGCCGGCAATTTCTTTTTATTGGAAAGAGTGCAGGTAACCTTTTCCGCATTTTCCACCACATGATGATTGGTCAAGATGTAACCTTCCGGTGAAAAAATAAATCCGCTGCCGGTTACCAGGGCATGCCGGCTCTCTCCGGTGGAAAAAATTTTTCGCACCGGTTCAATATGGACCAGGGCGGGCATCACCTTGTTGCGGGCAGCCAGGATCTCCTGCTGCAGATCCGCGAATGCAAATGATACCGAGGTTAAAATTAATATTCCGATTGTCGGGTAAATTTTATGCGAGAAATTTTTCAAAACAAACCTCAACCAATAAATGACCGTTTTCAACTGAAATAATCAGGAATATAATAACGGATTATTGGCAATCCCAACCGGATAAACATATCCTTTGCCGGGATTTAATAGACACACGTCCAGGTATTTAAATAAAGGGGAAAATAATAGCTTCCACTGCTCTCGGGTGCCGGAATCTGAATCTGATATTTAAAAAAATTAATGTGCCGTGAAAATTTAAATATGTTCGGCAAATGTCCCGATTACCGGTTTAACCAGTTTCTCAAAATCGGCATACTTCATTTTAATCACTTCCGAATGGGTGGTGGCATTAAAACAGATGTCTTCATCTTTGGTCAAAGAGCTGTCCACATAAGTCGGCATATCATAAATAGTACCGAAGGGAGGCATGGCGCCGATCTCACATTTGGGGAACAGGCTTTCAAATTCCTCTTCCGAGGCCAACTCCAGTTTATGAGCGTGGCTTACCTGTTTGAACAGATCCATATTAATCCGATGGGTTGCCGGGAGAACGGCCATCATGAATTTTTCGGCTTCCTTCAGGATAACGGTCTTGGCAAACATTTTTCCGGGGACATGCAGAACCGCGGCAATCTCCTGTGCGGTATAAGCTTTGGAATGAATCATGGTTACATATTTTACTTTGTTCTGATCCAAAAAGTCTTTCAGGCGTTTTTTCAGAGGCATTTCTTCCTCCAGATTTTTATCTGGTTTAATATAATACCGAAGGCCTTATAAAAATCAAGTTTTTTCTGCCGAAAATTATGGAATTTTCAAATTTGATGGCATTTGTAACTTTCCCTTTTTATTTGAGTCCAATGCAAAATAGCAGCGGAATTTTTAATTGGAAAAAACGGGAACTCAGTATTATCTTTGACCGTTTAT
>CAZTXJ010000187.1:0-3370 GCA_964617285.1 uncultured Calditrichaceae bacterium | reverse complement strand
TATTCCTGTCCCCGCTGCCGGAAGATTTTCTTTAACAAAAAGTGGGTGAAAGACAGCATTACCGATCTTTTTACCGTACATACCGAACTGGCCTACTGTCCCAAATGCGTTGGAAAAACTTATGAGAATTTTGTCGGCAGCATCGAGATATATGATAAAAAACTCAAGGAACATAAAAACCAGATGATCGAGTCGGCAAAACAGGTGGAAAGAGCTTTGGAGGATTCACCTCCCTTTGAAAACATTATCAGCACGGTCGAAAAAAAAGAAATCCTATTTATCTTCGCCAATACCACCCGTCTGGCCTTTGAAATTGGTAAAATGTTACGCCAGGAATTTGGCGGTGGAATTCAATACGAGTGGTTCGAGCGCAACCAGTTTTTGCGGGTAAAATGGTACGATCAGGTGGATAACCGGGCGTATTTCAAGGAGCGGATCCGGGCTTTAAAGGACCGCCGGTTTGGAATGTTCTCCTTCGAAGACGAAGACTAACATCTCAGTCATATTTTGTGTTATCGCCATTGAAACATCAAGGCGTACAAATGAAAAGAACACCGAAGATTTTAAAATTTATTCTTAATAAATACCCACCTTATATGGGAGCGGGAATAAAAGTTGAATATATTGGTGACGATTGGAGAGAGCTTCATGTCTCAATGTCGTTGCATTGGTATAACAGAAATGTAGTTGGAACACATTTCGGTGGAAGCCTTTACTCGATGGTTGATCCTCACTTAATGCTTCTTTTGATGCAGTTACTTGGAAAAGGGTTCACGGTTTGGGATAAATCGGCAAACATCGAGTTTATTAAAGCCAGCAAAACCAAAGTGACTGCCAGAATCAAAATATCTGATGAAGAGTTGAATGAAATTATAGAAAAGACCAAAGATGGTACTAAGTATTTTGCAAATTTTAACATCGATATTATTGATAGTGCCAATGAATTAGTGGCAAGAGTACAAAAGGTTATTTACATAAGAAAGAAATCATAACAAAGGTGTACAGAGGAGCCTTTCCCACGATTCAGGCTCCCTGACTTATAGCGGTATGTACACATTTTTAATGAGAGCCGGTGACCCGACGGTTGCCGGTTTTTTTATCAGAATTTATCCTTGAAGAAATCTTCACTCTGCTTGGTGGCCTTATCAATCAGATGGGCTTTGTATTTTCCATAGATCTGATTAATTTCCTGAAAGGCCTTCTCTTTATCCTCGGGCAGATTCCCGGGATAGCAGGCATAATAGATTTTTACAAATTCCAGCGCTAATTCTTTAAAATCCATATCGTCCTCCGATATATTTTTTCCAGAAACTCAGATTGTTTTATTTAAGGGTATCCCCTATATTTTCTGTTCAATTATAGCAATACCAGAGATATGAGTCAAGTTTTGGGAAATAAATGCCTGCTTATGTTGGATTAATTATTGCCCTGTTAGCCGTTTCCTGGGCTTCCATTTTCATCCGCTGGTGTGGCGATACGCCCGCTCTGGTCATCTCATTTTACCGGATGTTCTGGAGCACGTTGTTGCTATTGGGATATCAGCTTATGCGGGATCCTAAAAAGCTTCACTTGAAAAATTTTAACAAACAAACCAAAATATATATTGGCATCGCCGGGATATTCCTGGCGCTGCACTTTGGTACCTGGATTGCCTCGGTTCAAATGACCACCATTTCCCACTCCCTGATTCTGGAATCCACCCATCCGGTTTTTGCGCTTATTCTCTCCCCGATCTTTCTCAAAGAGAAGGGTTCCTGGAATGCATTTCTGGCTGCTTTTTTAACCATGATTGGCATTGTTATTATCGGCGGTCAGGATTTGCGCTTAGCCGACGGCAGGTTTACCGGAGATTTGCTGGCACTGGCCAGCGCCCTTTTTGTCACCTTCTATCTGCTGATTGCCAGACATCAGCGCCTGAAGATCGATATCATCCCCTACCTTATTCTGGTTTATGCCAGTGCTACCATCACCCTTTTTATTCTTGTGCTGGCATTTCAGTATCCCATCTGGCAATATCCGTTAAAGGTTCACGGTATGATGCTACTGCTGGCACTGGTTCCGACCGGAATCGGACATTCCCTGATCAACTGGGCGGCCCGAAAAGTCCCGGTATATAAAGTAAACTTTATCATTCTGGGAGAACCGATTATTGCCTCCATCCTGGCCTATTTGATTTTTGCCGAACAACCTTACGGACTGTTTTACGTGGGTGCTGCCTGTATCATTCCCGGAATCGCTCTGGCGTTGCTGGACCGACCTTTACGTAAACCGGCCACACCATGAGTGATGGGAACCGAAATAAACTTGTCATCCGTTTGACTGATTCCAATCGGTTTACGGTTCCGGTAATTCTGAATCAGCTGGAATCGGCCAAACTGGACCAGTATTTCGACATCCATCTCCTGCAGAATTTCCAGCATGTCCTGCAATTTGCCCGGCAGCATCCGGCCGGATTACTGATGTATTCTTTTATGACCCCACATTTACCCGAGGTTATGGAAGAAGTAAGTCAGATTCGAGAAACAGCAAACCGGGAATTGAAATTGCTGGCAGGCGGGCCACATACCAGCGGGGATCCGCTCTCCAGCCTGAAGCTGGGTTTCGATTACGCATACGCCGGCCCGGTGGAAACCGGATTTATCCGGTTTATTCAAAACTATCTTGAGCAGCGGCTTCCGGATATGCCAACTATCTTTTCTGCGCCGGAACTCGATGACCTGGATCAGAGCCTGCCCATATCCAAAACCTTTAACATTTCCCCGCCTATCGAAATTACCCGGGGGTGCTACTGGAACTGCAGTTATTGCCAGACCTCCTGTCAAAAGGCGAAGCATCGCTCCTTGTCCTCTGTACAAACTTATTATCAGCATTTAAAAAAACGGGGTCATCATAAACGGTTTAATTTTATTTGTCCGTCTGCTTTCGAATACGGGGCAGTCAATCCCAAAAAACTAAATTTACCGGCGATTGAGCAGATACTGGATTATTGCAAGCAAAACGGTACGGATTATCTTGAATTCGGAATATTTCCCTCCGAGACCAGGCCGAATACTTTTTCCCCTCAAACGGTAGATTTAATCGTCCGTTACTGCGATAATAAAAAAGTTGCGGTCGGGGCGCAAACCGGGAGCGATCGCCTGCTCAAAGAAATCCGCCGCGGCCATTCGCTGGAAGACATCGAAAATGCCTGTTCCCTTTTAACGGAAAGAAATCTGCAGCCCCTGATCGATATTATTCTGGGATTTCCCGGGGAAATGAATACCGATCGCCACGTCACCCTGAGGCTGATTAAAAAGTGGTTGGTAAAGTATCGGGCCAGAATCCAGGTGCATTATTTCCTGCCCCTGTCCGGTACATCACTGGAGAACTC
>CAZTXJ010000186.1:0-5528 GCA_964617285.1 uncultured Calditrichaceae bacterium | reverse complement strand
CAGCACATAGCGGTTTCGGAATCCTTTAATAACATCCGGATGAAAATCAAAACTCTGATCGGGATATCGAATATAATCGAGATGAATTCCATCAACCTGGTAATGCTGTAAAATATCTTTTATAATATCCAGAAAATGCGCCTGCGCCTCGGGGTGTAGCGGAGAGACATACAGCCCCTCAATGTTGGCTTCTTTGACCGAATTGGGATAATCGGAGAGTAAATTCGCATGATTCTTTGGCCGGGCCAGCCAGCTTTGATTATGGTTAACGATGTGATCCTGATCCCCGGGAAGTGTATCTTTACTCCAGACATAGAAGACATTTACCCAGGCATGGATCCGGATCGAATCCGATTCATTCAGTTTGAGGATATAGGCTAACGGATCAAAATCCCGGTCCTTTATCGCCTCGGCCTTGCTCTCATATTTACTGTTATAGTAGGCATCCCCTCTCCCCCGGATCTGCACATAAAGATCGGTAAATCCGCAGGCCCGTGCCAGATGCATCAAAGAATCGATGCGCTGGGGTGTGTTCAGCGCATCCCGGACAACCCACAAACCCCGGATGTTTTTAGCGGGTAAGCCCGAAGACATTCCGGCAGCTAACAACATAGCGATTATCAAGATAAAAGAAAATAATAGTTTTTTCATAGGTTTCGGGAGAACCGTTAAAGAAAAAAATATAGAGAAAAATGGGGAGCGGTTACAAACCAATTTTATTTTCGAGAATGATCAACAAGGCAGAACTTTAACCAACAAAAAAGGGCGCTCAAATCTGGCGCCCTTTTTTCAATTCATAATAAGCTTATTTTTCTTTCTCTTCAGCTTCAGCCGTTTCGGTATCCGCTTTATCTTTTGCCGGTTTTTCTTCCCTGGCTTTCTCGGTTTTTTTCTTTTCTGCTTTTACTTCCTTGGCTTTAGCTGATTTTTTGGATTTATCATCATCCTTCGCTTCTTTTTTGGCAGTTTCCTTTTTCGCCGGTGCTTTTTTAGTTTTCTTTTCTTTCTTTTCGGGTTTTGCTTTTGCCTCGGCTTTTTTGGTTTCTTTTTCTTCCTCCACCTTCTCTTCAACCGGGGTTTCTTCTGCTTTTGCTTCTACTTCTTTTGCCTCTGCTGGCTTCTTTTCGGCTTTGCCTTTCGCAGGTGCTTCCTTTTTCTTTTTCTTACCGGCTGATTTTTTCTCATCGACAATCATTGGCTCAAATCCTACCAACTGCAAAACGGCTAATTCTGCACCGTCTCCCCGTCGTTGCCCCAATTTAATTACCCGGGTATATCCACCTTTTCGATCCGCAAAAGTAGGGGCAACCTCATCGAATAGTTTCTTAACCAGTAAATGATTTTGTAAGAGCTTAAAAGCTTGTCGCCGTGCCGCCACAGTATCTTTCTTTCCAAAGGTAATCAGTCGTTCAATGACACCACGAGCTGCTTTGGCTTTGGCTAAGGTCGTTTTTATTTGTTGATGCTCAATAATCGACCGTGCCATATTGCCCAATGTTGCCCGCCGGTGAGATTTCGTCCGACCGAGTTTTTTCGTTTTATTCCGATGTCGCATGATATACCTCGTTTTTCCAGTTTATATAAATCTATTCGAGTAATTTTACTAAAGACCGATTAATCTTCACCTTTAAGATACTTATCCACATCCATACCAAAGTAGAGACCTTTCTTTTCCAATATGTCCTGAATCTCCTGCAGGGATTTCCGGCCAAAATTCCGGAATTTAAGCAGTTCCGATTCATCCAGACGAACCAGGTCCGAAATATTCTTGATATTGGCATTCTTCAGACAGTTGTGGGAACGGACGGACAGTTCGAGCTCGTCCACACTCATTCTCAACAACTTTTTCACCCGCAGAATTTCCTCATCGATTTCCTGGGTTTCTTCTTCTTCCGGTTCAATTTCGAAGTTAATAAACATTTGAATATGATCTTTCAAAATCTTGCCTGCATAAGTAAGAGCATCGTCCGGAGTAATGCTGCCATCGGTTTCAATTTCCAGAACCAGTTTTTCGTAATCGGTTCGTTGACCAACCCGGACATTTTCCACCTGATAACGGACATTCCGGATAGGCGAAAATATGGAGTCGATGGGAATGAGACCAATACTTGCCTCCAGTGGTTTATTTTCCTCTGCGGGTACATAGCCACGTCCCTTACCTACCCGAATTTCCAGCTCGACATCCGCATCTTCATTCAAAGTAGCGATGTGCAGATCGGGATTCAGAATTTCAAAGTCGGCAGTGTAATTGCCAATATCCCCTGCTTTAAATTCTCCCGCTCCCTTCAAATGCAGACTCACCTTGTCCGGCCGCTTGTTCAAAAGCTTGATGCGAACTTCTTTTAAATTCAGGATTATTTCAACCACATCTTCTTTTACGCCCGGAATGTCGCTAAACTCGTGCTGAATGCCATCCAGCCGAATAGCGGTGATAGCCGCACCCTGTAAAGATGATAAAAGCACCCGTCGGAAAACATTTCCCAGGGTAACACCAAATCCTCTTTCCAGAGGCTGCAATATAAAGCGTCCGAATGTCGTCGAAAAACTTGAATCGTCAAGTTCAACTTTTTCCGGCATTAATAGATTTGCATAGTTCATAGATCCCCAACCAAATTTATTTTATTATTTAAAATTTCTTATTTCGAATAAAGCTCAATGATCAGATTTTCCTGGACATTTACCGGAATATCTTCCCGTGCCGGTATGTCCATAAATACACCTTTCATCTTTGCCTTATCAATATTTAACCAGGGCAACATTGCATCATCCTTCACTCGCCGCATTGACTCATGGATCGGGGTTAACTTCCGGCTTTTCTCGCGAACCTCGATAACATCATTGGGTCGCATCAGATAGGACGGAACATTAACCACTCTGCCATTTACGGTAAAATGACGGTGCAGGATCAATTGCCGCGCTGCATTTCTGGAATGAGCAAATCCCATACGGTAAATCACATTGTCAAAACGGCTCTCCAGAATCTTCAGCAAATTCTGTCCGCTCACACCCTTTTGACGGGTGGCCTTTTTATAGTAGTTCCGGAATTGCGCTTCAAGTACACCATAAATCCGTTTAACCTTCTGCTTCTCGCGCAACTGAACACCGTACTCGGAGAGTTTTGACCGCTGGGTCACTCCATGCTGTCCCGGTATATATGACCTTTTTTCGAAGGAACACTTTGCTGAAACGCAGCGTGCCCCTTTCAAAAACAATTTTTCACCTTCACGTCTGCAAAGTTTGCATACAGGTCCTGTATTACGTGCCATTAATTTACTTCTCCACTCGTTTTATACTCTTCTTTTCTTTGGTGGCCGACATCCATTATGCGGGATGGGCGTAACATCCTTAATACTTATAATTTCCAATCCGGCTGCCTGCAGGGAACGAATTGCCGCTTCACGACCTGATCCCGGTCCTTTCACCTCCACGGCAACCTGACGCAATCCCAGATCCATTGCTTCCCGGGCAGCATTCTCTGCTGCGGACTGGGCTGCAAATGGGGTGTTTTTCCGTGAACCCTTGAATCCCACTTTACCGGCAGAAGCCCAGGAAATTACATTGCCATTGGCACCGGTTAAAGTGATAGTGGTATTATTAAAAGTCGATCTGATGTGTGCCACCCCTTGCGCATCAACTTGTTCTTTCTTCTTCTTGAGGGTACGTGCTCTACGTGCCAATTCGTCTTCTCCTTACTTTAGCTATACTTTTTTCCTACCGGCAACCGGCCGACGACGACCTTTTCTGGTGCGGGCATTGGTTCGGGTACGCTGACCACGTGCAGGTAATCCTGATTTGTGCCGCGAACCCCGATAGCAGTTGATATCGATGAGCCGCTTGATGTTCATATTGATCTCTGTTTTTAGCGACCCTTCCACTTTGAAGTTTTGTTGGATAATCGTTCGAATATCGCGCACCTGCTCATCCGTCAAGTCCTTTGTCCGGGTACCCGGGTCAACACCGGCTTCCTGGCAAATTTTTAATCCGGAAGATTTACCAATCCCAAAAATATAGGATAGGGCGATGCCAACAGGTTTTTGTTTTGGTAAATCTACACCGACAATACGAGCCAAAATGACCTCCTTAAATTTTTCTAGCCCTGTCTTTGTTTATGTTTGGGGTTTTTCTTGCAAATAACACGAACCACCCCGTTTCTGCGAATTATTTTGCAATTCTCGCATCGTTTTTTTACTGATGTCTGTACTTTCATGGTACTTCCTCACAATCAACAATTATTTATAGCGATAGGTAATTCGTCCACGTTTCAGATCGTACGGGGAAAGCTCAACCTTTACTTTATCCCCGGGCAATATTTTAATAAAATGCATCCGCATTTTTCCTGAAACGTGTGCCAATACCTCATGTCCGCTTTCCAGTTCGACAATAAAAGAAGCATTTGGTAATGTTTCCTTAATTATTCCGTCGACAGATATTGGCTGTTCTTTGGCCAATTAAAACACCTCATTCATTAAATTATGTTCCGTTAAAATTTCCGGTGCCCCATTTTTTACCAGCACAGTATGCTCGTAATGTGCAGATGGCAAACCATCTCTGGTGACAACCGTCCAACCGTCTTCCAGGGTCAATACCTGGCGATCTCCCATATTAATCATGGGCTCAATGGCCAGGGTCATTCCCTCTTTTAGCAAAGGCCCTCGATTCGGTTTCCCAAAATTAAAAACCTGGGGCTCTTCGTGCAGTGCTTTTCCGATTCCATGACCCACAAGCTCGCGAACCACTCCGTATCCATGATCTTCCGCATGTGTCTGAATGGTATGGGAAATATCCTGTAACCGGTGACCTGCTACTGCTTGTTTTATCCCAAGGTAGAGCGCTTCGATGGTCACTTTCATCAGTTTCCAGCGTTCCTCATTTACCTTCCCGACCGGAAAGGTGAAAGCACAATCCCCGTAATATCCATCTTTCTCCACACCAATATCCACACTCACAATATCACCCTCATGCAATTCTCTTTTTGCCAGGGGAATGCCGTGCACAATTTCCTGGTTGATGGAGATACAGGCGCTGGCCGGGAACCCATAGAGTCCCTTGAAAGCCGGTTTTGCTTTTTTGGAACGAATAAATTTCTCAATTTCCTCGTCCAACTTCCCGGTGGTTAAACCGGGTTTTATTAAAGACCAAACTAATAAAAATGTTTCTGCTGTAATCCTCGAGCTGATTCGCATCAGCTCAATTTCTGCTTCATTCTTAATCGGAATCATTTACATTCTTCTGCCGCGTACTCGTCCGCCTTTCATGAATCCATCATAATGTCTCATGAATAAATGAGACTCAAATCGTTGAATGGTATCCAGGGCAACACCCACAATAATCAATAAACCCGTGCCGCCAAAAAATGAGGCATATCCATAAGAAATCTTAAAAGCATTCACCAGGATATAAGGAATAATTGCCACAAAAGCCAGTGCAATAGATCCCGGCAGGGTTATCCGGGTTAAAATGGAATCCAGATACTCAGCAGTCTTTTTGCCGGGGCGAACACCGGGAATAAAACCACCCTGCTTCTTCAG
>CAZTXJ010000185.1:0-5551 GCA_964617285.1 uncultured Calditrichaceae bacterium | reverse complement strand
ATTTACTTGTTTGATTTTCCAATTATCATCATAATTTAATTCTTTGGCTAAAAGATCTGCCACCTTTTCTGCACATTCCACACTAGCCCGGGCATCCAGTAACAGAGCCCGGGTCCTTCTCGCCAGAACATCTTCCACGGTTCGGGCCATTTCCTGACGGGCAGCCCAGACGACTTCGGCTTTAAGGTAGGGCAGCCGCGGATGCAGTTTTTCTCCCAACTCTCTAGTTTGCTCAATTAATTTTTTGATCGCCAGCATATCCGTGCCGTAGACATATAACGGATCGTCCATATCAACATTTTTTAACCAGCCGTGAATCCGGAGGTTTTGGGTAATGCTTTCCCGCTGCTCCAGTCCGGCCACCATTGCCGCCTGATTGATGGTATCCTCTCCCATTTTTCGATAGGTTGTCCATTTTCCGCCGGTGATGGTCACCAGTCCGGATTGGGATATCACCAGATAGTGATCCCGTGAGATAGCCGCGGTATCTTCATCCGATCCCGGATTTACCAGGGGTCTGATGCCGGCAAAGACACTGAGTACATCTTCTGGCGAAGGATCTTTAGTAAGATATTTGGCCGCATGTTCCAGAATAAAATCGATCTCTTCCAATAATGGCCTTGGCTCCAGGGTAGCAGATTTAACTGGCGTATCGGTTGTGCCAACTACCACCTTTTTATGCCAGGGAACGGCGAAAAGCACTCTTCCATCCTCGGTATGAGGCACCATAATCGCAGAATCTCCCGGCAAGAAATCTTTGTCAAGCACCAGATGAACGCCCTGACTCAGGGTAAGTAAATCTCTGGCCTCTGGGTCATCCATCTTAAGAATATTGTCGGTAAATATTCCGGTGGCATTTATTATCACCCGCCCGTAAAGGGAATATTCCTCGTTTGTTTCCATGTCCTTCGCCTTAACCCCATTGATCACGGAGTTCGATTTCAGCAGACCAGTAACCATCAGGTAATTGATTGGGGTGCCTCCCAAATCATTAATTGTCTGGGCCAGGTTTATCGATAGCCGGGCGTCATCAAACTGACCGTCATAATAGATGACACCGCCCCGTAGACCGTCAGGCTCTAAAGTGGGTATCCGTTCCAGCGTCTCTTCCCGGGAGAGTAATTTGGAAGGACCCAGTCCCAGCCTGCCAGCCAGTAAATCGTACACTTTCAGACCGATACCATAAAAAGGTCCACTCCACCAGTCGTAGTTGGGGACAATAAAGGACTGATTTCGCACCAGATGCGGGGCATTTTGAATGAGCAAACCTCTTTCATGCAAAGCTTCCAGTACCAGCGAAATATTTCCCTGCTGAAGGTACCGAACGCCGCCATGAACTAGTTTGGTACTCCGGCTGGATGTTGCTTTGGCAAAATCATGTTGTTCCAGCAATATGGTTTTGTATCCCCGGGAGGCAGATTCCACCGCTGTTCCAAGGCCGGTCGCGCCACCGCCGATGATAATAACGTCCCACATCCCGGACTCATTTCTGATTCTGGAAATCATTTCCTCTCGTTTCATAAGAAAACCTTCTGTCTGTGATTTGCGGTCAATTTATTCGTCAGTATAGAAGATGATAATTCTTATTTCTCAGGCATTTTCATGCCATTTTCCACATACGGTTTAAATCTCTCGAACATAAAGTGGTGCCAGACCCGGTCAACAGTCTCCGCAACGCCCTCTTCCATTTCTCCGGCGGCATGGACAGAAACTTCCAGGCGGGTGGAATCGCTTCCCACCGGTTTAAAGGTATAGGTGGTTACCACCTGGATAGCTCTCCCGGAAAGTCCCAGTGGACCGTCGAATCGCAAATATTTTCCCCGGGCGGCAAAGATCACTGTGGCATGCTTTACTCCGTTACCCTGATCATCAAAAATTTCCCAGAATCCGCCACCGGGTTTGGCTTCGATGTAGAACTTTTTTGGTGATTCTGAAAAACTATGATCCCACCAGCCACTAATATCCCCGGAGATGGCATCATAAATTTGCTCCGGGTTTCCGGGAAGGGTTAATTCATGGCTTACCAGAAATGCCCCATACTGCAAGGGTTTGTTTTCGGAAAAGGCTAAATTAAATATGGTGAAAATACCAGATATCGTTATTGTAATTACGATGAAATATTGTCTCATGTTTGCTCCTCTGCTTTTATTTTTTGTATAATAACAAGATTTTTCTTCCTTTTCATTATCAATTCGGATAAAATTCATTTTAAATCAAACCTTGAACATTGAAATAAATTAGCATGTTTATTAATAATTGAACATGATTTTTAAGAATTCATCTTATCGCCATTTCAAAAAATAAGGACCACGGAACAGTTTTATCTTGTTTTAGGGCAAATTCATGTCTACATTCTCCATCATTTTTTGCAATTCTTTTATTTCGACTTCTTTCAACACACGATAGTGGCTGCAATTACTGGCTATTGATTTATTATGACTTTTGCAAAAAATAATATTGGGTCAGGAAAATTTCCTTTACCGAATAGTCCGGTAAATTTACATAGAGAAGAAATTTCTGTGCGACAAATCCCTCCCCGATATGTTTTACTCATTAATTTTTCGAAAATGTTTTACTGAATCACGAATTACTAAAATTTACAAAAATGCGGATGTCTCATATATAATGTTCCTGTTATATGATTTTTCAAATGTTATTCGAAAGGAGGTGATGATAGTAAAACCTTTTTCTTAAGATAACATTTTGAGCATTAGATTTTCTTTTTAAATAAATTTTAATTTAACGAATTACTGTAGAGGAGATGTAATATGAATAAGTATAGAATGTTTTTCTCGATTCTTTTAATTGTTTTTGTTGTCTCGATTATCACACCGGTGTCGGCACAGGAATGGTCCAAGGAGCAGCAGGATGTGTGGAGCAATGTAGAAACCTACTGGTCCCTGGCGGCGAAAAATGATGTAGCCGGTTTCCTCAGCTATTTTGATCCCAGCTTTATCGGATGGGGCAATATGAGTGATGCACCCCAAACCAAACCCCAGCGACAAAAAATGATGGAATACATGTTTGCCAATAGCCAAAATGTACTCTATACCATTACCCCGGCTGCAATCTGGGTGAAGGGTAATTTTGCTTTTGTTCATTATTATTATACCAGCCTGGATAAGGACAAGGATGGGAAAGAAAAATGGGAATCCGGACGTTGGACAGACATCCTCATGAAAAGCGGCAATAAATGGGTGATGGTTGGCGATCATGGTGGTTCGGATTCTGATGACGATTAATTCAAATAAATTTTTTAAAACTGTTTTTGAAAAAATACTGGAGAAGAAAAAATGAGGAAGAATTTCATCAATATATTTTTTATAACACTTTTTATTTGTGCCTTCGGAATAAATTCTAGTCTGCTTTCCCAGGAGGAAAATAATGGAAATATTTTTGTGGTTACTACATTTGAAATGGCATTCAAACCCGGAAATACCATGGCGGAATTCGATTCGTTAAATAAGCTTTATACGGAAAAAGTGATAAGCAAAAATAATTTGATCGTAAGCCAGAGAACCCTGCGTCATTTCTGGGGGCATAATAACCGGGATTTTGTGGTTATAACAGAAGTGAAAAATTGGGGAGACATTATTGAGGCAAATAAATTGAGCAATGAATTGTTCGAAAAAGCCTGGCCCACCGAAGAGGCTCGAAAAGAGTATAATGATGCCAATAATAAATATTTCACCGGAAAGCACTCGGATGAGATTTATCAGGAAAATGCAGGCGGAAGGGTCAGATAGGCTTCTTCAGGCGAACATATAATTCTTACAGGTATGTCGATAAAATCCCCGGTACTTATCCCCGGGGATTTTTATTGATTCACCGTGGTTAACAACTGATCGACCAAGTTTTGCAGAGCAACCTGCCAGGCATAGGGCAAATCCGGTAGATCTGTCCGGCGCTCATCGATAAGCGCCATCAGATTTTCTTTTCGCAACAGAGATTCAGAAAAATCCCCGCTTACTACATGTTTTATATCTTCAAAAATATTGCCAATTGAATGGGGTCGGGCGATGATTCCTTCCGCACCTGCCCTTAAGATATTTCCGTTGGAATCCAGCAATGCCCCGGTAAGGTGGATGACCGGAACCGGATCGTCACTGCCGATGAAAATGCCGAGCGGAATGGTGTATCCTGTGCCCATTTCAACTTCCCTGAATCCAAGAATATTTTGTTTGCGCGGTAAATATTCACTTACCCCCAGAGTGATATAAAGAAAATAACTGATAGTGTCAATCCGGGATATTTCCCGAAGACTATCGCACCAGGCCAGTGAAGGCTTATCAGTAAAAAGCCCCATAAAGGCATTCTGGTTTTCCGCCTGCCATTCGGCCATGTATTGTTCTCCGGGATAGTCCGGATTTGCCACATTTCCGATATACACCAGGGGTTCATCATCAATCGGGAGACGAATGGGATAAAGCGGCCAGGAGATCTTCAGATTGTCCAGGTAGTCGTTCATCAGATTGAGTGAGGAATCGAGAATGGCCAGGATACTGTCCGGGAATTCCCCAAATTCCAGGGTATGGTCCAGCAAAATGGGAAAGTGTCCAACATCTCCGGAAAGCCCCGGGGTAATCCCGGCATAATAGGGAGTGCGCTTTAATTTTACCTCCGGCAGATTTTGAAATCTGGTGGTACCGGCACAACTGATAAGAAGAATCAGATAACCAAGAATACCGCATTTTATTAATCGACGGACATAAAATGTTTGTATCATAAAAACCTTTTAGATTTTATTTTCGAAGAGATTAAAATTGATAACCAAGATTTATTCCGAAAGTATATCCTGCGTGATTCCCGCTGCCAAAGCTTTCCTTATTAGAAATCCAGAAATACTTTAAACTGGCGTCGGAATTCAGAATCACATGCCGGCTCAAAATTACTTTTAATGCCAAACCAATACCACTGTTAATCAATACATGTCCTGACTCTCCATCACTACTGCCGGACAAATCCATTCCCATCAGGTTGAGGTAAGGCGAGAGCACCACATTTTTCCGATAGGGGATATTGTAATGAAGATTCTCAAACATCAGGAAAATGAGGAATTCAGGTTGCGGTTTGAAGATGGTTGAGAACACAGCAAACAAACCGACCCCAAGTGGTGGCAAATGCAGATAACCCTGGTTATTCGATCCTCTTCCGTAAAAAATAGATCCGGAGACGCCAAGTGGGGTGTTCATATAGCTTTCGCCGGTGATCCCGTAATAGGTGACATGCCATTGATCCGGTATTTCCCGATATTGGACCGAGGCATATAAGTTAAAGTATATTTTGTAATCTTCAATCAGGGGATAACCGGTCTGGCCCAGAATTTTGCCTGGTGGGAAAAAGCAGATTAGAGAGGTAACAAAGAGAAAACATGATTTTTTCATGATGTATTATATCCTATCCTTTGAGCAATAAATTTTTATGAACAAATAAATATATATTTGGCGGGAAATTTCCAGCACTTCCGGTAAATTGGGCTACCGGTTTCATATCGGATTCCAATCTGAAAATCAGGAATCAATTTAGCATTTTATTTGAAAATTGTCAATAA
>CAZTXJ010000184.1:0-5607 GCA_964617285.1 uncultured Calditrichaceae bacterium | reverse complement strand
CGCAAGATTGGTGAGGCCAACGGCGCCTGCCCGGTGATGTATACCGGACTGGAATACTCAAACAGCGGCATCCAGGCAATCCGGGCGGTGCTCACCCTGTTTGCTTTAGCCGGTCAACTGGATGTGCCCGGGGGTATCGGTCTGGCCATGCTGAATTCCCATTTTCCGATCAACCGTTCCTGCAACCAGGCCAATCCGGATCTGGACCGGGCAGTGGCCCGGCAGAAATTTCCCATCTACAGCAATTACCGGGGAGAATCCCATGCCAGCGGACTGGTGAACTCGGTGTTACAGGGAGAACCCTATCGCATTCGCGGATTAATTATTCATGGCGCTTCCCTCTGCACTTCCTGGCCCCAGAGTTCAATTTGGAAAGAGACCCTCTCCAAACTGGATTTCCTGGTGTGCATCGATCGCCAGATGACCGCCGATGCCGCCTATGCCGATATCATTCTACCCGCTACCACCATGTTTGAAATCGATTCTTACATGACCTATGGTCCGATTTTCCGCTTGCGGGAAAAGGTGATTGAGCCGATGGGTGAAGCCCGGAACGATTATCTGATTATGGCAGAACTGGCCAATCGACTGGGATACGGTCATCTCTACCCCCAGAACGAAGCTGAAATGATCCGGCTGGCGCTGGAGGGATCCGGTTTTACCCCGGAGGATGTAAAGCAGGCCGGCGGCTGGGTGAAAATTCCCTCCCCCATGATGGAATATAAGAAATGGGAAAAGGGCGGGTTGCGGGAAGATGGCCAGCCGGGATTCGATACACCCACCGGTAAATTTGAAATCTGGTCCACCGTACTGGAAGATTACGGATACGAGCCGTTGCCCAAATACACCGAACCCCGGGAAGGTCCGATGGCCAATCCCCAGCTGACCAAACAGTTTCCGCTGGTGTTTAATTCCGGGGCCAGGCCGCAGACGGATTTTCGTTCCCAGCACCATGGGATTAAGGGGTTGGTGAAGGATCATCCCGAACCCACCGTAGAAATAAATTCCCGGGATGCGGAAAAGCGCGGCATCGAATCCGGTGACCTGGTAGAGGTGAAGACGCCACGCGGTGTCATTCCCTTCCGGGCGGTGGTGACTGATGATATTGTTCAGGGAGCGGTGGAATGCAGTATGGGTGGGGGAACGCCGGTTGGGCCCAAAGCCTGGCAGGAGTGGAATGTAAACGAGTTAACCGATCTGCAGAATTATGATGAAATATCCGGTTTTCCGGTTTACAAGGCGCTTTTATGCGAAGTAGTAAAATCTGAAAAGGGAACTAAAGCTGTCCGGAAACGGACGGCCGCAGGTAAAGAAGATTCCCAAAAGAAACTGTTCCACCTGGATATTCCCAAAGCCAAACCAAAACATCGGATTTACCTGGATAACAATGCCACCACCCCGGTTGCCGCTGAAGTGAAAAAAGCCATGCTTCCCTATCTGGGGGCAGTTTACGGCAATCCTTCTGCCATCCATGATGTTGGTACCCAGGCCCGGGAGGGTCTGGAGAATGCCCGGCGACAGGTGGCCCGACTGTTGAATGCCAAACCGCGACGGATTATTTTTACCGGCGGTGGTTCGGAATCGGATAATCTGGCGATCAAGGGAATCGCTTACGCTTACCGGGAGAAGGGGAATCATATTATCACCAGCTCGATAGAGCACCCCGCCATCCTGAAGACCTGCCAGTTTCTGGAAAAGACCGGCTACCGGGTCACTTACCTCAAGGTGGATAAAGACGGGATCATTCATCCGGAAGAACTCTCCCGGGCCATTACACCGGAAACCATCCTGGTCTCCCTGATGCTGGCCAATAATGAAGTAGGCACCATCCAGCCGATCAAAGAGCTGTGCCGGATCGCCCACGAAAAAGGCATTTTGTTCCACACCGACGCGGTTCAGGCTGCCGGAAAGATCAGGATCGACGTGGAGGATCTGGATGTCGATCTCCTGACCATCTCGGGACATAAGTTTCACGGTCCCAAGGGTATTGGTGTCCTTTACCTGCGTAAGGGTCTGGAGATAGAACCGTTAATCCATGGCGGAAAACAGGAGAAGGGCCTCCGGGCCGGGACGGAAAATATGCCAGGAATTATCGGAATCGGTAAAGCCGCCGAGTTGGCGCTGGAGAGTCTGAAGGATAATGAAAGATTAAGACAGCTGCGGGATATGTTAGCGGATGGCATTTACCGGATTATTCCTGAGGCCCGGCTAAATGGACATCCGGAACAACGTTTACCAAATACCCTGAATCTTACCCTGCCCGGTCTGCGGGGCGAATCGCTGGTGATTGCCCTGGATCAGCACGGGATCTCACTGTCATCCGGTTCAGCCTGCAAATCCGGTTCTCCTGATCCCACCCATGTGTTGATCGCCATGGGCCGAAGTGTCGAAGAAGCCCATTGTTCGGTCCGGTTTTCCCTGTCCCATCAAACTACCCAAAAGGATATCGATATTACTTTGAAGGCGCTGAAGCAGGTTTTGCGGGAGATGGAATCGACCGTGCGGTTTTTGCCCTGCAAATAGTCTATGATGCCAGTTATCGTCTCGCAGCTATAGGATAGAATCAACCTTCCGAAGATTTAAACCTTCGGGAGGTTAAATTTGCTAATACCAAAAGGTACTCACTAAGCTTTTTCCGGGGTAATTGCAGGAGTGGAGATCATCTTCCGGTTCTATCGAATTATTCATCCCTGGGTCCTGGATGCCCTGTCTACCGGCCAGGCGGGTGTCTGGCATGACAGGTATCATAGTGACTGCCAATTCCATTTAACCGGGTCTTCACCTCTTCTTTCCCGGCTAACCTAAAGTATTTCTTCGAAGTTAACGATGATATAAGGGTTGTTTGATCAGAAAAGTGGTAACATAAAATGATCAAAATAATCCTTATCCTGTACCGGCTGGCGGTGGCGGTAGTGCTGGGCATGTGCTCCCTGCTTTATTTCAGCGAATTATTCTATATCTGCTTCATCATGCTGCTGCTCTTTTTGCTCATTGGTTACGGCTTATGGATGAAAAAACGCTGGACCATGATCCCGATTATAGTGGTGATGATTTTCCTCACCCTGGTAACCGCTGCCATGACCATCGGCAATATCGCCTGGCCGGAACACCTGATCGTCATGATCGGCCTGGCCTATGTCTTCCTGATGATTCTGGAGGGAGTAACCCTGGCCTTTATCGTTGCAGAAGGCCATAAAATGATGATGGATGGCCAATTAACCTCATATTCCAGTGAAGGGTCACAGGATAAAAATTTGTTGAGTCCCTCCGGGTCCTCATCTTAAGGATAAGATTTTATATCAAATATGGAGCTAATCATGTTTAAAAGTATCAGAATTTTACTGGCCATGGGTCTGGTTCTGCTTTTGGTTATCAGCTGTTCCAAAAGCAGCAGTGGTCCAAAGGAAGAACCACCGGCAATTCCACCGGCTTCCTCATTTATTATGGACTTCTCCGATTTTACCGGACCGGATACTACCGGTATGATGCCGGAGAGCGGCATCCCGAATGAATTTATCCTGACCTATCAGAACTGGGGATGGGCTTATACCAACGTGGTGGTCTGGAATACGGTTCTCACTGTAACCCTGGTTGTTCCGGTGGCGGCATTTCTGGAGTCGTTCAAGCATGAGCCCAGCCAGCAGTCCAATGGCAAATGGCTCTGGTCATATTCATTCACAGCGCTTAACAGCAGTTATACTGCAAAACTATACGGGTCGGTTTCCAATGATGGCACGGAGTGGGAGATGTACATCACTAAGGAGGGAGTGTATGAAGATTTCCTGTGGTACGAAGGGGGTGCTGATTTGCCCAGAACGCACGGCACCTGGACGGTGTATGCCAATCCCGATAACGCTACCCCATTCCTCTCCATTGAGTGGAACCGGGACGTGAACGCCGGTACCGCCGATATTACCTATACCAATATCACCCCCAGTGTGCAGAATAACGGGGATTATATTTCCTACGGCCTGGTTGGCGATGCTACCTATGATACCTTTTATCAGATCTATCAGAAGGGTGAAGATCATCTGGTGGAAATTGAATGGAACCGGCAGATCATGTATGGGCGAATCAAGGATTTGATACACTTTGAAGACGAAGAATGGCATTGCTGGGATGAACATCTTGAGGATATCGATTGTCCCAATTAACAGATCTTTTTGAATTGACAACGGTTCGGGATGGGGAAAATACAGGCGGGTTTGCATGGCCCGCCTGTCTTGTTTAAAACCGGTCTAATAAAAAGAGAAAATCGGAAGAATGAACAGCCACATTTACCTTTCAGATTTTTCTGACATTAATGGATAGAATGAATTGAAAAATCCAAATGCATTCATTTTAAGTGAATCAAAAAATCGGAAAATTGTAGACAGGGAAAATGTCAGAAAATTTCAAAGGAGGAAATATCATGAAGAATGCCTGCAGTGTAATCGTGTTAAGTCTGTTTATGGCAATGGGATTATTCTTTGTTGCTCAGGCCCAGGAAGCGGTGAATCCGAAAGGGGAGCTTACCATTCCCTGGGATGAATTCAAAAAACTGCTCAATCTCGATGCCGATGACATCGTTTTGCCCATGGAAACCTTCCAGAAACTGGTGCTGCAAACCGGGGTGAAGACGGTTCCCGCTTACAGCATGAAGGAAGGAAATGTGATTCTGAAGCGGGCGGAATTCAAAAAGCTGGTGGACCAGATGAAGCCGCCGATAGGACCGGATATTCAGGTGCCCTTCGATTACCTGATTACCAAAGCGATGTATTCGGGAAAAATGGGGCGGCAAAATACCGCCTTCACCGGGACCCTTACCGTGCATGTGCTCAAGAAAGATACCTATCTGAAAATTCCGGTGCTGCCCCAGAATATTGCCCTGGAGGATATCCGGGTGAACGGCAAACCGGCGCTGGTGGTGAGTGAGAACGGCTATCACCAGGTAGTGCTTTCCCAGCCCGGGGAATATACCGTAACAGTGGGCTTTTCCATGATCTCCTCGCTGGAAAAAGGTCCGCATAAACTGGATCTGAATATTCAGCAAACCCCTATCACCGTTTTGAATATGGAATTGCCGCTGAAGGATATCGATGTGGAGATTCCCCAGGCGCAGCAGATTTCCACCCGGACGGCAGATAACCGGACGCTGGTGTCCGCAGTTATCACCCCCGGAAGGTACCTGAGCATCCAGTGGCGCAAGAAGCTGGCGGTGACCGAAAAAATTCCGGCCAAACTGTACAGCGAGGTATATCATCTTATTTCAATTGAAGATGATGTGCTGAAGGTGAATTCGGATATCAATTACAACATTCTGCACAGTGAAGTGGATGGCGTTCAGTTAGCAGTTCCGGACAATATGAATGTCCTCTCGGTTTCCGGGGATGGCGTGGGTGAGTGGCAGGAATTGACCCGGAATGAGCAGCGCTACATCATGATCCCCTTCACCTATGGTAAAAAAGGAAGTGTCTGGATCAACGTGCAGGCAGAGGTTCCCCTGACGGAGTCCGGGAAGGCTACCGCTTTTACCGGTTTTCAGGTGCTGGAAACAGTGCGGGAAACCGGGTATGTGGGCATTGCCCTCAATACCAGTGCCGAGGTTATCGTGACCGAGAATGAGGG
>CAZTXJ010000183.1:0-5702 GCA_964617285.1 uncultured Calditrichaceae bacterium | reverse complement strand
TAAACTTAATTGGAGGTAGTGCACTCTGCCTCCGGTTTATTTTCCTTCACCCACCCTGGTGATGGAATATCGGAACAGAATCGGACCAATAATCTGGTTGATGGCAATTGAAGCAATAATTAAGGTGGCGATATTTTTTGTAATTGGCCCTGGAATCTTTTTTACCAACAGAACACTCAGTCCCAGAGACAACCCAGCCTGCCCGATAAAACCCATCCAGCTATAGTTTTTTATATTTTTATCTCCCGACGTCAATTGGGCTCCAACATAAGTTCCGGAATAAGTGGTTAGCAGCCGGAGCAGAACAATCAAAACTGCCAGCAGCCAATTTTGCATGAGGATATTAAAATTGAGTGAGGCTCCGGCAATGGCAAAGAAAACCACAAATATTGGTAGGGCGCTGTCCTCAATAGCATCAATTAAATAATGGCCCAATTTGCTAAAATTCTGAACAAAAAAGCCTGCCACCATGAAAACCAGGATCACTTCCAGATGAATGAATTTTGACAGTTCGATAATAAATATGATAAATCCCAACAAAAACAATGCCTCTTGTTCTTTCACATATTTTAGATAAATCAGGATGAGGGCACCGGTAGCAACCCCGACCAGTATAGACAACATTATCTCCAGCAGAACTGAAACAAAATAGCTGAATTGGAGATGTGTTTCGGGAATAATTAAAGGTTTGGCAATAGACAAAGCCAGAGAAAATATCAGCACGACAATTACATCCTTGAATACTGTGACACCCAGTACGAAATCGGTAAATTTCCCTTTGGCTTTAGTTTCGGATATAATCGCAATGGTGGTGGCGGGTGATTTTGCAATTGAAAGCGCTCCAAATAGCAGACCAACCGCCAGAACCACACCCAACGGTTTGTCTTGTATAAAGGGAATGTTTGATTTATACAGAAAAATAAAGATAATAAAACCCAGCATGACAATCAGGATTTGCCAGAAAATAACACTGCCAATTGTTTTGAACTGTTTTCGTATTGCGCGATAGCGAAATTCCCCACCGGCGGTGAGTGCAATCAGGCTTAGGGCCATGTTATCGATAAGTTGAAGGTTTTGTACGGTGGATTTTGAGAGCAGGTTTATAATGTAAGGTCCGGTCAGGATGCCGGCCAGGATATAACCGGTTATCTTTGGAACTTTTATTGCGGAAGTCATTTTTCCGATGAGGTAGGCCACAATAAGAGTAAACCCCAGGGCGAGCATACTCATTGGCATTTGCTGAATGGATTCTCCCGGACCAATGCGGGTAATGGCAGCCATGAGTAATAACAAAACCAGAATGATGAAGATGATCCGCATCAGCCTGCCTCACCTTGCTTTCTCAAAATATTAAGAGTACTGACCGCAGTATATTCATCGAAAATGATAATTCCCAGAATAGTAGTGCTCATCAGGAAATCGCTTATCGGGCCACCATGGTACAGTTGAAAATTAAAAGCAATGGCCAGAGAAATCCCGCCAAAGGATAGCAGGGCTTTACCGATATTGGGAGGAATCTGGAAAGCACAATCAATTTTCCGGGCACTGATCCATCCACCCAGATATTTCCCGAAATATCTGGCCAGAATAAATATGATGATCAGGACTATCTCGCCCCAAAACCGGTAATTCCACAGCGCACCGGCACAGACAAGCAGGAAAAGATAGGTCGGTTTTTCGGCCGGATGAATTACCCGCATAACTTTCTCACTTTCCCGGGGAAACTGGGAGAGCGTTGCGCCAATGATGAAATTCATAAAAATAGGGGACAATTTTAGGTAAAAACCAATACCGCTGGTAAAAATAACCAGTCCCAGAACCAGGACGAAAATTTCATCCTGCTGGAAACGAAGCCGGATCAAATAGCGGAAAAGAAGCCCCAGAACAATACTGATCAAAATACAGAGGATTAACCAGATCCAGCCATTGTTGATCCAGTGATATTGAAGGGGATCGAAAATAGCCATAACAATCCCGGCGATGGTAATACCCCAAAAACTGTCCAGACTGGAAATAAATTGCAGCAGGTGGGTCAATCTGCCTTTAATTTTCCTTTCGATAGCGATTCGGGCAATGGTTAAGGGAGCCGTCATAGAACCGAGAGCGGCCAGGATGATAACTGCTTCCAGCTGGTTTTCGTAGAGGGAATGTCGGATGAAGAGGAAACCAATCCCCATTGCGGCCAAAATTACCAGAAAGGTCACCAGGCTTTGCACAGAAGTGAAAAGCACATAATTGCGGGGAAACCGGCGGATGTTTCGCCAGCGCAGTTGCAGCCCAAACAGTAATCCGACCCAACCAATGGCCAGCGCAATTAGTGGTTCCAGGCTGCTGATAATTTGTGTGTTTAGAAAATTAAAAAGTTGGGGACCCAGGATAATCCCAATCAAAATGTAAGGAAAACCGCTCACGATTAGTCCGGAAAAGAGAGGGTTTTTGGTAATAGTGCTCCGGTGCAGGAATCTGGCCCCGACAAAGGTAATCAGTAAGATAATGAGCAAGCCTAAAAATGGTGTCATATGGATTATCTGCCTCTTCACCCAAAAAATGTTTATAAAAGGCCGATAAAGCAAGTTGATAAATGGTTAATCGAATTTTACTTCCCGGGGGGATGGATTCCATTCACAAGTATTCTTGCCAAACCCGACTGAATTTAATATATTGATCCGGTAGATGAAAGGCAGGTTAATGACCGGCAAAATTGAACTCCATTACAGTCCCAGATTTTCAGATTTAAGCAACGATTTCCTGCAATATCAACCTGATTTCTTAAAGAAACCGAATTCTTTTCTCTGTTTAACCTCAAATTTAGACCGGGCAAATTTTTTACGGAAAAAATATATACTGGCGCAAGAGCGACCGGAACTTTTTCAAAGCTCGTTCCAGAGTTACACCGGGTTTTTTCTGCTGCTTCTGGAAAAACTCAATTTACCGGGGAAATATATTGATTTTAATTTTCGATGCCTGCTCCTGCAGCAAATCATTTTGCAGCATTCGGAACAGTTACAGTATCTGCGTTATCCCGATGACTCCTTTCCACCTGAAATTGTGCATGAGTTACAAAAGTTGTTCGATGAAATCCGCGCCAGCGCCGGTGAAAAACAAATTTTGTCTTCACCGGAAGAAAGGCTGTATCTGAGCACCCGGGATAAATTTATAAATGATCTGAAATTTATTTTCCGGAAATATATTCAGCGAATTGAAAACAATTACCTGGACGACAGCGGAATCAAAAAGAGCATTTGCGACAATCTTTCCGCCCTATTCATCAAAAAGCATTTCCCGGAGCTTTCTTCCATCATTATTGAAGATATAAGCCACTTCCGGCATTATGATTTTCTGTTTGTTGAATTATTAAAAAAACTCAATCTGCAGGTATTTCTACTTTTACCCTATGGGAGAAACAACGAAATATTTATCCACAAAACTCAGTTGCTCAACCGGTTAAAAGCAATGGCTGACCATGTTCAGGGGTACCAGACCAACGACAAACTGAGCAATTCTCTCTTTCAGATAAAATCCGAGCGACTGGATCTTTCAGGAAAAATTAAACGCTATGCCGGGGTGGGTAAACAGCAAGAGATCGAGCAAATTGCCGGCGAAATTAAAAAATTGGTGCTGGATGAATCTATCAGATTCTCCCGGATTGCAGTGAGCAGTCCCAGACTGGAAAGTTATCGTCCGGTTATCGAAACGATTTTTTCCCGCTATCAAATTCCCCATACTTTTACATCCGGGAAGAGACTTGGCAAATCTATTGTTATAAGGAATCTGTTACTCTTGCTCGATCTGGTAAGAGGCGATTATCCAACAGAGGTGTTTTTGGCACTGTTGAAATCCCCTTACTTTATCTATGGGCAGAATCTGAAGTCTGCCCAGATCGATTCGGTCTTTGCCAGTCTGCGGATAAAATCCGGTAAAAAGGAAATTGTGGAATACCTCGAGCGGGAAATGAAGTTCGCCCGGGAAAGAACAGAAGACGACAACGAGGGGCAGTCCTCGGAATACGGAGACGTGATTGCGGCTATAAAATCGATTATCAGTGAAGCCTCCTACCTGGAAAAACCACGCAGAGCAGATGAGATCTATAACTATTTTGTCCGGGTAGTTAAACGGCATAAAAGTGCCCGGTTCACAGTTGATGGGCCGGATGACTTTCACATTCCATCCGCAGAAGAAACTGTTCAGGCATTGAGCCGGTTTTTCCAGTCCCTTTATTTTTGGAAGACAGCCGCTGCCGGTTTCTCTCCCAAGCAAAAATATTCTCTGCAGGAACTCGCCCAGGTACTATCGATGGTTACCAGTTTGGAGAAGTTGCATCCCTCCCGGCCGAAAAATCTTGGCGTCCGGATTGTACCACTGGCGGATTTGAACGATCAATCCTATCATTCACTGTTTGTCGCCGGTATGGAAGAGGGTTCCTTGCCCGGATATTTACCGGAAAATAGATTGTCCCTTCAGCCGGATCTGCGGGAACTCGAACCATTCCTGAAACAGGATAAACTTTTTCAGGAAAGGGAGCTTTTTCTGAAAATTTTACATGCCCCGGTTAAAACCCTGCAATTGTCTTATCCGCGGTTCAACCAGGATAATCCGGTTTTGCCGTCTATATTTTTACGGGAATTGGAACGTATTTCTGTTGATCCCGGAAAACAGGCCGGGAAAATCCCTTTATATACTGAGTCGGATATTCTGGAAAAGTTGCAGCCAGTCAGATCGAACATAACAGACAGTCGAAAAATGATTCAGTCGCTGCCTGAAGAATTGCAGCCATTTGTTCAACCGGCAAACATTAATCATCTGAATTACCGCCTTGGGGTTTTAGATCAACGGATGGCAATAGAAGGATCCACTATTTATGAAGGTGATCTATCAGAAGATAAAGTTACGGTGAGCTGGTTAGATGATCATTATCAACAAGCCCGGTTTTCCCCCACCCAGCTGGAGCGGTATGCTTTCTGCCCGATGATTTACTTTTTCGAAAGAATACTACATACCGAAGCTGAACAGGAAATTGAAGAATATCTCTCTGCGTTGGACCGGGGGATTGCGATTCATAATATTTTGTTTCGCTTCTATCGTACTGTCCCCGAAGGGGAAAGAACTCTTGAAGCACTGATTTCCATTGCCGAAAAGGAATTGGAGAAAATTCCGGCACCGAGAAGCATTCTGTGGGATATGGAAAAGAATTTTTATCTGGGCAGTCCGGAGCGTACAGGTTTGCTGAGGAAATTCTTGGAATATGAAAAGGAGATGCTGCAGCACTATTCAACCGTTCCCAGATATTTTGAACTCTCCTTTGGCAATCCCAGACAGACTCCGGATGATTCGGATCCGGTTTCTGCCAGCAACCCTTTTCTGGTGGAGCGGGGGCAGGACAGTTATCAGTTTAAGGGGAAAATAGACCGGATAGAAATTGCCGATGACGGGAGGATGCTGGTGGTCGATTACAAGACGGGAAATGTCCCCACAATCCGGCAAATGTGGGAAGGGGAGAAATTACAGTTACCCGTCTATCTCGCCGCAGCAGAGCAGCTGCTTTCATCGACCCATAAAAAACTACATCCGGCTGGTGGGGCTTTTTACCAGATTAAAAGTGAGCAGGATCTGGAGAAGAAAATTGTTTTCAAAGATGTCTCTTCGGATATTGGTCCGGTAAAGGTGAGTAAATCCGCCCAGCTGCCAAATGATAAATATGCTGA
>CAZTXJ010000182.1:0-5734 GCA_964617285.1 uncultured Calditrichaceae bacterium | reverse complement strand
CAAATTGTCAAGAACAATCTGGAGTAGCCTTAAAATCAGGTGAACATAAAAAGATTTTAAGATTTGTCCAAATAGGGAACAGTTTATAATTTAATTACCAGACATAATCTTCAACTTCTTAATACTTGTTGTCTTATTTATCAATACTCCCATTTGTTTTAATAAAGGCTTTTAATAAATAAAACTTATTAATCAGGAGGTCCGATGGAAAATTTTCAAGGCTACATGGACAAAGCTGTGGAACTGGTGATTGTTTATGCACCCAAATTCGTCCTGGCGATTATTGTGTTAATTCTCGGTCTGTGGGTTATCAGAATTTTTCTTAAAGGCATGGAAAAGGCTATGGTAAAAGCTAACACCGATGAATCGCTCCGGAAATTTTTTCATAGCCTGGTTAGTGCTTTGCTAAAAATTGTTCTTCTGGTCAGTGTCGCTTCCATGGTGGGGATAGCTACTACTTCTTTTGTGGCGATTTTGGGAGCAGCAGGTCTGGCGGTTGGTCTGGCCTTGCAGGGGAGTCTGGCAAATTTTGCCGGAGGTGTTTTGATACTTTTTTTTAAACCCTTTAAAGTTGGTGATGTGATCGATGCCCAGGGTCATCTCGGTAAAGTCCATTCCATCCAGATATTTAATACTGTCCTGAAAACATTTGATAATAAGACTGTTATTATTCCTAATGGGGCAATCTCCGGTGGCAGTCTGACCAATTTTTCCACCGAACCAACCCGTCGGGTGGATATGACTTTTGGTATCGGATATGGGGACGATATTTTAAAAGCCAAAAAGGTTCTCCACCGATTGGTGGAAGAAGATAGCCGAATTTTGAAAGATCCGGCTCCGACTATTGCCGTATCAGAATTGGGCGACAGTTCGGTCAACTTTGTGGTCAGGGTCTGGTGTAGTGCCGCTGATTACTGGAATATTTATTTCGAGATGCAGGAAAAAGTAAAATTGACCTTCGATCAGGAGGGTATTTCAATTCCGTTTCCGCAAAGGGATGTGCACCTCTATCAGAAAAATTGAGTCGGTGGCAACTTTTGATTTTCCGGCTTTAAGCTGTTTAGCGCTTGTTCAAAATTGGTGAAATAATAATCGCTGTCTTAAAAGTTAAATCTGCTTTATCGGAATGGATTTATTATTTGGAAGAGGCAGCTTGTCTATGCTTTATCCTGAGATGCTTTGTCGATATCCAGAATTTTATTGCCATTCAGGTATTGACGGGTTTCGTATTTGGTTATTTTCATCAGTTTCTTGGTAATCTCTCCCATGCGTGAGATTTCCTTTTTAATAATATCAATGTTACCACCCAGATTTTTGCCGTCCGGAAAATCCTTCAATAAGTCTGAGGTAATGGAAATAATGGTCAAGGGTTGATTGAGCTCGTGACACACCGCTCCGGCCAGCTCCAACGCCCCCTGTAACTTCTGACGCTGCATGCGTTCCTCCTCCGCCTTAACCTTTTCGGTGTAGTCGTCGGCGATGCACAGAATACCTACTCCGCCACCCGGTAATACCACCTTAGTTTCATGCAATTCCATGTAACAAATGGAACCGTCCTTTCGCACACTTTTTTCGTTATGTTTCAACACCTTACCGGAGAGTAATTTGGATATATTATTGTCCACCTGATCCTTTACGTCGGGATGCGCCAGAATACCGACATGCTTTCCTATCAGTTCTCTCCGCTGATAACCGATTGACCTGCAAAAAGCCTCGTTCACATCTAGGATGATTCCCTCCTGGTCTTCCAGAATAATTCCGCTGGGGGAGAGTTCAAATAAGAGACGGTAACGATCTTCACCTTCAACAGAATTTAGGGATAGAGTACTTTCGGGTGAGTCAGAGGATTTTATATTTTGCAATTCACTAAGCTGTTTTTTTAATTCTCTGATTTCTGCAAGTAACTGTTCCTTTTTCTTTTGCTTCTGATTCATAGAATAAAATAACTCTTAAATTAGCATCCTTCTAAATAAGGTAAGTAATATTTTTCCTCAGGCAAATATTAACTATAATCGACGGTTATTGTTCACGCCTCAGGTGCCTGAATATTATTATAATATCTTCTTGAAGCTGTGATTCAGGTCTCATCTTACATTTTAGTCTGCCCGGAAAGGTAATAATTTCTTGAGGCATATCGTTGTAAATAGTAATGTTTCTTAAAAACTATTAACTTAACGTTCATTCCAATTGCTCCCTGATGATTGGAATGTTATATTTGTAACCTTTTAAAATTTGTGGCATCATAATCTCATTTTGTGCAAATCTTGAGCATTCCAGTTTTTTTGAGAGGTTGTTTCAGTTAAAATAAGTTGTGCAAAACCCATAACTCTATTAAGAGGAGGCAGTACTATGTCTATGATGAAGGAATTTAAACAATTTGCCATGCGTGGTAATGTGGTGGATATGGCAGTAGGTATTATCATTGGTGTCGCATTCGGCAAAATCGTTAGCTCACTGGTTAACGATGTAATCATGCCGCCCATTGGATTATTAATGGGCGGGGTCGATTTCAGCAGCTTTATGATCACCCTGAAGCAGGCCATGGGGGATGTTCCGGCAGTCACCCTCAATTACGGGGTCTTTATCAATACCGTGATTGATTTCGTGATTGTTGCTTTTGCCATTTTTATGGTAATTAAAGGGATGAACAGGATGAAAAAGAAAGAGGAAGAAGCTCCTGCAGCACCTCCGGCACCTACCAAGCAGGAAACCCTGTTGGCAGAAATCCGCGATTTATTAAAAACCCGGTCTTAAAGTAAAGTTAAAGATACCGTGATAGGAATTTCATTAATACTTATCACGGTATTTACCAGTAAAAAATTGATAACAAATTGAAAAATGGAGTTAAAATGCGTTTTTTAAAATTGTTTCTAGCAGCTGCTGTTTTTGTTTTTATGCTTTCACTGAATGTTTTTGCCCAGGAGGAGAAAAAGGAAGAACCGAAATATGGCTGGCAAAATGAAGTTGTAGCTGGTCTGAATCTTACCCAAACCTCATTTGATAACTGGTCCCAGGGAGGTGAAAACAGTTTGGCCTGGCAATTCAACTTCAATGCTAAATTTAACAATGATCAGGAAAAATACAACTGGTCCAATACCGGCAAGTTGCTGTTTGGCAGAACAAAAGTCGGCAGTCAGGATAGTCGTAAATCTATTGATGAAATCAAATTGGAATCGGTGTATACCTACAAATTGACTCCTTATGTGAATCCTTATGTTTCGGCCAGCGCCCAGACCCAGTTAATGAAAGGCTACAAATACACGGATACCACGAACTTTGTAGTCTCAAACTTTTTTGATCCGGCATACTTTATTCAAAGTGCGGGTATCGGATACACGCCAAATGAAGACTTTACTACCCGTATTGGTGCTGCGGTAAAGGAGACTGTTACCCGGGATTACCCGGTGCCATATGCCGATGATCCGGATACCCCGGAAATCGAAAAGACCAAAGTGGAACCAGGTATGGAATCTGTAACAAATTTAAATGTTACCCTGGCAAAAAATATTCTGTTTACCACAAATCTGCAACTTTTTTCCAATATGAAAGCATTCAACGAAATTGATGTGAACTGGGATAATTTGCTGGTGGCTAAAGTAAATGATTATATCAATGTGAACTTTAATTTGAAATTATTCTATGACCGGGATATTTCAACCAAAAGACAGTTGATGCAGTCTTTGGCACTTGGATTGACCTATACTCTATTATAGTCTGATTTTATATTTGAAAATAAAATACGGCCGGTGCGGATTTATGGATGAATCCGCATTGGTTATTTTATTTCTCCCGTTTTATCACAATAATGGTGCGGTCGTCCAGCGACGGCCGGCTTCCCATCCATTTTTTTATTTGGATTTCTAGGTAAGCAATTATTTCATCCGGTGATTTGTCCTTCGCCTCTGCAATAATCCTCTGCAGGTTCTCCTCGCCAAATTCCTGGGATCTATTATTCATTGCTTCGGGGTAGCCATCGGTATACAGAACCAGCACATCCTGCGGCTGAAGCCGGATTTTTTGTTCAGCGATTAATTCACGGAATTTCTTATCCGGCAGAAGCCCAATGCCCGCCCCTTTCGGGGTAAACCATTCGCCTTTACTTGATTGACCAACCAGCATCAGAATGGGATTGTGTCCCGCCCGGGCAAATTTGAATTCTCCCGAATTTCCGTCAAGAATACCAAATACCATGGAGATAAAATGGCCGCGCTCCACGTTTTTATAGAATAACTGGTTTGTCCGACATAAAATATCCAGTGGATTTTGGCGCTCAGTTGCCAGAGCTTTCAGAAATCCCTTGACCAGGGTCATAAAGAAGGCGGCTGATACACCTTTATTCGACACATCCCCGATGGCAAAACCCAATTTATTGTCATCCATCTCAAAATAATCGAAATAATCGCCGCCCACCTCCCAGGCCGGTTGGCAGTATGCCGCGATTTGATATCCTGGTAATTTCGGTATTGTTTTGGGCAGAAATTGCAGTTGTATATCCCGGGCAATTTCCAGTTCCCGGGTCAGTCGCTCTTTCTCTTCCAGTTTTCGGATGTATTCCGGTATAAATTGAGCTCCTTGTTCAGAGTCCTTCCGCTTCACCAGAACCAACAGCAAGCCAAACAATAATAATGCTCCCATCAGAAAATAAAAACCCAGACCCAGGTTCTGAAAAAACGGCTCGTTGGTTTTGCTAAAAATTACCATCCGGGATAACAACTGGAAGGAGAAAAACCCGACAATGGTGGTCACAATTTCAAATCTTAACAGAAAATAGATAAACAGAAGTGTTGGAATTATATAAAGGAAAAGATTTAGTAACGGATTCCCGGCCTGGATTTCAGTGGAGAAAGTAAAGGTGAGTAATAATCCGATAAGAATAATCCAGATATTTTTTCGGAACCATTTTTTTAACAGGGTGAGACTAAACAGGCGGAAAAAGTATTCATTAAAAATAGCACTGGTTAAATATTTGATTCCCAGGGTAAGGACCGGGAATAGTATTACCAGGGAATAATTAAGATCTTCCTTGATGCGTAGTGTTCCACCCCAGTAGTGGTGGATAAAAAATAACGGTATGACAAATGCGGCCAGCGACAGAACACCCAGATAGATTCCCTGTAAAAGAGATTTTCCGGTTGCCTGGGTCAGGAAACGCCCCTGCAGGAATAAATCGGTAACCGCGATTTTTTCCGGCCACTCCTGACGGGCCAGTGCATCGGTAATGGCAAAGAGAAACAGGATACCGACTCCATAGAACAGAGTGGTGGGAATAATGCCAATTAAAATGACCCATCCCGAGGACTGCCACATATCAAAAAAGGTGTACAGGATGGTTATAAATACCATAAAATAGACCACCGGCAGGGCGATTCTAAAACTGATCGCCTCTTTGCGCAAGAGACGGATCAGATAGATGATCAGAAAAATAAATAAGGCAACGAATATAACTGCTGTAGTAATACCAAAGGCGATTCGCAGTTCATGTCCCTTTTCACTCAACTCGGTCGGGGTACTCTTGAGTGTCAATAACAGTTTGTAATAAATCACATTCCCGGAAGCTACTTTTACCTGATGGTAAACTGGCTGACCGGCCACCATCTCGCTGAAGGTAAAATCGAATATCTGGCCCAGGCTGTCCTGTTTGAATTCCCGGGATACGAGGGTTAAACCAGCGGTATCCGGGGCAAACTGCTCGAGAAAGGTTAGGGCATCATGGCGGGCAGTCAATTCCTCGCTG
>CAZTXJ010000181.1:1387-5781 GCA_964617285.1 uncultured Calditrichaceae bacterium | reverse complement strand
GAAAGCAATAAGCCTGATGCAGTTAAGGTAATGTTAGATGCAATTAAGGATGAGGAGGGAATGGAAGTTAATGTGTTCCCGGTAAAATATCCCCAGGGTGCGGAAAAACAATTGATAAAAGCCGCATTAAACCGGGAAGTCCCCTCTGGTGGATTGCCTATGGATGTGGGTGTTATCGTGCAGAATGTTGGAACTTCAAAGGCAGTTTATGAAGCTGTTGCGCTTCACAAACCCTTGACCCATAGAGTGCTGACTGTTACCGGACCAGGGGTAAAAGAGCCTAAAAATTTGCTGGTTCCCATCGGTACTAAATTTCAGGATGTGATTGATTTCTGCGGTGGAATTACTGAAAAGGCCGCCAAGATTATCATGGGTGGACCAATGATGGGACTTACCCAGCCAAATCTCAATGTTCCGGTGATTAAGGGAACATCGGGAATTCTGATATTGGAAGAAGATAGTTCCCATTTACCGGAAGAAGAACCCTGCATAGGTTGCGGAAGATGTGTGGAAGTTTGTCCCGTTCATTTACTGCCAACCACATTACAGCTTCTGGTTAATAATGAGAAGTTTGATGAAGCAGAAAATCTGCACATTATGGACTGCATCGAATGTGGTTCGTGTGCATTTATTTGTCCGGCGAACCGATATCTGCTTCATGGTATCAGGTTTGGTAAGCGAAGAATTCTGGATTTGAGAAGAAAGGCCGGTTAGATATCTAATTATCCATTATCAAATAAAATCGGTGATACCGTTTATTATTTGAAACAGCAATGCGAGAATAGTATATGAATGAAACCAGTGAAAAACTTTTTGTACTATCATCATCCCCTCACATAAAAGATCCGGATTCGATTTCAAAAATTATGTGGACGGTGAATATTGCTATGATTCCCGCACTGATCATGGCTGGCTATTTCTTCGGATTCAAAGCGTTGTGGATAACCTTCCTGGCCATTGCCGCTGCGGTCTTGACCGAGGGAATTATTCAAAAACTGGCCAAGAAACCATTACGAATTCATGATGGGGCAGCAGTGATAACCGGAGTACTTGTCGCCTTTAATTTGCCGGCATCGGTTCCCTGGTGGATGCCCATCATCGGATCGGTGTTTGCTATTGCCATTGTTAAGGAATTATTTGGTGGTCTGGGATATAATATTCTGAATCCGGCCTTGGCTGCCCGGGCATTTCTGCTCGCCTCCTGGCCGGTCGATATGACTGCCAGCTGGGTTGCCCCGAGGGAAGGTACCATCTCAGGAATCAGCGCCATTACCTCTGCCACGCCGCTGAACCTGTTAAAACAGTCAGCCAAAATCATTGCTAATCCGGGCAGTTATGATCCAACCCAGGTGCAGGCCGCCCAAAATGCAATTGCCAATCTCTCTAACAGTTATTCAAATTTACTCATCGGAAATGTGGGTGGCTGTTTGGGTGAAACCTCTGTTATTGCCTTGCTGATCGGGGCATTGATCATGTTTTATCGGCACGTAATCGATTGGCGAATTCCTTTTACTTATGTGGGAACGGTTGCGGTTTTTGCCTGGATCTTTGGTGGATCAGAGGGACTGTTTACCGGAAATTGGATCTTTCATATTCTCTCTGGTGGTCTGATTCTGGGAGCTTTTTATATGGCCACAGATATGGTTACTTCACCACTTCATGCTAAAGGACAATTTATCTTCGCTGCAGGATGTGGAATTCTGACGGTGGCCATTCGTATCTGGGGCGGATACCCGGAGGGGGTTAGCTATGCCATCTTGTTGATGAATCTGGCCGTGCCCATTATCGACCGTTATACCGTACCGAAAGTCTTCGGAGAGGTAAAAATCAATGAATAATATTTTGAGACTAAGTATCGTTCTGACAATTATCACCTTAATTGCGGCGTTTGTCCTAGCGGAAATTTACCGGATTACCAAACCACGTATTGAGGAGCAAAAGCAGGCAAAAACGCAGGAAGCTCTGGCGATTGTGCTTCCTGAAGCGAAACTGCTTGTTCCGGTGAATCAAAAGGTTCCGGTAAAAGATGGTGATGGCAATGTTCTTTATGAAAGAGACGAAGTGCTGTATTATAAAGGGTATGCGAACACCGATACCACGCACCTCACCGGTTATGCTTTTGAGGCCGCCGGAAGCGGATACAGCAGTATTGTGGAAACTATGGTGGGCATTGATACCAGCGGTCATATCAAAATGATCAAGATAATTTCCCAAAAAGAAACCCCGGGCCTGGGAGCACTTTGTGTAAATAGCGAACCATTTAACGGGAAGAAATGGAGCACACTCCAGTTTGTCGGCAAGGGCATCGGCGATTTAAAAGTAGATAAGGATGGCGGACCAATTGTCAGTATTACCGGGGCAACCATCACATCGCGAGCGATAACAAATTCAATAAAAGATAAATTGAGTACTTTATTACCCGAATTGAAAATCGCTTCGGCAGCTAATCCGGAGGTAAATTAAAATATGTCATTAGTCGCAGAATTCGTTAAGGGAATTTACAAAGAAAACCCGGTATTCCGGCTAGCCCTTGGCCTGTGCCCGACGCTGGCGGTAAGCACCTCCATTTCCAATGCCATCGGGATGGGGGCTGCCACCACTTTTGTTCTGTTGGGATCCAATACCATGGTTTCTTTGATAATTCTCCTGTTTACCAAAATTTTATCGGAAGAGGGTCAGAAAAGTATCAATAAAATTCGGATACCGGTTTTTATTGTGGTTATTGCCTCTTTTGTTACCATCGTCGAAATGATCATGTCGGCATATTTCCCCGCTCTGTCGGAATCGCTGGGAATTTTTATACCCCTGATTGTGGTAAACTGTATCATCCTGGGCCGGGCAGAAGGCTATGCCAGCAAAAATCCGCTGATCCCCTCTATTGTGGATGCACTGGGAATGGGCGCCGGATTTACCCTGGCTTTGATGGCAATAGCCTTACTTCGGGAATTGCTGGGCAGCGGAGAATTTCTGGGTCATACTTTATTTGGCGGTGGTTTTAAACCGGTGCTACTGATGATCCTGCCACCGGGAGCATTTTTAGTAATTGGGTTATATCTCGGCATCTTAAACTGGCTCGATGCCCGCAAGAAACAATCATAAAGGATATAAATAATGGAATACGGTATTTTCCAGCTTATTATTTTATCAATTTTCATCAACAACTTTGTCCTGGCTCGTTTTCTCGGCCTGTGCCCATATATGGGAGTAAGTAAACAACTGGACTCGGCCATCGGAATGGGAATGGCTGTTACATTTGTGATGACTATTGCCTCCCTGGTTACTTGGTTGCTGTACAACTTTTTCCTGGCACCAACCTACCAGAGTGTTTTCTACCAGGTTTTTCATACACCGATTCAAAATGTTCCTGATCTAACTTTCCTGAGAACGATTGTTTTCATTCTGGTGATTGCATCCCTGGTTCAGTTTATTGAAATGTACATTCAAAAGATCAGCCCGACCCTTTACAAGGCGCTGGGAATTTATCTGCCCTTGATAACCACGAATTGTGCCATTTTGGGTGTAGCGGTTCTGAATATTGATATGTTCTTTAAGGATGGTCTTCCGCTGCACAACAGTTTTATCAATACTATTGTTCAGGCCTTTGCCGCAGGTCTTGGTTTTACCCTGGTTCTGATATTAATGGCCGGAATCCGGGAAAAACTGGAACTGGCAAATATCCCAAAACCTTTCCGGGGACTACCGATTGCCTTTATTATTGCCGGTTTAATGTCTATCGCATTTCTGGGATTTTCGGGTATGAATGTGGAATAATATTAAAAATTCGATCATGTTTTAAGAGGGATTCGGATTTATTAAAGACTAAATTCAACATTTATTTCCAGAAAAAGTCCCATTATATTTAGGGGCTTTTTTGTTTATAACACAGAAGGATTAAAATTTGTGGCTATTTTAGATAAAGAGATGCCCTTTCTGGATCATCTGGATGAGTTCCGAACCCGGATTATCCGGGCCTTGCTCGGAATTGTGCTTGGTGCCGCCCTGTGTCTTATTTTTTCCAAACCTCTGTTAAACGTGCTGTTGTGGCCTACCACCCGGGTTAATCTTCCTATAGATATCCAGGTTCTGAAAGTTCAGGGGATGTTTATTGTTACCCTGGAAATTGCTTTTTTCGGAGGTATTGTGGTAAGCCTGCCATGGATTATCTATCAGTTCTGGATGTTTGTTGCTCCTGGTTTATATATCCATGAAAGACGCCATGTCCCCCGTATCATTATTTCTGCCACGCTGCTTTTTCTGATGGGCGTGGCTTTTGCTTACTTTTTTATTATCCCTTTCGCACTCAATTTTTTTCTGGGACTGGCACCTACCACGATTAAAACGAATATTGCTATCGATTTTTACATCAGTTTTGTCATACGTTTGCTTGTGGTATT
>CAZTXJ010000181.1:0-1287 GCA_964617285.1 uncultured Calditrichaceae bacterium | reverse complement strand
GCCAAAGATATCTTAAAACCTTTTAAATCAGATTTAGAGACCTTTCAGAAATATTTTAATCAATCGATGAAATCCAATTTGCGGATTGTCGATGAAGTGGCTAAATATCTGATAAGGCACAAGGGTAAACAGCTGCGCCCGATGATGGTGATTGTTTCGGCACGCACCCTGGGCGAACCCTCGGAAGGAAGTTATCTGGCGGCGGTGGTGGTAGAATTGCTGCATACTGCGACCCTGGTTCACGACGACGTGGTGGATGAAGCGGAGATTCGCCGGGGCTTTCCCACCATAAACAAAATCTGGAGAAATAAAATCTCCATCCTGATGGGGGATTATCTTCTGGCCAAATCGCTAATAATTGCTACCGAAATTGGTAATCTGGAACTGATGAATATCATCGCCAATGTGGCCAAAAGCATGAGCAAGGGAGAACTGCTGCAGATTCAAAAATCGCGAAAGCTGAATATCACCGAAGAAGAATACTATCAGTTGATCAAAGATAAAACGGCTTCGCTTATTTCCGCCTGCTGTGAACTGGGTGCAATGACCATCAATGCCAACGATGGTCAAAGAGATGCTCTAAAGAACTTTGGTTTAAACCTGGGCGTTGCCTTTCAGATTAAAGATGATTTACTGGATTATCAGAGTAACTCCTGGATTTTGGGTAAGCCTGCCGGTCATGATCTCAAGGATAAAAAAATTACCCTTCCGTTGCTGTATGCCTTCCGGGAATCAGATCCATCGGACCGGAAAAGGGTGGTGAAGCAGTTGAAAAACGGGGTTAAGAGAAAAGAGATCAACGAAATAATTGAATACATCAAAGCCCACGACGGTATTAACCGGGCAGAAAAGAAAGCCGAGTATTTCAAGAATGAGGCAATTGCCCAGCTTAATTCATTACCGGATAGCAAAGCCCGGCAGGTTCTGACGGATCTGGCAGAGTTCGTGGTGAAAAGAACGAAATAGTTGATTCCGGCCACAAAATTACCCACTTTATATCAAACCAATGAACAGGATCTTTGTGCTGAAGGACGTTCAGAAGATTCTTATTATCCGATTTTCCTCCCTGGGCGATGTTCTGCTGGCCACGCCGCTTATCCGCCTGTTAAGAGCCCGGTTCCCGAATAGCCAGATTGATTTTTTGGTCCGAACTGAGTATGCTGATCTGATCCGGTTTAATCCAAATCTCTCCCGGGTGATTGAGTTTAACATTAAACACGGATTTCCTGCCCTGAGGCAATTAAGAAAAAACATCCGAGATCAAGAATATGATGTCATCCTCGACAT
>CAZTXJ010000180.1:3943-5811 GCA_964617285.1 uncultured Calditrichaceae bacterium | reverse complement strand
GGTGGTTTGGATATGCTGGACCGGCAGGAATTCATCTTCGAGCATTTTACCGTGGAAGACGGTCTGCCGAATGATGCAATTTATGGTGTTCTGGAAGATAGTGATGGAAATTTATGGATCAGCACAAATAAAGGTCTGTCCAAATTTAATCCGGATACCAAAGTGTTCAAGAATTATGATGTGAACGACGGATTACAAAGCAACGAGTTCAATGGTAATGCTTTTCATAAGGCAAAAAACGGGGAGATGTTTTTTGGCGGTATAAATGGCTTCACTGCTTTTTTCCCTGAGAAAGTTCAGGATAATAATCATGTACCTCCCGTTGTGCTCACTGCGTTTAAGAAATATGATAAAGACGTGAAATTGGACGAAGATCTATCCATTATCCGGCAATTGAATTTGTCATACAAAGATGATTTTTTCTCCTTCGAATTTGCCGCTCTCGATTTCACCAATCCGGAAAAGAATCAATATGCCTATAAATTGGAAGGATTCGATAAGGATTGGATTTACAGTGAAAATCGACGATATGCCAATTATACCAATCTTGGCGGTGGAACCTATGTTTTCCGGGTGAAGGGATCGAATAACAACGGCGTCTGGAATGAAAACGGGACTTCGCTCACAATTGTTATTACCCCACCATTCTGGCAAACCTGGTGGTTCAGGATCAGCATTGTTTTCTATCTGGTGATGCTGGTCTATGTGATTATTAAAGTGAGAATGCGCAGCATTAATGCCCAGAAAAGAAAATTGGAGCTGGAGGTTGCCCAGCGGACCCGGGAATTGAATCAGAGCAATTACGAATTGCTCCGGGCAAAGAAGGATACCGATGATATCCTGAATAATGTAGAGGAAGGTATTTTCCTGGTTAATCAAAATTTTGAGTTAGGGGCGCAATATTCAATGGCCCTGGAGGATATTCTTCATCAGTCCAATTTGGCCAATAATAATTTTTTAGAATTATTAAGGGGCAAGGTTTCCGAGAAGGTTGTTCAAAGCACCAAAGAATATCTGGAGTTGATGTTTCGGAAGGATGTTGATGAAGAAACTTTGGCAGAGCTGAATCCACTCTCTGAGGTGGAACTGAATCTGATCGATGATGATTCCTGGGAAAGCTCCAAGTACTTATCATTTAATTTTCAGCGTATTTTTGACGAAGACCGTATCATTAGTCTGATTGCCACAGTGGCGGATGTTACGGAACAGATCATTCTGGCCAAAAGGCTGGAGAGTACGGAAAAACATACCCAGAAGCAGATGGAATGGCTGGTCAACATCCTCCATATTGAACCGGCTCTGTTGAATGAATTTATCGAAGGTGTACAGCGGGAATTAGATCATATTGATGCCCTGTTAAGATTCGGGGACGCCAATAAGGATTATCATCAGTTGCTGGAAGAAATTTACCGGGCTATTCATTTGGTAAAAGGTAACGCCACCCTGCTCGATCTTAAATTCTTTGCCAATCAGGCGCACCAGTTCGAAGAGCGGATTAATGAAATCCGCCAGAACGCATTTATTCAGGGAAAGGACTTTGTGCCCCTGGTTCTTAAACTGGGTGAGATCCGTACCAATTTAAATGATGTGCGAAATCTGATAGAACGAATCAGTCAGTTCCACCAGCACTTCCGTCCCAAGCGGAGTTACGAGAGTGAACTTTTAATAAAATCCATTACCAATTTGATAAATAATCTGGCCAAAGATCTGGGCAAGGAAGTCGATTTTATCCACGAAAATTTTGAAGCGATGTCCTTGCCCTATCGTTATCGGCTTCTGGTGAAGGAGATCCTTATCCAGCTGGTTAGAAATGCTCTGCATCATGGAATTGAAACGCCTGAGGAAAGAATTCAGCTGAATAAAAAACC
>CAZTXJ010000180.1:0-3843 GCA_964617285.1 uncultured Calditrichaceae bacterium | reverse complement strand
CTGGAAATAAAATTCAAAAAGTGAGGTGACGATGAACGAAAAAATTAAACTACTGATTGTAGATGATTCCTTGATTATTCGACAGGCTATTGAGAAAAATCTGAATGATTTTCCTCTGGAAGTTGTTGGTACCGCCGGTGATGGTAAAAGTGCTTTGGAATTATTCAGAAAGACCGAGCCGGATGTAGTAACTCTGGATATTACCATGCCCGAACTGGATGGCATTGCCGTATTGGAGCAAATGATGAAGATTAATAAGGATGCTAAAGTGATGGTTATTACCGCCCTGAAAGATAAGGCTACCGGTCTTCGTGCCATTCAACTGGGTGCGAAAAGTTTCATCATTAAGCCATTTACTTCGGAAAAACTAAAGTCAGCCTTCAGCCGGATGCTGGAAAAAAATTAACCGAAAACAGGAGTACCAAAAATGAACGAAACTGATCTCCATTTTTTTATTGATAGCACGGTAAACTACTTCGAGGAAGTAACCAGCGAATCGGCTGTGACAGGGATACCTTATTTAAAGGGGAAGGAGCCGGTTGTCCTGGATTATTCGGGCATTATCGGAATCTCCGGTAAACGGAAAGGTTGTGTTTATATTACCACAACTCGTGATATGCTTGAAGAGCTGGCCAATATTATCCTGGGAAATCAGGATGCGGCCGTGGAAACAGTAAAAGATCTGACCGGTGAAATTGCCAACACGATCTCCGGTAACGTGAGAGAAGCTTATGGTAGCAGTTTTATGATTTCTGTGCCGGTGGTTGTGGAAGGACGGGCAAAGGACATCAGGCTTCCTGAGCATGTGCAGGCCTTTGTTATTCCCATTACCTGGAAGGATTTTAAATCTTTTCTGGTTGTGTGTCTGGAATAAGCATAATTGAGCGGACTAAGGATTTTTATTAAATGATCCATCTGGATGAAAATTTTGCAGACCTTCCTCCGAATTCCGAAGGGGTTCCGAATCGGGTGAACGGGGATTTTCTGAGTATAGAGCAGGTTATCCTCACTGTTTTGGATAACGCCGGGGAAGGTATATTCTTTCTGAATCGGGAATATGAGGTTTACCGGTATTATTCGGCAGCCCTGGAAACAATTCTAAGTATCAAGGATCTGGAAAATAAAAATTTTATCAGCTTATTGGAAAACCGCGTTCCCGAGCAGGTGATTAATAATGTTCGGGAATATTTGGAGCTGATGTACCGGGAAGATCTGGATGAAGAGGTCATTAATGAGTTAAATCCGTTGATTGATACGGAATTTTTTTATGAAGATGAATGGGGTATGTGGACGTCATCCAAATACCTCTCTTTTAAATTTCAGAGAGTAGTGGAGAATGATAAAATCTTAAAATTAATTGGTGTGGTAAAGGATGACTCGGAGAGAAATGTTCTGAGCCGGAAATTAGAGCAAACCGAAAATCACACCCAGAAGCAGATGGAATGGCTGGTTAATATTCTCCATGTTGAACCGGAATTGCTTAAGGACTTCTTTGTTGGGGTGGAACATGAACTCCATAATATCGAATTGGTACTGAAAAATGGCAAGGATACCCAGAAACCTCAGGAGCTTCTGGAAAATATTTATCGTTCACTCTACATAATCAAGGGAAATGCTTCTCTGCTGGATCTAAGATTTTTTACTGACAAAACCACCCAGTTCATCGAAAAAGTGATGGTCCTTAAAGGCAAGAAGAATTTGAGTGGAACAGACTTTGTTCCGGTGGTGGTTTTGCTGGGAGATATGCAGGATACTCTTAAAGATGTCCATACGATTTTCAAGCGGATCAGTCATTTTCATAATCATTTCCGGGCGAAAAGGACTTATGAGAGCGAATTGCTGGTAAATTCGCTCCGAAATCTCACCCGGGGATTGAGCAAACAATTAGGCAAAGATGTGATCTTCGATTACAAAGATTTTGATGCTTTGTCCATTCCCTATATGTATCGTCAACTGGTAAGAGATGTACTTTTTCTGTTAATACGAAATGCCATTTTATATGGAATTGAAGATTCCGATCAGCGAAAATCAAATAATAAAAGTCCCAGTGCTGTGATCAAGATTTCTTCTATCATAAATAACGGTCTGCTTGGTCTGGTACTCCGGCATGATGGGAGAATTGACCGGATTGAGAGATTGCTGCAAAAACTCATTAATTTTGATGAGGAGGATGTTGAGAAAAGGAGCGACTGGGAAGGAATGCAGGTTACTCAGCTTTTATTCATGCCGAATATTCAAACCGGAGATGAGAAGGAACTGCTCACAAATTATTCCATGGATATTGAGGCTCTGAAGAAGAAATTAAAAGAAAAAAAGGGTCGGCTTAAAATTACTTTTACCAGTGAAGAATCCTGTGAGTTTACTGTGCTGTTTCCCCTCAATCATGTCTGATCTAAGATTTGATCTCCTTTAAAGCAAAAACATTATTTCGAATATCAGGTCAAAGATCGTCCACCGTCAACATTGATTATTTCTCCGGTGATAAAATCGCTTCCCTCAAGTAAGAATGCCACGGTATTGGCAATGTCTTCCGGTTCGCCAACCTTTTTTAAAGGTGTTCGGGAAATCAGGTAATTTTCTTCTTCCTGATCATAATTTTCGGCCAGCAATACCGTCCCCGGTGAGACTGCGTTTACGGTTACATAGGGTGCCAACGCCTTTGATAAACCTTTGGTGAGGGCAATGACGCCGGCTTTGGAAATACAGTAGGGGATATATCCCGGCCACACATTTTGGGCTGAGACATCGGCGACATTAATTATCTTACCCTGTTTTTGCTCCATCATCATTTGCCCCATAATCTGACAGCCGTAAAAAGTACCACGAAGATTGGTGTCCATAAATTCATTCCACTGATCATCGGTGATTTTGAGAAAGGGAGTCGGGTAAAATATCGCTGCATTATTGACCAGAATATCAATCCTGCCCCATTTCTTCATGATTTGATCTCGCATTTCAATCCAGTCATTTTTCCGACTGATATTTCCCTGGAGGGTAAGGGATTCACCGCTCAAATTTTCAACCTCTTTTTGGGTCTGCAGTGCTTTTTCTTTATTGGTGTAATAATGAATAGCGATATGAGCGCCTTTAGCCGCCAGAGTTAGGGCAATTGTTCGACCAACGCGATCGGAGCTTCCGGTAATCAGGGCAATCTTGTTCTGGAGTTCCATAAAATTCTCCTAACATAAAAATTAGATAAATGATTGTACTATTTGCAACATAGTACAGATTGTAGTATTTTTAGAAAAATTTTTGTTACCCTATAGTCAAAAAAATAAATTGCAAACGTCGTAAAGTATGATTGCGAGCATTAACAACCATATTCAGCATCGCCTTAAGAGTGGGGATTTACCGGAAGTTTCACTGACGCAAGCAGCAAAATGGTTAGATGAATATGGTATTTTAAGTGATTCAAAAGTAACACCCGGTTATTCTTTACGTCGTCATATTTTAAAGGGAAATATATTAGGGGCGTATCGAAAAAACAATTACTTTTGGTTCATCAAGC
Source organism: uncultured Calditrichaceae bacterium (assembly GCA_964617285.1). GTDB lineage: Bacteria > Calditrichota > Calditrichia > RBG-13-44-9 > RBG-13-44-9 > CAYVKM01. The sequence goes on along the minus strand of CAZTXJ010000180.1, from coordinate 335 downwards.
GAATAGAGGATTTCGAAGTACTGATAAGCGCGAGACAGTTAAGTAAGATTTTTAATTTAAAAAGCAGGACAAGTTTATATCGGAAAATTAGGTACCACGAAATACCATACCAGCGGATGGGAAAAAAAGGAATCTATTTTAGATACTCGGATTTGGTAAAGTGGGCGTTAGAAAGAAATCGGGAAGATATTTTTGAATTGATAAAGAATATGATCTAAACGCGAGGGTGAGGGCAAAGAACTGATTAAATAACTGAAAGCACCCTAGGGACCCATAACATAAGGAGGTATGGTATGCGCCGTTTCACACCTGTGCTTACCATTGGGTTGTTACTT
>CAZTXJ010000179.1:0-5829 GCA_964617285.1 uncultured Calditrichaceae bacterium | reverse complement strand
TTGTCCATTGTAAAAGATACAGTTAGCCAGTATATTGAAACAAATTGTGTGAAGGAAAGAGCGACTTTACTTTAATGGATAAAATGTTCCATGAAGTATTTTGGGTTTTATTTGTTGCTGTATTTGGCTCTATCTATACCAGCCTCCCATAGCCAATCAACTGATGATTTGAAATATTTAACCTTCTTATCGGCAGAAAAGATAGAACAGGCCGACATGAAGTTAGTCTGGTTATCTGAGAACTGGCGTTATCATCCAGGAGATGATTCTACCTGGGCCGATCCTTTTTATGATGATAGTAATTGGGAACCGATTCATCCCAGTTTGAACTTAAAAAGAACATACCCCAAAGGTGGCTGGAGTGGGAACGGTTGGTTTCGCCTCCACCTTAAAATTGATATTAGTTTGTATAATAAACCATTAGGAATGCGGCTACGGCATTATGGCGCATCGGAAGTCTATCTGGATGGCAAACTGCTCTGTAAGTTGGGTACGGTGGGTACAAACCGCCAGGAAGAGAACAGATTTTACCCGCAGTACCCGCGAACTGTCATTTTTACTGGTGGTGAAAATCATGTAATTGCTGTTCGTTATTCAAATCATGCCCGGAGTCGGTATATGCAAAAGATCCTGGGCATGGGTTTTAGTATGAATATCGGTCATATGGATGATGCAATTGCTGTAAAACTTCTTTGGTCCGTACGCTATAAAACCTATATGCTTATTATTGTGGTGGCATCATTACTGCTGGGGCTATTCCATATTATTTTGTTTTCTTATAATCCAAAACAGAAACTCAATTTGTATCTCACCTTACTTTCTATTGCGTTTGCCGCGTCGGCATACTTCAGTTTTCAGATTCACTATACCTCCAATCCCGTTATTTTTGTCATCTTCCTGCAACTTGCCACGCTGACAACTGTGGTTCTGGTGATACTTCAATTACTAACGGTTTACAAATTATTCTATCCTCAGCTACCCAAGTTATTTTACCTCTTTGCTGGATACGCCCTGGTTGTCCTGTTTCTACTCTTCTATCCTAGCAGTAAAGTTTCGATATCTGGTAACTGGTTACTAATTCTTGGTTTCGCCGAATCTGCCCGGGTGGGAGTGATGAAGGGGCTAAGACGTAAAGGGGAATATGGTATCATCGTTGCCGGTTTGGTAATATTATTTATTTCGATTGTCTATCAAATGTTGATCAATTATCGAATCATAAGTCCCATCGGCGATCTGTTTATGGCATATATCTATGGATTTCTGGCATTCCTGATATCCATATCTGTTTTTCTGGCCATGCAGTTTGCCAGAACCAGTCGCGATCTTGAACAGCAATTAGTCCAGGTGAGCAAGCTTTCCGAAAAGAACCTGGAACAGGAGCGGATTGCCAAGGAACAGGAAATCGCCCATCGATTACTGGAAGCAGATAACAAGCGCATTACCGAAGAATTGGAAGAAGCCAGGGAATTACAGCTTTCGATGCTTCCTAAAACTGTTCCGAAAATTGCAAATCTGGATATCGCCGCTTTTATGAAAACCGCCACCGAAGTAGGCGGAGATTATTACGATTTTTCGATCGGCAATGACGGAACCTTAACAATTGTACTCGGAGATGCAACCGGTCATGGAATGAAAGCCGGATTAATGGTATCCTTAGTGAAAAGTCTATTTCTGGCTGATGCAGCAGATATGGATGTCGTATCATTTTTAAAGGTATGCGGAAAAACCATCAAAAAGATGCAATTGGGCAATTTATATATGGCAATGACGCTTTTAAAAATCCGGGATAACCGGATAACAGCCTCAGTAGCAGGTATGCCGCCCATTTTGATTTATAGACATCAGGAAAACCGGGCAGAAGAAGTGACAATCAAAGGTATGCCCCTGGGTGGACCGGAGGGATCAACCTATGAGGAGATTAATCGGGAAATAAAATCCGGAGATACTATTCTGCTGATGTCAGATGGATTTCCGGAACTCTTTAATGACGAAATGGAAATGTTGGACTATTCCCGGGTTAAAGAAATTTTTGAGGAAATCGCCCCAAAATCTCCCAAAGAGATTATTACTCACCTCAGGGAAGCTGCCGAGAACTGGCTCAATGGCAAACCGCAGGATGATGATATTACTTTTGTGGTCCTGAAATATAAATAATGGGATTATACCTCTCGTCGGATACCGAATAATAAATTAAACAGTTTTTTAATCTTACCTTCTGAATAGGACGATATACTTAAAAACGGCAGCTGGAAAAACCAAAAATAGCAAATCTTAATTTATCCATCCTTTATAATAACCATATTCTTTTTTAACTTTTAAACATTAGACCAACAATAAATAATAAACTGGAGACTAGTATGACCGAGACAAAGCCAAAACCTAAAACAATTTTCATTTTGCTCATATTACTTGCTTTCCAGGCCTTGAGCGGATTGTTCGGCGGTGCGGCACTGGTGTTGGATCCATCCGGTAGTTCAATCCGGTTGCCGCTAAGCCTGCTGGAAGGCTCTCCGTTCGGCAATTTCCTGATTCCCGGCATCATTCTCTTTCTGGTGCTGGGACTATTCCCGCTGATCATTTTTTCGCTTCTCCGGAAAAAAGACAACCGGGCATGGTTTGGATCACTGTTGGTTGGCCTTGCACTGCTGATCTGGATAGGGGTAGAAATTGCAATGATCGGTTATCAATCCCAACCGCCTTTACAACTTATTTATGGATTGGTCGGGTTCTTTATTCTCATCTTTACCCTGTTACCTTCGGTGAAAAGTTTTCTTCTGTCATAATACTTTTGGTTTTCTTTCGGATACAAAATAATTTAGTTTTAGCAACAATTTGGACAGTTATTGTATTTGTCATTGAGTAATTCAAAATTCTGATCAAAGCTGGGGAGATGAACTTGAAAAGTCTAATTGGAATTCACCGCTCATATTGTCCGCTAAAAAGATTTGGCCTGATATTCTTATTGGGCATTTGCCTTTACATTTTACCTGCTACAGAACTGTTCGCCCAGAATTCTGATAATAACAGCCACCAGTGGGCCTATATCAACCGGATAATTATCACCGGTTCATCCGATCAATCCGATCCTAAAAACTACCAGGTTTACAGCGCCTTCACCCTGGAAGCGGCGATACGCAAGCAAATCAACGCGGCATTTTCCGCTGAATTGAACATCAAGACTGAATCCCGCGAGGTGGATTTTACCGATGATACCGGAGTGGTCACCAATCTGGGATCGGTTGAATTGCTTCCGGTTAATATTATTCTGCGTTATCATTTGCCGTTCAAGGGTAGTTTTCATCCCTACATTGGGGCGGGCGGTAATTTTACCGTGTGTTGGGAAAAAAGTGGTTTCTTGGATAATAAAGATCTCACACCCAGTTTTGGCGCGGCCATACAATTAGGCGCGGATATTGATCTTACTTCGTTTATTCTGTTCAATATAGATATCAAGTGGAACAGTATGAGGACCGACATCGAAGAAAACGGAAGAAAAATATTTAGTTTAAAACTCGATCCGATCAATTTCGGGGCTGGCATCGGATTTCGGTTTTGACCATGAGAATTCTTTAGAATTGATACCAGATAAATGACAAGGCAAGATTAGAAATATGGCAGATTTCAAAATTATTACTGTTGATTCCCAAAATGTAGAAGAGCATGGTTTCTTTTGTGTGCGGAATAAAAAGCATTTTGGCTATCAAGCGAAATTAGCCTGGTTAAAACAACGATTTAAAGAAGGTCTGAGGATTAAACTGATTGAGACTACCGATAAAAAACAGGCTGGATTTTTGGAATATATTCCGGGAGAATATACCTGGCGAACAATTGAAGCTCCGGATTATCTGGTTATCCATTGTCTGTGGGTAAATTCCGGTAAATTCCCTTTTAAAGGAATGGCCTCAGCTTTGTTAAAGGATTGTCAGCAAGATGCCCAATCCGATGGCAAAGCCGGGGTCGCTGTGGTTACCAGTGATGGACCCTGGATGGCCGGTAAAAATGTCTACCTCAAAAATGGTTTTGAGCTGGTGGATGAAGCACCACCATATTATCAGTTGTTGATCAAACGATTTAGGAACGGTCCGTTACCTTTATTTCCGAAAAACTGGGAAGAGAGATTAAGCCAATTTCAGGGATTACAACTGGTTTTTACATACCAGTGCCCTTACATCGGAAAAGCGATAGATGAGCTGCCCCCGGTGGCCTTAAAATACGATGCGAAGCTCCATCTTTCTGAAATTGAGAATCCCCGGGAAGCCCGCCAAAAAATGCCTTCGCCGTATGGGGTATTCAACTTGATATATAATGGCCAACTTCTGGCAGATCACCCGATCAGCGCCACCCGGTTCAGGAATATTTTGGAAAAAGAATTAAAGATGAAAATTATGGGTGGTATAATAAATTAATCGTCCTTTAAAACTTTCCATAATTGATTTAGAATTATTAAAACTGAATTTCTTTCTTTGTAACAAATATTCCAAAAAACAGTAATTGTAAAATTATTTGAGACGAAGCAGTATAACGGCAGAGAAAATGATAATAGTTATTTTAATTATTTGAGAAATGGTATGTTAAAACCATATCGGTTTTTTCTTGTTTTTCCTTTTGTCCTATCCAGTCATATAAATTCAAAATATATTTTACCGAAGGACGTCAACAAATTTTTCGGGAGAAAAAATGAAAATTACTGTATTTTTGACCTCTATTTTAAGTATTGCAGTTATTTTCTTGGTAACCTGTTCTAAAAGTGACATGCATGTGGTTACAATTCCTTTCCAATTGGACCATAACCGGATGCTGGTCAATGCAGAGATACAAAAACCGGACAGTTCCTGGCGGAAGGTGTTGCTCTGGGTGGATACCGGTAATCCCGAATTCTTTATCAGTGAATCCCTGGCAGGGGATCTGGGAATTGACCTTCCGGATGCCCAGACCAAAAGTAAAATTAATGCCATTGAACTGACAAAACCGGCAAACATTCGAATGGGTGGTATGACCTTAAATTTTGAGGGAATTAATACCAAGGTCATGTTCCGTCCCAAATGGTTGTTTAGCACCATGCACATTGATGCCAATTTGCCATCAACTGTTCTAAAAAAGTACCAGGTGGTTTTCGATTATCCTCAGAAAAAACTTACCCTGGCGGCACCAGGAAGTATTAAACACATTGGGGAACACTGTGCCGCAATTGTTAACCAGAATACAGGTATTGTCCAAATAAATGCAGAGATTTATGGGGATAGCTTGAGTTTTGCCCTGGATAATGGTGCTTCCTATAGCTTTACTTCGGAAACGGTATTGGATAAAATTCTGACGCATGAACCGGATTGTCCGAAAATGAAAGGTGCCCTGGGATGCGCAAATATTTGGGGCTGGTGGCCGGGGGAAGAAGCCTGGAATATTATCAGAGTGCCTGAAATAAAATGGGGATCAGTCACTTTTTCTGAAGTAGGGTTGGTCGCACTTCCTGATTCGTTTCCTCTGGCGGTCTGGTACTCCAGAAAATCAGCTCGACCAGTTGATGGAATTTTGGGGCCAAATGTATTTAAATACTGCCGGGTGGAGATTGATTATCCGGGTAGTGCGGTATACTTTAAAAAGAGACCTGAATCAGATTTTCACGATATGGATATGGTTGGCCTAACACTTCGTCCGGAAATGGATGGTAATTATTCTATAATCGGAGTGGCTGAAAAAGATGGTATACCCGCTGTTGAAGGAATTGAATCCGGTGATATTCTGGTAAAGGTTGATGATTTGCCCGTCAAAAATGCTACCATGGGAACTGTTATTGATGCCTTAAGAGGTAAACCCGGAGATACCCATCAC
>CAZTXJ010000178.1:4751-5971 GCA_964617285.1 uncultured Calditrichaceae bacterium | reverse complement strand
CTGTCCACCCGCATGATCAGCTCCCGCTTATCCGCCGGCATCTGATACTTGGTGATCAGGAAACTCAAAATTTTTGCCGGGTATTTTCGGATGATATCCGCGACTTCCTTTACGCTTCCCGGCCGGTCGTCAATAACCAGGGTTAATCTCGGCACGCCCCATTTTGCCCCGGTTACTTCGATGAGGGCATCAAATACATCGTGTTCGGTGATTATCCCCACCAGATTGTTATCATCGATTACCGGTAATCCGCCAATTTTATTCTCCTGCATCAGCAGGGCTGCTTTTTCAATGGTATCGTACATCGAGATGGTAATAGGATCGCGGGTCATGATTTCGCCGGCTTTAAGTGTCAGATTGTTTTTTTCGATGATCGCTCCGTTATCCCTCATAAAATATGACCGGATATCGCGTTCACTGATGATCCCCGCCAGTTGATTATTCTCCATTACCGGTACCCGGCGGAATTTATATTTCCTGAAAATTTGTCGGACGTGCTCAAGGGTATCTTCCGGTGAGACGGTTATCACCTCCCGGGTCATCCATTTCTTTACGATCATTTGTTATCCAAATTGTCTTTAGTTTGTAATTTAAATTTTTCCCCGTCAATTTAATCTTTTAACTCAACCATTTATAAAAGAATTTGAAAATAATGTATTCCTGTTACCATGCCAGCCTCAGCTCTCAAGACAATTATGACATACCCCTTCGGCAGAGACATCCAGCGAGGTTACCTTCAGTTGTGCCGGAAAATTGATCTCGGGAAGATCGATTGTGGAGAAACAGTAAGTGTGACCACACTTCTGGCATTTGAAATGAAGGTGCTTGTTTACCTCAACGTTTTCCTGTGGTTCATTTCTGGTTAAACTGTATTTGGCAATCCCGGTATCATCAATCACCCGGTGAATGATGGACTTTGAGCAGAGCAAGTCCAGCGTTCGGTAAATAGTCACCCGGTCATATTTGTGCCCGGTCAGTGCTTCCAGATCATTATGGGACAATGCGAATTCGGTCTCAGAAAAAATACCTAAAATTTCCTTGCGGATGTTGGTTGGTCGTATCTGCGATTTTTTTAAGTTTTTTACTATTTCGGTCTCTATCATTTGTTTTCTTTTATTCTAAAGGTCAATTATCTCTCTTCAATTTTACACTTTCATTTGGAAATTTATAAAGAAAGTATTAATTTTGCAACTCTGTTGCAAGAATTTATGACAATGCAA
>CAZTXJ010000178.1:2560-4651 GCA_964617285.1 uncultured Calditrichaceae bacterium | reverse complement strand
AATCTGGATGGCTGGATTACCCGAATGCAACGGGGCAATCTGATCTCCCTGGTGGATATGATCCCTGATTCCCTGGTATTGCACATCACCTCAAGTTTTCACTTTCATGGGGAGAACGACCGATCCAGCATCGATCCGCATTTCTGGACCGATCCCCTGGTGGTTAAAGCCATCTTACCAGCGATTTGCGATACTTTATCCGCATTGGATCCTGCCGGGAAAAATATTTACCTGAAGAATATGAAGACGTTTGAGTTGGAGTTGGAAAATCTGGCACAACAAATTATGTCCGATCTCCAGGCTCAAAAGGGAACATCCGTTTTTCTCTCCCACCCCTTTTTCCAATATTACCTGAAGCGATTCGGATTTAAAACTGCCGGGATTATAGAGATCAATCCGGGTACCGAACCGACACCCCGTGAATTAAAATATTTTATCGATTTGTCCCGGAAAGAAAATGTACGGGCCGTACTGGCCCAGGTGCAACTTTCTGATCGGCCTGCCAAATTAGTAGCCGAAGCGGCAGATATCGTTTTGATCGTACTGGACCCGCTGGGTGGTTTTCCCGGCCGGGAGACCTATTCTGAATTACTCCTCTACAATACCCGGTTGCTGGTAGAAGGACTTGAATAATGGCTGAAACCATCATTGTTGAAAATCTTTCGGTAAAGTTTGGCGATCATGTGGCTCTGGATAATCTCAATCTGAAGATTGATGAGGGAGCATTTGTGGCCATTGTTGGGCCAAATGGTGCGGGCAAGTCAACCTTTCTGAAAGTATTGCTCGGACTAATCCGTCCCAGCAAAGGAAAAGTTACCCTATATGGTAAAGCTCCACAGGAAGTTCCCCCGGAATTTATCGGATACGTACCCCAGGTTAAAACAATGGACCGAAGCTTTCCGGCATTATCCATTGAACTGGTTCAGACCGGATTAAATAGTCGCTGGCCCTGGCGGTTGCCTGAAGATAATAAGAAGAGAGCCCTGGATGCACTGGCCCGGGTGGGAGCGTCGCATCTGGCTTTCCGTCCTCTGGCGAAATTATCCGGTGGAGAACTCCAGCGGATTTGTCTGGCCCGCAGCATCGTCCGACACCCCAAACTGGTTATGCTGGACGAGCCGGCTACCGGAATTGATTTTATCGGAGAGGCAGATCTTTACCGCCAGCTGGAAGCCTATCAGAAAGAAACCAGAGCTATCGTACTGATGATTACCCACGACTGGCACGCGGCTACCAACCATGCCAATCAGGTGCTATTGCTGAACCGTAAACAAATTGCTTTTGGGAATCCCAAGCAGGTATTGACCGAAGAAAACCTGCGGATTGCCTTTGGTCATATCGGGCACGAGCATGGATTGAAATTCCTGGAGAAACTCAATGGCTGAAATTCTGTCCCTGCCCTTTATGCAACGGGCATTGCTGGGTGGTGTACTGGTCGGTTTCCTGGCCAGTTACTATGGAGTTTTTGTGGTACAGCGGGGACTCAGCTTTATGGGCAGTGGTCTGGCCCATGCCGCGTTTGGAGGGATAGCCCTGGGTTTGCTTTTGCGAACTGAACCGTTATGGATTGCCGTTCCGTTTACCATTATTGTGGCCTTTGGGATAACTTTTGTCAAATCCCGCACCGCCTTGGGGTCAGATACTGCCGTCGGAATATTCTTTGCCGTTTCGATGGCCCTGGGTATTATTTTTCTTTTTCTGACCCAGCAATATACCGCCGATGCTTTTACCTATCTGTTTGGATCAATTCTGGCAGTAAACTGGACCGATATCTGGGTTGCCTTTATTATGGTTATTGTCACACTGCTTGCCTGGCCGCTCTGGCGGCGCTGGGCCTACGCTACCTTTGACCGGGAGTTGGCGCAGACAGACAGGTTGCCGGTAAAATGGGATGACTATCTGCTTTCCATTTTGATTGCCATTACCATTGTGGTTTCCATAAAAGTCGTCGGCATTGTTCTTATCGCCGCTTTTCTGGTGATCCCACCTGCCACCGCCCGGCTTTTTTCCAAGACCTTCCGGATGATGACCATATCTGCCTTCATTTTGAGTGAAGTCAGTGCTATTCTGGGCCTGGTCGCTTCCTACTAT
>CAZTXJ010000178.1:0-2460 GCA_964617285.1 uncultured Calditrichaceae bacterium | reverse complement strand
TGTTTGAATTTACTTATATTTCTGCCGGTCAAAATGGTTTGAGATAGAATAGACATGGGAACGCAATTAAAGTCGAAAATAGATATTGCCAAAAACTGGCTGCCACGCTATACCGGAGCCAGGATCGATGAAATTGGCGATTATATATTGCTGACCAATTTTCATAATTATGTGGAAAATTTTGCCCTGCAGTTTAACACAGAAATAAAAGGCATTGGTCGTCCGATGCAGGTGGCTACCAATACCCACGGTTTGTCGATAATCAATTTCGGGATGGGTTCGGCCAATGCAGCCACAGTGATGGATCTGCTGGTAGCCCGGAAACCAAAAGGTGTCCTGTTCCTGGGAAAATGTGGTGGATTAAAATCCTCCACCGAGATCGGGCATTTTATCCTGCCGATAGCCGCCATCCGGGGAGAGGGAACCAGTAACGATTATTTTCCACCGGAAGTCCCGGCTTTACCTTCTTTTAAACTCCATAAATTTGTTTCGGATAAAATTGTTGCCCGGCATATGGAGTACCGCACTGGTGTGGTCTACACCACCAATCGCCGGATGTGGGAATGGGATGATGAGTTTAAGGCTTATTTATCCAAGCTTTCTGCTGTAGGGATCGATATGGAGACGGCCACTCTGTTTATTGTCGGGCACTCCAATGAGATTTCGCGGGGCGCACTGCTACTGGTGTCCGATATGCCACTCGTTCCGGAGGGGGTAAAAACCGAGGCATCTGATCAAATGGTAACTGCCCGGTTTTCCGATCTGCATCTGCAGATTGGCGTCGAAGCCATGACCGAGATCGAAGAAAAGGGTGAAGAAATAAAACATTTTCGTTATTAAGTAAAAGAAAGGGTATGGAAATGAAACGTATTTTGTTACCACTAACCATTATCATTATTATGCTAACGCTTTTGGCCTGTCAGCCTAAATCTGAAGGAGAGGTTGAAATGTTGAAGGAAATAATCGCCAAGTTTGCCCCGGTTGAGATTACCTACGATCAATCCTTACTGAATGATCGTCAAAAAATGGTTATCGATAAATTATACCGTGCGGCCATGATTATGGACACCATTTTCCTGAAGCAGGTCTATTCCCAAAATATGACTATTTTGTCAGAACTGGAAAAATCAAATACGGAGATCGGCAAGTTGCAGCTGGAACTGTTCCGGATAATGTTCGGGCCGTTCAACCGGCTGGATCACGATAAACCTTTTATCGGTTCTGAACCAAAGCCGGCGGGGGCTAATTTTTATCCTGAGAACATGACCAAGGAAGAATTTCAAAACTGGATAAAAGAACATCCCCAGGATGAAAAGACCTTCACCTCGGAATTTACTGTGATTCGCTGGGAAGATGGAAATCTGGTGGCCATACCCTACTCGGAATTTTATGAATCGGATCTGACCAGAGCGGCTAACTATTTGCGCCAGGCTGCGGAATATGCGGATAATCCCTCCCTCAAGAAATATCTGCTTACCCGGGCTGACGCGTTTCTGTCCAACGATTATTTTGAAAGTGATATGGCCTGGATGGATCTTAAGAACAATCTGATTGAAGTAGTCATTGGTCCTTATGAAGTTTATGAGGATGAACTGTTCAATTACAAAGCCTCGTTTGAGGCCTTTATTACCCTTAAGGATCCCGAAGAAAGCAAAAAGCTGGAAAAATTTGCCGGATATCTGGTAGATATTGAAAAGCATCTTCCCATTCCTGATGAGTACAAAAATTTTGAACGGGGATCCGAATCGCCCATTGTGGTAGCGCAGGAAGTATTTTCTGCCGGGGACACCAAAGCGGGCGTGCAAACCCTGGCCTTTAACCTGCCGAACGATGAGAGGGTGCGTGAGAAGAAGGGATCGAAAAAAGTCCTGCTAAAAAATGTGAATGAAGCAAAGTTCAATAAATTACTTGAACCGATTGCTGAGAAAGTTTTAGCGGAGGATCAGTTGCCGGATGTCACTTTCTCGGCTTTTTTCAATCACGTTTTAATGCACGAGATGTCCCATGGCGTCGGCCCCGGTTTTATTAAGGTCGATGGCAGAGAAACCGAGGTAAAAAAAGAGTTGAAGGAAACCTATTCTACCATTGAAGAATGTAAAGCCGATGTGCTGGGTATGTATAATAACATCTTTATGATGGAAAAGGGTGAGTATCCCCAGGGATTTGATAAAGAGACCTGGGTAACCTTTCTGGCGGGAATTTTCCGTTCCGTCCGTTTTGGCATAAACGAAGCCCATGGATCGGGCAATGCCATTATCTACAATTATCTCCTGGAAAAGGGAGGCTATGAGTACGATGATGTCACCCAGCGGGTGCAGGTAAATTTCGATAAGATTTATGACAGCGTCACAGACCTGGCCACCCGGTTATTGACTATTCAGGCCCAGGGGGATTATAACGGAGCGAGGGAACTAATCGAGAAATATGCTGTTCTTTCCCCAACCATGAAAACGCTTATCG
>CAZTXJ010000177.1:2664-6041 GCA_964617285.1 uncultured Calditrichaceae bacterium | reverse complement strand
GATAATAGCACCGGTAAGCAGCCACCGCCTTAACCGGTAGCGGCGGATAAACAACCAGAGCACAAGCAGCACAATGGACAGGGTAAACAGAACCGCGACCAGCCTGGTTAACTGGGTGAGCGAAAAATAGGTTTTCAGCGAATCCCACCACTCAAACAGGAAAAATCGGGGCGGTAATTCCAGCCGATCCACCACCCGGAGATTCGCCAGTTCCAGATTGTAGCGGATATCCGGATCATTGGGATTCAGCTTAAGCGCTTTTTCGTAATTCAGGATTGCCTGTCCAAGATTGTTCAACCGGAAATAAGCATTTCCCAGGTTATAATAAATCTCTGTCGCCTGATAACCCTGTCCTAAAATATTCTGATAAAGTTCAATGGCCTGCTGGTAATTTTGGTTCTGATATGCCTGATTGGCCTTCTGAAAAAGTTGTTTGGGTTGCTGGGCGTACACCCCGGTAAAAAGAAAGAGTATCAGAAATAAAATGGGAATAGCTTTAAGATTCTTTAATGGAGATTCTGAAACCTGTCTGTCCGCCAGGCAGGCAAGTTCAGAATGACAACTATCAAAGATAAGTTTTTTAGTTAATTGGCACCTATTTTTCAAACTTCTTAAAATATTCATCAGACCTGATCCTTCTGCGCCAAAAGATTTATTACGGCTGCAGTACCGTGATGGTACACACCCTCATCCAGATCGGTTTCGGCTTCCTCAAGCTCCTCGATCCTTAATCCGGAAAAATCCCTAGCCAGCATATCCACCGTATAAAGCATATCGACATTTTTCGGACCTCCGGAATTGCGGTTGATCTGGTCCTTGTGGAAGGATTGCATCATCAGCCATCCACCCACTTTAAGTGCATTGACAATGGATTTGTGCAGAGTCGGCCGTTCGGCTGGTCCGAAATGGACAAATATTGATACAATAGCATCATAGGTATTCACCGGCCACTCCCAGCTCACCAGATCCTCACAGAGGGTCTGAATCACTACACTTTTCTCAGCTGCCAGATGTCTGGCCTTATTCAATCCGATCTCAGACTGATCAATAATGGTAACCTCCATCCCCTGTTCAGCCAGCCAGATGCCATTACGACCTTCACCGTCGCCAATAGCCAGAACAGTCATTCCCGGTTTTAATAATTTCGATTTCGAAACCAGATAAAGATTGGGTTTTGTCCCGTAAGCAAATCCGGCTTCACTGTACCTTTTGTCCCAGAATTCCTGTCGCAAAAATTTACCTCAATTTAACATGCTAAAAATATTTCTCCAGACCCACCAGCACCTTTTCGGTTTGCCGGTAGAACTCCTGCATCTCGCCGGAAGCTGCCTCACCCGGGGCAAAGCGCCGGAAATCGGCTTCATCCAGGCATTTCAGATAATCCGCTTCCAGGGACTGCTCCACTTTATTTTTCCTGAGCAGCTGAATAACCTCATCCCTCAATAATCCGGCGGCTGGACGATTAGTCTTATCCGCCACATAACCGATCAGACTGGCGGAAATTGCCCCGTAAAACTGAGCGGGCTGCTGTTGTTTTAGATAGTTTTTCGCCTCCCGCAACCGAGCCTGCGCCTGCTTATGTGCTTTTCGGCTCCGGGCATACTGCACATTGGTAGACATCTTTTCCAGATGATTCCGGTAAACCCAGGCAACTCCCAGCAAAACGGTCGGAAAAATAAATGCCAGATAAAACCACCATTGTTGATATGGCACATATCCAACAGGTTTCAGATCTCCAATATTTTCTTTAATAAACCGGATGTCCTCACCCAAAAGCTGTACTTCCTCTTTGGACAGAACTGTTCCACTGCCCACACCCAATCCCAGATCTTTCCCCGGGGTGACGGAAATTTTGTATTCCGGCACACTGAGATAATGATATTTCTTATCCCCCGGATTGAAATAAGAAAGCTGTACCGGTTTAATCCGCTGCTCGCCGGCTACCCGGGGAATGATGACATAATCGAATTCCTTATTGCTGGTAATCGAAGGTCCGCTCTTGCTCACTGACTCATCAATTTTGGGATCGTAAACCTCGAAATCCGGAGAAAAGGTGACCGGCAGTTTCTCCAGAAATTTCAGCAAGCCTCTTCCGGATATCTTTACTTTATAGGAGATCGCTTCATTAGCCGGAACGGTTTCTTTATCTACCGAGGAGTGCACCTTAAAATCGCCCACCAAGCCGGAGAAATTATTCGGTTTGCCGGATTCGGGCAGTGGCAGCACATTCAGTTCAACCCCGCCTGAATTTATCCGCTGCTTCACTACCTGTCCGAAGGGATCTCCAAAAAAATCATCAAACATGTTAAAAGGATCTCTGGTGCGCTGACGCCTGACCACCGCCTCTACAATCATACTCATGGGAGAAACGGTAATCTTGCCGGGACGGGACGGAAATACCGCCACCTTCCGGATTTCTGCCACATTATACTGCACCCCATCTACCGTTTCCTGATAAATCTTTGGTTGCTGGGGCATGGGATACTCTTCCACCCAGGCGCCAACCGCCTCCGGTAATTTCTCAACCTCGTTACCGGAAATGTTCACCCGAAAATATATTTTGTATCTGAGGGTAACTTCTTCATTCACATAGAGTGACCGTTTGGAGGGAATCACTTTCAGGAAAACCGCCTTGGAAAGATCCACCTGCTGTTGCTGGCGCTGTTGCTGATTGCTTTGAGCCTGCTGCTGTTGTTGCTGGCTACGCTGGGTTTCTTTCACCACCTTAACATCCACACTGTTGGATGAAATTGTTTTCCCTTTATAACTGGCTTTGGCCGGAGCAATCCGGAAGGTGCCTTCTTTTTTGGGCATCAATACGATGGTATAAGTCTTACTGGCCTTCATATCAAAATTAACGATCTGGAAGGAACTGGAGGTACTCGGACCACGCATTACCGCAAAATCGGAAAAATCCGGCAGATCGACATTGGGCAGGTTCTGGGTTGCCCCGGAGATCTCCACCTGGTAGCTGAACTGTTCGTTCACTCCCACCGGATTACTATCCACGCTGGCGCTGATCTGGATCTCCTGGCTCAGGGAAAAAGTAAATAAAGCCAGAATAATGATCAGAGAAATTATAAAATGTTTTTGCTGAAGTTTTACCAATCTTTTTCTACCCTGGGACGCCGGGCTGTTTGCTCCGGTCGCCTTAATTTTTGATTTTCCTTTTCGTCGCTGCGAAGTGCCTGCAGAATGCGTTCGGCTTCTTCCTTGGATAATTCCTTTTTCTTGTCTATCTGCTGGGCTTGTTTTTCCTCACCCTGCTGTTTCTGCTGCTCGTCCTGTTTGGCCAGGTCCTGCTGCTGTTCCTGCTGTTCCTGCTGATTCTGCTGTTCTTTATCCTGATCACCCTGTTGTTGCTGCTGTTGTTGTTG
>CAZTXJ010000177.1:0-2564 GCA_964617285.1 uncultured Calditrichaceae bacterium | reverse complement strand
ACCCCGGCCTTCACTTTGGAGCGGTTCAGATCCGCCCAAACCGAGGTCGAGCCAAATGCAAATAGCAGGATCAAAATAATACTTATTTTATTTTCAGGCATTTTCATAGGCAGCTATTTGTTTTTTCAGTCGTTTTATTTTTCGTCCTTCACCCAATAAAGTTTCAAAAACCAGGATAATTAAGGTGATGATCAGGAAAATCTGGAAGCGATCCTCAAACTGGGTAAATTGCCGGGAGGATAATTCTTTCTCCTCCATGGAAGAAATTTCATCATAAATTTTATTTAATTCAGATTCACCGGTACTGGAAATATAGTACTTCCCACCGGTCTGAAAGGCAATCTTCTCCAGAGTCAGCACATCCATTTTGGTAGTAACTACCTGACCGCTGTTATCCTTTTTGTAGCCAGTCCGGTTACCATAGGCATCATATTCCGGGATTGGTGCACCCTGAGGCGAACCGATGCCGATGGTGTAAATCACCACGCCTTCTTTGGCGGCTTCCTTGGCGGTCTCGACCGGATCGCCCTCATGATCTTCGCCGTCGGTGATCAGAATCAGCACCTTATGCTTTAGTTCCTTGGTAACAAAAGATTGGGTCGCCGTCTTGATGGCAGTTCCGATAGCCGTCCCCGGTTGGGGAATAATATCGGTATCGATGTCGCTCAAAAAAAGCTTGGCAGCACTGTAATCCAGGGTCAGGGGACACTGAACGAAGGCAATGCCGGAAAAGCAGATCAGACCAATCCGGTCACCCTCCAGACGATCGATAAAAGTGGAAATTTCATGCTTGGCTTTATCCAGACGGTTGGGTGCCACATCCTCGGCCAGCATACTTTTGGAAACATCCAGGGCAATAAATATGTCCACCCCGCTGCGTTTAACCTCTTCCAGCTTGGTGCCAATTTGGGGGTCGGCCAGGGCAAACACCAGCACGATAAAAGCAAAAATGAACAGAATCCCCTTCCAGATTTGTTTGTTCCGGCTCACCGAACGGGTAAGATGCTCCACCAATTCCTCATCCCCGATCCGGTTCAGCAATCTTTTCTTGCGGCGAAAACTCCATACCAAAAAGACCACCATCAGGGGCAGCAGCCAGTAAAGTTGAAAAAATTGGGGATAAGCAAATCTTAACACATCAAACCTCTTATAAAACTAAGGTAATTTTCTTAACCAGGTATTCAACAGCAATAATTCCAGCAGTAGCAACGCCAGTCCGGCACCGGCATAATTCACAAAAAGCTCTTTATATTTGGTAAATTCCTTTACCTCGATCTTGGTTTTTTCCATCTCGTTAATTTCCTGGTATATCTGGCGCAACTTTTCGGTATCGGTGGCCCGGAAATATTGGCCATTGGTTTGCGCCGCAACTTTTCTCAACAGATCTTCATCAATTTCCACCGGCATAGAAACGTATCGCCGGCCAAACAAGGGATCGTCAACCGGATAGAGTGCGGAACCCCGCGTCCCGGCACCGATGGTATACACCCGGATATCAAATGTCTGTGCCACCTGGGCAGCGGTAAGCGGATTAATTTCTCCGGCATTATTCCGGCCGTCGGTGAGCAGAATAATCACCTTGCTGCGGGCCTTGCTATGTTTTAGCCGCATTACGGCCGTAGCGATCCCATTACCGATTGCCGTGCCATCCCAGTCGCGGGGGGCCACCTGCACTTTGTCGATCAATTCGGTGAGGACGCCATAATCCAGGGTCAGCGGGCACTGGGTAAATGCCTCCCCGGCAAAGATCACCAGTCCAATCCGGTCGTTGGTGCGTCCATGGATAAATTCCTCAGCCACGTCTTTGGCCGCTTCAATCCGGTTTTTGGGCTTAAAATCCTCTGCCAGCATGGATGAGCTCACATCCATCACCATCATGATATCGATACCTTCGGTGGTGATCTCCTGTTTGCGGGTACCGGACTGCGGTCTGGCTAATCCCAGAATAATCAGACCAATGATGACCAGTCGGAAAAGATACATATTTTTCCGGATCCGCTGGCGCCAGGAAACCGGAATATTTTTCATGTACTTCAGGGTAGAGAACTTTACTCGTCCGGTTAATTTATGCCGTCGTCGCCACTGATAATAGCCAATGGCGGGTAATAACAGCAGAAGAAACAGAAATTCCGGATTGGCAAAACGAAACAAATTATAATCCTCTAACTTTCATCAAAATAAACGAATTCACCCGCATTCCTCTATGAGGCGGGTTCAGTCTCCGGTTTTTCAGTCAGTTCGATATCACTTAATTTTAGCTTCAGGTCTTTTATCTTCGATTTGGGGATCAGATAGACCGAATCGTATTGATTGGTCATCGCATAAACATTATCCCCTACTATTTTCCCCAGTTTCACCTGGAGTATCAGATTCTCACCGTTATACAGGGAAATCTGCACGCTTGGTTTGGCCAGTCCATATTTCGCCGGATCGACATTCCCGTCCTTCACAAATTCGGAAATATTGGTATAATCCAGTTTGGAAAAATATGGCTGGATCTTGTTGGCATCCAGCGGTTTTCCTCCTACCTCATCCAGCCACCATTTATTGCTGGTATCTTTGAC